>CAZQOY010000258.1:0-2523 GCA_964595095.1 uncultured bacterium | reverse complement strand
CTTCGGCGGCCCCCCTGTTCATGCGCAGTAAAAACACGATCAGCAGCACTGCCATTACCGGGATGAAGACATAGGCAAACTGTCCGTTTATGTGTAGCAGCATTCCCACGGACCAGAACGCGATTCCCACCGCGGTGGACATTCCCTCCCCGCCCCGAAACCTCAGGTAGAAAGGTGCCAGGTGACCGACCAGGGCGGCGAGGCCCGCGAAATAGCATATCAACCATTCATTCCCCAGCGCCCAGGCTAGGAAGATAGCCAGGGGGGCTTTGCCGAGGTCATATAGGGCCGCCATTACCGCAGTCGGATAGCCCATGGTATCGGCGACATTCGAGAGCCCCGGGTTGCCGCTGCCCCGCTTTCTGATATCAAAGCCCCTGGCCCTGGCCAGGAAGTAGCCCGGCAGAATGCCGCCAAGGAGATATCCGAGTGCGATAGAGATACCACCTTTAACTATGGGATCCATTATTTGCACCTTCTACTGTATGACTGATTTTCGTTTGTACCCACTGGCGGCATATTTGTGCCGTTCCCCGCACCGTCGTATCAGGTACGCTTAATTTAAGGGCTATCTGGGGGACGAAGTATATTATCCTGTTATCCGAAACTCAGCCTGCCTAACTTAAACCTTTGAAGTGAGCAGCCTGATAACGCTGAAAAATGCCTCAAGGGCTATCATGGTCCGCGGCATTTCCTTTTGTGAACCTCCGTTTGGAGGTTTTCTTTTACCTATGAACAGCGGCTAATGAGGAAGGTTAAAGCCATACTCATGGATGCCGCCGCCATGGAGCGGACCCTCGCCCGCCTGGCCCATGAAATCATGGAGCGGCATCAGAACCTTGACACCCTGGCTATAGTCGGGATACAGCGGCGGGGTGAATTCCTGGCCAGGCGTACCGTGGACCTGATTCGCAGGCACCGCGGTGCGGAAGTGAAATTCGGGACCGTGGACGTGACCTTCCACCGGGACGATTTCCGGACCCGGCTGCCGTCGCCCCAGGTGGGGCCCACACAGATTGTCTTCGGTGTGGATGACCTCCGCATCATTCTAGTTGACGACGTCCTGTTCACCGGGCGGACGGTTCGAGCAGCCATGAACAACCTCATGGACTTCGGCCGGCCAGCCTCCATCGAACTGGCGGTACTGGTGGACCGTGGCCACCGGGAACTGCCCATTCAGGCCGACTACGTAGGCCAGCATCATTCCACATCGGAAAACGAACATATCCACGTCCACCTGGTCGAAGTTGACGGCAAGGATGAGGTCCTCCTGATGGAATACAGCGTCTAAATGGATCCCTCCCCCGAAAAGGGATCCCTTCGGGACGGTAAGTGAGCGAGCCCACCATTTCCCTGCGCCACCTTCTGGGCCTGGAAGGTGTCTCCGCGCAGGACATTCAGGTACTGCTTAATACAGGATTCAGTTTCCGAGAGGTGCTTGAGCGCCCCATTAAGAAGGTGCCTACGCTCACCGGCATCAGTGTGGTGAACCTCTTTTTCGAGGACTCCACACGCACGCGCATCTCCTTTGAACTGGCGGAGAAGCGTCTCAGCGCGGATGTTACAAACTTTACCGCTGGTGCCTCCAGCCTGAGCAAGGGCGAGGGACTGAAGGACACTATCCAGAACATTCACGCCATGAAGATGGATGCGGTGGTCCTGCGCCACCCGGTGCCGGGTGCTGCGAGGCAGCTGAGCCAATTTGTGAACGCAGTGGTCATCAACGCCGGCGACGGTACCCACGAGCACCCTACCCAGGGACTGCTGGATATGATGTCCTTGCAGGAGAAATTCGGCCGCCTGAAAGGGTTGAAGGTGGGAATCATCGGCGATATTGCTCACAGCCGGGTGGCCCTCTCCAACATCTTCGGCCTGATCACCATGGGAGCGGAAGTGATGGTCTGCGGTCCCGGCCATCTGATCCCCCCCTATATCAGCGAGTTGGGGGTGACGGTCAACGGCGATGTGGACGAGGTGCTGGCCTGGGCCGATGCGGTGAATATACTCCGTATCCAGCGGGAGCGTATGGCGAACGGGATCATTCCGTCGGTACGTGAGTATCGCAGCCGGTTCGGCATCACCAATGAGCGACTCGCCCGACACAGGAAGGAAGTAGTCATCCTGCATCCCGGACCGATGAACCGGGGCGTGGAAATCGACAGTGATGTGGCTGACAGTGATCAAGCCATTATCCTGGATCAGGTACTCAACGGTGTGGCAGTACGCATGAGTGTGCTATTCCATCTTCTGGGACCTCGGCAAAGTGAAGCTGAACCGCCGTTCCATCCTGAGGAGGAAACCTGATGGGCACTACAGCAGCCCTGCCCCGCGAGGTCCTCATCAAGGGAGGAACTCTCTACGACCCCATCACCCGTAAGTCTCGCAAGGACGATATTGCAATCAAGGACGGCCGGCTGGCGGAACCGGGCGAGACCAGGTCTGATAAGGCTGTGGTGATAGATGCCCGCGGCTGCATTGTCACCCACGGCTTCATCGATATCCACGCCCATTTTCGTGAGCCGG
>CAZQOY010000257.1:0-2600 GCA_964595095.1 uncultured bacterium | reverse complement strand
CGGCTCACGGATGGGGGTAATCGGCACGTTCGTCCGGACAGCGGGCCGCAAATTCGCGTGGATGGGGGCTTTCTTGGCTTTCGTGACCATGGCGATCACCTTTTTCTACTCGGTAATCGTGGGCTGGTGCCTTTTCTACTTCATCCAGATGCTCATCAAACCACTGCCCCAGACCACGGAGGCGGCTATGTCCGTCTGGAACAGCTACCAGAGCGGTGGCTGGCCGCTGCTTTTCCATGCGCTGGTCATGGTGCTGGGTGGGCTGGCGATCTGGCGCGGTGTAGCGTCCATCGAGCGCATCAACAAGGTGATGGTCCCCGCCCTGCTGATCATGGTGCTCCTATCTCTTGTCAGGGCACTCACCCTACCAGGAGCCTGGGACGGCGTGGCCTACCTATTCACACCGCAATGGGACCAGCTGGCCCGGCCACGGATTTGGCTAGAGGCCCTGACCCAGAACGCCTGGGATACCGGCGCCGGTTGGGGACTGTTTCTCACTTATGCCGCCTACATGCGACGCGAACACGGGCTGGTGAAGAACGCCTTCCTCACCGGGATCGGGAATAACACCGTCTCCCTGCTGGCAGCGATGATGGTTTTCGGAACCGTCTTTGCCGTCCTGCAGACGGAGATGGGACTGGACCGACCCCAGGTGCTGGAAATCATGCGCACCAGCGGACCGGCCTCCACCGGCCTGACCTTTATCTGGATGCCGCAGCTGTTCGCCCGCATGTTCCTGGGCAGCCCGTTGGCGGTTATCTTTTTCCTCGGGCTGACTTTAGCCGGCTTCTCTTCACTCATTGCCCAGCTGGAGCTGCCCACCCGCGTGTTCATTGATGCCGGCCTGAAGCGCCCGAGCGCCATCTGTCTGGTGGTGGGACTGACCTACCTGCTGGGCATCCCCTCAGCCAGGAACCTGCATATCCTCAGCAACCAGGACTTCGTCTGGGGTGTGGCGCTGATGATATCCGGCGCATTCGTGGCAGTCATCGTGCTGCGGCATGGTATCCGCCGATTGCGTGAGGGTGAGATCCTGGGTGATCCCAACGACTGGCAGCTGGGGCGCTGGTGGGAATGGAATCTCCGGTGGTTCGTCCCGGCGGCGGCCCTCGTGCTGCTGGTCTGGTGGCTGTCGCTTTCAGCTACCGTATACGCCCCAGATCAGTGGTACAATCCGCTTAACACCTCCAGCGTTATGACCTGTATTGTCCAGTGGTCTCTGGTCATCGGTGTGCTTCTGCTCCTCAACCGCCGGATCGCCGGCTGGGTACCCATCCAGGCGAAGGAGCAGGGCAAGCCTCCAGCCTCAAGCCCCTAATTCACCTCAGCAGCACCATGCTTCCCTTCGTCTTCGCTAAGGGCAGGCTCATGCTCAGCATGACACTTCATTTCAGCAGCACCAGCTTGATGGACCTGGTTTACCACAACCTTACAAGCTGGGCGGGGTAGGTGCTGGAAGTCGCTCAGTAAAACCTTGGAACAGCAAAATATCTCTCTTAGTTTTTACCTAACTGATTCACATCCCTTTGACGAGGTACAGTCTATGGCAACAGCAATCATTAAACTCCACTGCAAAGATATAGAAGGAATCGTCTACAGCGTTTCAGAATTTATTTTCAAGGCCGGTGGGAATATTATTGAGTCCCGGCAGTACAAGGAAGAGCTGGACGACCGCTTCTTCATGCGAGTGCATTTCAATCTATCCAAGGTCACTTCCTCCCGCCGACAGTTGGAAAAGGATTTTGCGCAAGTAGCGGGTAAGTTTGGCATGGACTGCGAGGTCAGTTATTCCGATAGCCGCAAACGAATGGCCATCATGGTCTCCAAACATGACCATTGTTTGTATGATCTTTTCCTGCGACACCAGTACGGGGAAATGGATGCCGATATCGCCCTGGTGGTAAGCAATCATCCTGATCTGCAGCCGGTTGCCGCCCATTTCAAGACGCCCTACTTCCATATCCCCGTCGATAAGGAACGTAAGGAGGAGGCGGAAGAAAAAGCGCTTGAACTTTTCCGGCAACACTAGGTGGATTTTGTGGTGCTGGCCCGCTATATGCAAATACTCACGCCAGTCCTTCTGGAGGCCTACCCCAATAGAATCATCAACGTCCACCACGGTTTCTTGCCGGCCTTCGTTGGGGCAAAAGCCTATCACCAGGCATACGAGAAAGGCGTAAAAATAATCGGCGCCACCAGCCACTATGTCACTAAGGACCTGGACATGGGGCTCATCATCGAACAGGAGACTATCCGCGTCGATTCATCTCACAGCATTCAAGATATGCAAAATATGGGGCGCGACATCGAACGACAGGTCCTGGCTAAGGCTGTCAAGGCCCATATCGAAGACCGGATTATGGTCTACCGTAACCGGACCCTTATTTTTCACTGAAAGAAAAGTTCCGTTTTATACATGAAGTTGGCCGTGTGCCTTTTGATTACCGTTTCGGTGATCCCCGTCCACCGGCCCTTTTCCCGGATACCCCGCCATCGGCGGGGGATACGGGCGGGCGAGCTGTCATCAAGGTAAGGAGGGCAGTGAGCTTCGAGCCACCTGGCGGAATCGAACCGCCGACCTGCCGATTACGAATCGGCTG
>CAZQOY010000256.1:0-2663 GCA_964595095.1 uncultured bacterium | reverse complement strand
CGAGTACCTTGAGAAAGTCGTCTTCGGATAGAATTTAGATGCGTTCGCCGTGGGATGAAAACTCATTTGTTTTTACCATCGAGGGAAACGGAACCCGTATTCCCGTGCCTGAGATCAATATTAAACAGAGCTCAACTAATATTCCCTCGATTACAGGCAGTTATGATTTTGGTGATGTCGTTGTTGGTTCATCCAGTGCAGCAATTTCGTTTACTGTTGAGAATCTTGGGACAGCTGATTTGAATCTCACTGAAAGCCCGAAGGTATCGATCAATGCTTCTGAGTTTAGTGTGGGTACCCAACCTTCATCACCGATTGCAGCAGGAGGTAGCAAAAGCTTTACAGTTACCTTTAGTCCCACGAGCGTGGGTGCAAAGACAGCGATGGTAAGCATCGCGAATGATGATTCCGATGAAAATCCCTATACGTTTACTGTTACGGGAACTGGAACAGCGCCTGAAATCAATGTGAAGCAGGGAACGACCGATATTCCATCTGGAAGTGGGATCTACGGTTTTGGAAGTGTATCGGTTGGTTCATCCAGTGCAGCAATTTCGTTTACTGTTGAGAATCTTGGGACAGCTGATTTGAATCTCACTGAAAGCCCGAAGGTATCGATCAATGCTTCTGAGTTTAGTGTGGGTACCCAACCTTCATCACCGATTGCAGCAGGAGGTAGCAAAAGCTTTACAGTTACCTTTAGTCCCACGAGCGTGGGTGCAAAGACAGCGATGGTAAGCATCGCGAATGATGATTCCGATGAAAATCCCTATACGTTTACTGTTACGGGAAACGGTAATAAAAAATATACCACCGAGATACAAAAGCTGTTGGCATCCGATGCGGGGGCTGATGACCTTTTTGGCAATTGTGTAGGGACAAGCGGGGATTATACGATTGTAGGGGCGCCTATGGAAGACGCCAGAGGCAGTGATGCAGGAGCCGCCTACATTTTCTACCGCACTGGAACAAATAGTTGGGATAGTGGTACAAAGATAGTCGCTTCCGATGCCGCAGCTGGCGACAACTTCGGCGTTTCTGTGGCGATAAGTGGTGATTATGCAATTGTGGGAGCGGATGAAAAAGACACCCTTTACGACAGTTTTGTTGGAGCCGCTTACATATTCTACCGTACCAGAACAAATAGTTGGGATAGTGGTACAAAAATAGTCGCTTCCGATGCGGCAGATTGGGACTTCTTCGGCGCTTCTGTGTCGATTTCAGGTAGTTATGCAATTGTTGGGGCCTTTGGAGACGATGACGGCGGTAGCAATTCCGGGTCTGCGTACATCTTCAGGCGCATAGATACAAACAGCTGGGGTTCAGGATACAAGATAGTAGCTTCCGATCCTGATGCTACCGACTACTTCGGCACTACTGTATCTATCAGCGGCAGCTATGCAATTGTTGGGGCATACTATGAGGACACCTGGGGAAGCGATGCCGGAGCCGCCTATATCTTCAATCGCAAAGGTCTTGACAGTTGGGATTTATTAGGATACAAGATAGTTGCCCCCGATGCGGAGGCATCTGACTACTTCGGCGTTTCCGTAGCAATATGGGGGAATTATGCCATTATCGGGGCATTCCGAGAAGACACCCTTAGTGGAAATGCAGGCGCTGCATACGTTTTCGGGCGCACGGGCACCAACAGCTGGGATAGCGGTACTAAGATAACGGCTTCCGATGCGGAGGCTGACGACGAGTTTGGCCGATCCGTAGCGATAAGTAGCGACTATGCGATTGTCGGGGCGTATTGGGAAGATACCGGGGGACTCGATGCCGGAGCTGCGTATATTTTCAAATAAAACAAAAATATGGGGTAGCTACTTGACTAAGCGCTTCTCTTCTGAAGAAGCTCGCCTCAAGTACTTATGCCAGATGGGTTTAAATGTCTACGCTGGTAAATATTCGGTGAACATATCAAAAGAAAAATCAAGAACAAAGAATCTGCTTGTAGTTTTTAAGTGTATAGAAAAGAATGGCCAGGTCTCCTAAAAGTGACGCTACCAAGTATTTGGGAGTTCTTTTTTAAAAGAGCACGGCGGTTAATATCGCATTATCGGGCTCGCTGACGCTCGTCCCAAATCCGGCGCAAGTACAATAGAGCTTACATGTATTTGGTTTGAAGTCCAGAGTCCGTATTGTATCCTCCTTCTGTGGCCTTTATGACTTATATGCGCCGGACTTCGGTAATGCCTGGGGGGTATTAACTGCCATGCCGGATTGCGATCGGTAACGGCTTGGGGACCGACGTAGCGACAGCGTTACTTTGCTTGCCATCCTTTTCCGGTGCTGGAGCCGGCATACCCACCACCGAGTTAAAGACAACCAGACTGGAAGCCTCTAACACCACAGCCAGGCCTGAAGGATAGCGCCTGATTTGGGCGAAGCGCAGCGTATCTGGCGATGTGGAATTAACCGCCGTGCAATCTTCTTCCAAGAGACCTACAGCGGCGAGCTTCAACGCTAACGGCCTACATCGCTCCGGCCTTCCCTCACCCCCCTTGCCGCCCCCCCCTCCCCCCACGCAAGGAGGCAGAAAGGAGCTAAGAAAAAACGGGAATTATAATTGTCGCTAGAGGGAAAGAATAATTGTCGCCAGACAGAAAGCTTCTGAAACTGACTTGAAGCAGCTTTTTCCAGGGACATTCATATACCAT
>CAZQOY010000255.1:0-2694 GCA_964595095.1 uncultured bacterium | reverse complement strand
ATCTCATCGAAGGGGGCTGGCCGGGGAGTAACCCTCGGGATGAGGCCTTTTTTCTGAAGGTAAAGGACCTGCAGCTCCACAACGCCCAGGTCTGTGCGTTCGGCTCTACAGCCCGCCGCCCGGACACCGCCGCCTCGGATCCGAACCTCCAGGCTATCCTGAAGGCGGAAACACCGGTGGTTACCATTGTCGGTAAAACCTGGAAACTCCACTCCCAGGTGGGTCTGGGGCTGGACCAGGAAGAAAATCAAGCCATCATCCACGAGTCAGTAACTCATCTCAGGGAGCATGGCCGCCGGGTGATTTTCGACGCCGAACATTTCTTCGACGGCTACAAAGACGATCCCGACTTCGCCCTGGCTATGGTCAAGGCCGCCGCGGACGCGGGTGCCGATACCGTCGTCCTGTGCGACACCAACGGCGGCTCGCGTCCCAGCGAGGTGGTGGCCATCATCCGGGAAATACAACCGCAGCTGTCCATCCACCTGGGCATCCACGCCCACAACGACGGCGACCTGGCCGTGGCCAACACCCTGGCAGCAGTTGAGGAGGGAGCCGTACACGTGCAGGGCACCATCAACGGCGTGGGCGAGCGCTGCGGCAACGCCAACCTGTGCAGCATTATCCCAAACCTTATGCTGAAACTTGGTCTGGACCTCCGCCATCGCATCGACCTCACACGGTTAACCGAACTGTCCCGAAGCGTCGCCGAAATCATGAACCTGGCTCCTGATAACCGGGCACCTTTCGTGGGCAAGTCGGCCTTCACCCATAAAGGAGGCATCCATGTAAGCGCCGTTATGAAGGACCCGGCCATGTACGAACACGTCGAGCCGGAAGCGGTTGGGAGCAGCCGGCACGTGTTAGTCTCAGATCTGTCAGGTCAGAGCAACATCAGATACAAAGCCAGGGAACTGGGCATCGACCTCGACGCCGATGGATATAAAGGGCGGGCACAAGAGATAGTGCAGCAGGTCAAGGCGTTGGAGTATGAAGGGTACCAGTTCGATGGTGCCGAGGCCTCCTTCGAGCTGCTATTGCGCCGGCATACCGGTGAGTTCGCACCTTATTTTCGCATCGTCGAGTCCCGCGTCTATGTCCGCTACGATAAGGAAGGTCACAATTATTCCGAGGCGGTCATGAAGGTGAACGTAGGCGGGGAGACCGAACACACGGCCGCCGAAGGCACGGGGCCCGTGAACGCCTTGGACAACGCCCTGCGCAAAGCTCTGACTCGCTTCTATCCCGAGATTTCCGAGGTCAGGCTGGTGGACTACAAGGTGCGGGTACTGGATCAGAAACGAGGTACCGGCGCCAAGGTCCGCGTCCTTATTGAAACCAGCGACGGCAAAGAGAGCTGGTCCACGGTGGGTGTATCTGAAAACATCATCGAGGCCAGCTGGCAAGCTCTACGGGACAGCCTGAACTATAAACTATTCAAGTCGGCGGTCGCCGCGCCTGCCGAAGAGACTTTACCATAATTAACCCAGATAAGGATACACTCAATGGCACCGACACACGCTCCCACGATCTGGATGAACGGTGCCCTCCTGCCCTGGTCGGAGGGCACCACCCACGTCATGTCCCATACCCTCCATTACGGCAGCGGTGTTTTCGAGGGGATCAAATGCTATGCCACCGCTGACGGCCCGGCCATCTTCCGCCTGGAGGACCACCTGCGGCGCATGGCCACATCCGCCGACCTTTACGGTATGCAAATCCCCTACACCGTAGAGGAACTCGTCCAGGGGTCCGTCGAACTGATGAAAGCCAACCAGCTGGAAAGCGGCTATATCCGCCCCATAGTCTTCTATGGCTATGACTCTCTTGGTGTACACCCCCGCAACTGCCCCGTCCAGGTGGCTATCGCCTGCTTCGACTGGGGTGCTTATCTGGGCGAGGAAGGCATCGCCAACGGCGTGCGCATTACCGTCTCGCCATGGAAGAAATTTCACTGGTCCAGTTTTCCCACTACGGCTAAGGGCAACGGCCAGTATCTTAATTCACTTCTGGCCGTCACTGAGGCCCGCAAACGGGGCTTTGACGAGGCTCTCCTCCTGAATATGGAGTGCAATATCGCCGAAGGCTCGGGCCAGAACCTGTTCATTGTGAAAGGCGGCACTATCTACACCAACGATGAAAAGTCCTCCATCCTCATGGGCATTACTCGAGATACCATCATTAAGGTATCAGGGGACCTGGGCATCCCCGTCGAGATAAGCGATCTGACCCGGGACCAACTGCTGGAAGCCGATGAAGCCTTCTTTACCGGCACCGCCTCGGAAGTGACCCCTATCCGGGAAGTGGACGGCCACACCATCGCCGATGGCAAACCCGGGGAACTCACCATCAGGTTCCGGGCCCTCTACCTGGATATCGTCAGGGGCAAGCGCCCTGAATATCGGCACTGGCTTACTTACGTTTAGACTTGTGGCATCGCTGCCGCCAGGCGGTGCAGCTCGTGGACCGGCGCTTCTCCTATTCCAATCCAAAATTCCCCGGCAGGAGGCTATGGCAAGGGGCATACCGAATGCAAAAGTGAAAAAAACTCTTGGTAAACGCCGATCTGCAGAGTTAACATGGATCGTAATGGATCGCACCACTTCTTACAGTCATGGGCATAAGGCCGTAGACATGGTCATGTGTCCTTGTATGATGATGAAAAGCCCTGCTTTTCTCTGGAGGGGTGTGGTT
>CAZQOY010000254.1:0-2696 GCA_964595095.1 uncultured bacterium | reverse complement strand
CTTGACGAACTCGCGGACGTTGTAGCTGACCACGACGACGGAGAGGGTCATGGCTTGGTCTTGCCTTTGTCCTCCCTGGGCACAGACAATTTCCGGCGTATGATCCTCACGATCCTGGACAATCTCAACCGGGGAACCATCCAGACGGCCTCGTAAATAATCCCCTTGGACATCTTGGATGCACCTTCGGTGCGGTCTACGAAAATAATGGGGGATTCCCTGATGCGATAGCCCCGGTTATACGCCCGGTAAGTAGTCTCAATCTGAAAGGCGTACCCTTCGGATTTGATGGTTGGGATATCCAGGTCTGCCAGCACCTCCCGGCGCCAGCACTTATAGCCCCCCGTGAGGTCCCAAACCGGGGCCCCGGTAACAACCTTGGCGTAGATGTTGGCTGACCAGCTGAGGATCAGGCGGCTCAGAGGCCAGTTGATCACGTTCACTCCCTTGATATACCGGCTGCCGATAACCAGGTCATAGTCCCGGAGCAGATCGAGAAGTTCCGGTATCTGCCCGGGATCGTGTGATAGATCGGCGTCCATCTGGATAATGGCTTTATAATTCCTTTCCAGGGCCCAGGAGAAACCGGTACAATAGGCGGTACCCAGCCCCAGCTTCTCTGGCCGCTGAATGAGGTTTATCCAGCCATTCTCCACCGCCCGCTCTTTAACATAAGCGCCGGTACCGTCAGGGGAATTATCATCCACCACCAGGACATGGGCTTCGGGAACTACCTCATGGATTCGAGTCAGAAGGATTTCGATGTTCTCCCGCTCATTGTAGGTCGGGGTGATAACCAGGGTCTTTATATATTCCGGGGATCTGGCCATCGGTCAGCCGCTTGGAAAGGCCTGGGACAGGGCCTCCGAGATATTTGCGTTCGTCACATTCAATTCCATTTTAATCTTGCTGCAGATCAGGCCGCCCTTCAGCGGTCGAGGTGCCAGCTGATTCAGCTCTTTCGTAGTGATGGGGGTTATGCCTTCAACGGGCAGGTTGAAATGCCGGGCGATCTTCCGGGCGAAATCATAGCGGCTGGCGAATTCCAATCCGCCGTAATGGTACAGCCCCGTGGCTTCCTGTTCAAGGGCTTTCCTGATGGCCTCCGCCAGGTGAGTGGTAAGGGTGGGGTTGTTGATCTGGTCGTTCACTACGTGAATTGCCTTGCCTTCCTTTAATGAATTAACCACCCAGCGAACGAAACTGGCCGGTGATTCAATATCGGGCCCGAAGAGCACATTAGCCCTGATGACCAGGTGACCATTCCCTTCGAGGACCAGCCGCTCCGCCTCCAGTTTCGTCCGGCCGTAAACGCTCAGGGGCACGGGCTTATCCCCCTCCAGGTACGGCCCGACCGTGCCGTCGAATACATAGTCGGTGCTCACCTGCACCACGCGGGCGCCCACCTCATTCCCGGCAGAGAGCAGATACTCCACCCCGGTGGTGTTTATCAGTTGCGCCTTTTCCGGCTCACGTTCATTACCGTCCACATCAGTAAAAGCGGCGGCGTTGACAACGAACCGTGGCTGATAGGACCGGACCGTTTCTTTTGCCTGTTCCCAGGTGGTAATATCGCAGCGTGTCACTTCGCTGCCTCCAGGTTCCAGGTCCGTGAGCAGCAGGTCCATCTCTGGTGACAACACCCGTGCCAGGGCCTGCCCCAGTTGCCCCAGCGCCCCTGTTACAAGTACTCTGGTGGACACCTAAAGTTTCGCTCCCCGGCCCCTGAACTGCTCCAGCCGTTCGTGCAGCGCCGGATTATCCAGGGCCAGAATCTCTACTGCCAGGACAGCGGCGTTGATCGCCCCGGCCTTCCCCACGCTTACGGTGGCCACCGGTACGCCTTTGGGCATCTGTACCGTTGAAAGCAGGGCATCCAGCCCATCGGCCACTCCGCCCGGCAGGGGCACGCCGATCACCGGCAGGGTAGAGTGGGCCTTTACCGCGCCTGCCAGATGCGCTGCCATACCAGCCCCCGCAACTAGCACTCCAAACCCATTCTCCCTGGCTCCCGCGGCGAACCGGGCCACCTGGTCGGGGTTGCGATGGGCCGAGAGGATATGAACCTCGTAGGGCACCTGGAAATGGTCCAGGTATGGAAGCGCTGCCTCCATTATCGGTCGATCGGTCTCGCTGCCCATGATAACGGCCACTTTTCTCATAGTTTACTCCCCGTCAAGTCAGGTTATTTTTCGATTGTTGGGCTTTGGGTGCAGGGGCTTTTTCAAAGGTATGAAAAGTGCGACCGATCACTTCCTGCTGGCGAATAAGCAGTGCTTTGGGTCCACCAGGATTAAATACGACGCCGGTGATGAAATAGACGCGGTTCTGCTCTCTGTCGCGGAATACATAGGTGAAGAAAGGCCCCCCGCCCACCTGGATTCGATGCCCCCAGACACCCCGTAGAATAAAGATGGTGTGGCCGTTCTGATCGCCGAGGTGGGTACTGCGGAAGAGGGAGTCAATGTAAATATCGGCGAAGAGTGAATCCGCGATGTATTCCATGCGCCGCCAGGTTGTCTCCGGGGTGATGTTCATCGTATCAGCCTGCTCCACCCAGTGGATAGCCAGCCAGCGATAGGGGTAACTGCGACCCAGCCAGACGAAGTTCTCCTCCGGCAACTCCCTGATGGGAACATAGTCATGCTGGATACGCAGCCGCCAATTATACTTTTCCTCTAATTCCCGGGCCAGTT
>CAZQOY010000253.1:0-2708 GCA_964595095.1 uncultured bacterium | reverse complement strand
CCTTAAACCAAGGAGTTCCAGACCAATTCTTATTTTTTACCGGACACTACTGATCAGCGGCCACAACGTTGAGAGCGAAATCATCAAAATACCATGCATGCGGAGTCCGTTTAAGAGCATCAAAGACAAGTTCATTTGCTGTCACTAATCCAATATCAGGGTCCTGGCGCATATCCCAGCAGGCTCCAGCAATTATCCTACCATTCAGCCAAGGATCATTATATACCCAATCATCCGGATAGACACGATCGGTTCCTATATCTTTTGGAAAACCGGGCACACCAGTTATTCCATCCCCCACAAGTGGGTCCCCGTTCTTCGAACAGGCGTAATAATCTGGAAACGCTTCGTCCATCGCCGCTGATTGTGAATTAGGAGAAGGGGGGTCCTGGTCTATAAAATAACCACCATAAAGATTATAAACCACACAATGGGTGTATTCATGATAGATTGCGTCACTGAAACGAGCCCAATTCACACTATACCAAGTGCCGAAACCGATGTCGGTGCCATCAGACCAGCCATTTTTGTCGCCACCATCATGCACCTTGGCATCCATCTGATAGTTCATCGCACTGTAATTGAAAGGACTGCCAGTCCAGTAATCATGCATGACATTCACGTGATGATAGACGTTGGTCTCATCTGTGGCCCAATTCCAATTATGGGTGTGGCTGGACGAGGGGTAAAACCAGTGGATTTCTGTTTTCGCATCCGCATTTATAATTCTAGCGTAAGAGCCGGTTAAGTTTAAGGTTTTGATTCCCTTCAAACTGTAATAGCTATATGCATCAGTCCAATTGATGCTATAATTCCCGCTGCTGTTGGTCTGTCCCTGGGCAACTTGTTGGCTTAAGAGATTGTAAATTTTAACCTGGACTTCTGATATGCTTCCGTCATCCGTTGGATTTACACCCTCATATTTCGGCCAGTATTGCATTTCAACATGGCCATTATTGTTCCAATTTCCATGCCGCAGAGCACTGCCGCTCCAGACCATTTCCCCAGTGTGGGCGTCAATAAAATAGGTCCACAACTTGGTAGGAGCTGTCGAGAGTAGCTGCATTTTATAAACCAGATAATAGTCAATATGGTCATTGGATGATTCAGGATAAATCAGGATTGAGATATCCTTTGCCAATGCAGCTTCCTCACTCCCCTGGCTTATAAAATCCTCCTGAGCGGTTTCCAGGGCCTGCTGCTCAGAAATAAGTGGTGTTGTATTTACTTTTTTAATATCTGGATAGACATCTGCCCCCAAAACCTGTATCTGACCATCTTTTTCTATAGTAAAGCCTACATGCGTATCGATGACACGGATGCCCTGATGAGCCTGTTCATAGGATACATACCAGCAGCCATCGCCGTTATCCACTTTTGCAAGAACCAGATCATCCGGCAGCACTTTGATGATGCCTTTATAATCAGTCAGGAACTTCCTTGCCGCGACATCAACATTTCCATGGTGCAGTTCAGCCACGCCTGTACCGTATTGACTTATATTGGCTCCAAGCCCATACACCCGGTGAGCAGCCCCGGTCAGAGTATTTTCCTTAACCAACAGGGTATCGCCGAACTGGTCATTGACGGTTGTCCACCTGAACTGGGCGGAAACTTGAGCAGCCAGGCTGAACCAGAAAAAAACAGCCATCAGTACGATATGCTTATTTCTCAACATCTTAGCCCCCTACTTTTTGTTTTAGACACATCGTCAGTCACGGGCCAAACGCGATGTGTGTCGATTTGATAAAAGTCATACTTGCTACAAGCCTATCAGCGCCAGTCTGTGATCTCGTTTATAATATCCGTGGAATCATCAAAGGTGATCTGGGTAAGTCCGGTCCCATCTACATTGATAACATAGATATTTGCCCACTCTTTGAATTTGTCATATCTTCCGCATTGTCCATACCACGTAAAGGCTATTTTTAAATCATCAGGGGACCAGCGAAAATGGCCTAGTTTATTCTCTCCTGATGGTGTAATTACTTTTAGATCCACACTATGTGAATTCATAATATAGATATCTCGATATGCTCCAATGGTAGAAAAGGCAATTTTATTCTCATCACCTGACCATTTCGCGTCATATTCCCGGATATCTTTTGTATCGGTGATCTGCTTAATCAGATTGCCGTTCAAATCCATCTCATACAGTTCATAGCTTTCAGGCCAGGGTGATCCTTCCACATATTTTTCTCCCGTCACCAACATCCGCTGGCCATCCTTGGACCAGTCCCAAATATGAATAATGGTGTAAGGGTCCTGGTTAAGCTTCCTTTCATCAGTGCCGTCGGTATCGATTATAGAGATGCCAAGATAAATGCCGAAAGCATGGTTTTCAAAAGCAATCTGTTTCCCATCAGGAGACCAGACCGGATTCCCGCCCCCCGCTAATCTGTACCTGTGATTCCCCGAACTATCCAGGATATAAATATCCCAACTCTCCCGCTTCAGCGCAGGCGGCATTCCCGTGGCTACAATACGGCTTAAATCGGGCGACCACGATGCTTCAAAGTATGAATAATCATCCTCGGTGAGTCTCTTTACATCCGAGCCGTCAGGGTTCATGGTAAAAAGATCGATTCTTCCGAGGTTATCTGATGCGGAAATGAATAGAATTCTTTCTTCGTTACTATCGGCGGGTGGGTCTGCCGGATTCTTGCCGCAGAAGGGCAGCGCCATAAGAAGGAAGATCGATACAGCCA
>CAZQOY010000252.1:0-2727 GCA_964595095.1 uncultured bacterium | reverse complement strand
TTGATTCCTTCCGGCTCACTAAGCCTATTACCTTCGTACTCGATGCCGACGTAGCTGCGGTAACCTGAGTCCAGTACGATCTTCATCATCCGCGGATAGTCAATAGTAGTCTCGCGGCCGCTCTCATCAAAGTCATAAGATTTGGCGCTCACGCCTTTCGCATAGGGCATCAGCTCCCTGGTCCCTTTATAGCGGTCATATTCCTCCTCGCGGGTGATGCGGAAGTTGCCGAAGTCGGGGAGGGTGCCGCAGCGCGGGTGGTCCACCATTTTTATTACGCCGGTAAGCCACTGACCGTTGCTGGAGAGCCCACCGTGGTTCTCGACGATGACGTTGATACCGTGCTGTTCGCCGAACTCAACCAGGCGGCGCAGTCCGTCGGCGGCCAGTTTCATTTGTTCTTCAAAGCTGCCGGCGCTGGCAGCGTTAACCCGGACCGAATGGCAACCCAGGAACTTGGCCGCCTCGACCCACTTGTGGTGGTTCTCAACCGTTTGCTTGCGTTTTTTATCGTCGGGATCGCCCAGGCGGCCCTCGCTGTCGCACATGATCAGCAGGCTGCGTACGCCTTCCCCCTCGGCGCGTTTCTTCATCTCGCGCAGGTAGGCTTTGTCATTTGCCTTCTCGAAGAAGAACTGGTTAACGTACTCGACGGCTTCGATGCCGTAATCCTTCCTGGCAGCCCTGGCAAAGTCGAGGTGATCGAGATCACCGTTAAAAAGGGCGCGGTGCAGCGACCATTCGGCTAATGATATACTGAACAGCGGTTCCTTCGGCGCGGCAAGCAATGACGTACCTGCCAGCTTAACCGTACTTAAACCCACGACAAACTGTGAGGAACGTTTTATAAATTCGCGGCGATTCATCACGGAAGAACTCCTTGGATAACATTGGTGATTTCCATGTAATTTAAGGATGTTTGCTGATTAAAACCTGTTCGATTATGTTGTCCAGACAGTATAAATCGTCTTATCTTTAAGCAGAGTATTCCCTGGAAAAATCAGTTCACGGACGGAAAGAGCAGCCATATCGTCCGTGTTGAATCTTATATTGGAAGGAGCAAGTATGAAACTCGACCGAAAGCTTAAAATGGGCATGGTTGGCGGGGGACCGGGAGCGTTCATCGGTGATGTGCACCGCAAGGCGGCCCGCATGGACGGCGAGATCGAGCTGGTGGCGGGTGCCTTCGACATCGACCCGGAGAAATCGAAGCAGATGGGGCGCGAGCTCTACCTTGACCCCGGGCGGGTCTACGGCACGTACCAGGAGCTGATCAAGCAGGAGCGGAAGCTGCCCGAGGGTGAGCGGGTGGACTTCGTCTCGATCACCACGCCGAACAACTGGCATTTCCCCATTGCGCGGGACCTGCTGCGGGCGGATTTTAGCGTGATGTGTGAAAAACCGATGACGTTCAGCGTGGCTGAAGCCCGGGAGCTGCACCAGATCGTGAAGCAGTCGGGCAAGGTGTTCGGGCTGATGCACAATTACACGGGCTACCCGATGGTCAAGCTGGCCCGGGACATCGTCCGGCAGGGCGAGCTGGGCCCGATCCGCAAGATCGTGGTGCAGTATCCCCAGGGCTGGCTGGCGACAGCGCTGGAGGAGACCGGCCACATGCAGGCGGCCTGGCGCACCGATCCCAAGCAGAGCGGCGGCGCTGGCTCCATCGGCGACATCGGCACCCACGCGGAAAACCTGGCCGAATACATCACCGGGCTGAAGATCACCCACATCTGCGCCGACCTGACGATATTCGTGGAGGGGCGGCGGCTGGACGATGACGGCAACTGCCTGTTGCGCTTCGACAACGGCGCCAAGGGCGTGCTGCACGTAAGCCAGATCTCCATCGGCGAGGAGAACAACCTGGCCATCTGGGTCTACGGCGAGAAGCAGAGTTTGGAGTGGCACCAGGAGCATCCCAACTACCTCTACGTGAAGCAGTCCGACGGCCCCGTTCAGGTCTGGCGAAGGGGTAACGACTATGTAGGCGAGAAAAGCCCCGCGGCGGCCCGCGGTACCCGCTTTCCCTTCGGCCATCCCGAGGCCTTCCTGGAGGCTTTCGCCAATAATTACTGCAACTTCGCCGATACGCTGCGCGCCCAGCTGGCCGGGGAAAAGCCCGATCCCCTGGCCCTGGACTTCCCCGGTGTTGACGACGGCCTCCGGGGCATGATCTTCATCGAGACGGTCCTGGAGAGCGCCCAGAGCGAGCAGAAGTGGACCCCGATGAAAGCCTGATCAGGGTAGATACAAACGCCACCTGCGCGAGGAATCCACGCTTATACGTCAGGAGTGGGGATTCTGCGGAGGTGGTGGGGGATACTGCTGGCGAAAGCATTGAGGGGCTAGAGGGTTGCGGGTCGGTGCTGCGGGATATCGTGGTTCACCCTTCGATCCGTCAGCCGACGGACTCAGGGTGACCTTATCTCTCGCTCGCATTCTTGGCGTCCTTGGCGTCTTGGCGGTTATCCTACCGCCTCTGGCCTGGGCGGGCAAACATGCTTACCTTCCAGTTATTAAATTCGTTGGGTTGCTGAAATGACAGTGGCAGGCAAAATAGAAATACCACAGGACGAAATCGCCGACTTCTGCCGGCGCTGGAAGATCACCGAGCTGGCCCTGTTCGGGTCGGTGCTGCGGGAGGACTTCGGGCCGGAGAGCGACATCGATATGCTGGTACAGTTTGCGCCGGATCATCGCTGGTCTTTGTTCGATCATGTCGAGATG
>CAZQOY010000251.1:0-2728 GCA_964595095.1 uncultured bacterium | reverse complement strand
CTGAGGTTTACATTGACGATACCGATCTCTTCCCGGTAGGCGAGCTCGGTGCACAGGCGGTTCACATCGTCATAGGTGCCGGCTACCTTGATGACCTGCGTATCGTAACAGGCGGACGCCAGGATTTTCTGCGGCTCGAGCCCTTCGGGGACAAGGATAACGCTTTTCAGCCCCAGCATGGATGCCTGCGCGCCTACAGCGTTGGCCAGGTTGCCGGTGGAGGCACAGCCTATAGTCCTGAACCCGAATTCTACTGCCTTGGCCAGGGCAACTGACACCACCCGGTCCTTGAACGATAGTGAAGGAAAGTTCACGGCATCGTTCTTGATGTAGAGGTTCGACATGTTCAGGGCTTCCCCCAGACGCCGGGCGCGGATAAGGGGGGTCCAGCCTACGGGGATGTCCGGTATCCCGCCAGGCACTTCCGGCAATAGCTCATGATAGCGCCACATGGTTCCGGGGCGGCCTTCTATATCCGAACGTTTCAAAGTCTTTCGGATGGTCTCGTAATCATAAACCACCTCAAGCGGACCGAAACACGTCGGACAGACGGTCTCCGGCTTGAACTCGATTCTTTCGCCACAGGAGCGGCATTCCAGGAATTGATTCATTCTCATTTGCTCCTATATTAAAAAACCCCCTCTACCGGCGTGGTAGAGGGGGTTATGTCTAAATCTAACGATAGGGTTACAACTCCCACTCCACGCCCGCAATAGCGGGGCTGTGCATCATCATGCTCATCATCATCATGTGCATGTCGCGGACTGGATGGACTGTAGTAATCATCAATTTAAATTCAAGCTACTTACTTACAGCACGTAGTTTATCCTCTCAACTAGAATCATGCAAGGATAATTATCAAAGTTTCCAGGGAATAGTCGGGTCATCTCCCGTTTGGAGATTTACACCGTTTCCCCCTCCATGGACATGGGGTAGGTGAGCTTTTCGCCCTCGGAGTGAGCGATTACCGCCGCGCCTATAGAATCGCTGGTGATGTTCACCACCGTGCGATACATATCCAGCGGCCGGTCCACCGCCAGCATGATACCCACCAGGGCGTAAGCCGCCGGGGTGGTAAGGTTCACCGCCTGGAGCACGATGAAGATCATCACCAATCCCGCCGAGGGCACGCCGGCGGCGCCGATGGAAGCCAGCAGCGCCGTGATGACTACCATTACCTGCTGGCCGAAGTCCAGCCCGACACCCAGGACCTGGGCAATGAACAGCACTCCGGCGCATTCGTAGAGGGCGGTGCCATCCATATTTACGGTGGCCCCCATAGGAAGGACAAAGCTGGACACCTTGTTGGAAACACCGGCGTTTTTCTCCACCGATTCCATGGTCAGGGGCAGGGTGGCCGAAGAAGAACTGGACGAGAAGGCAAAGGCCATTGCCGAGGCCATGGCCCGGTAGTGATCAAGGGGGTTCCGCTTCGTCAACAGGAAGAATATGACCGGCAATACGATGAGTAAGTGTATGGATAGTCCGGCGCCGATAGTGAGCATGTATTTACCCACAGCGGAAAATACGTCGAAGCCCATGGTGGATACGGCCCGGCCGATGAGTCCGAAAACGCCGATAGGGGCCAGACGGATCACCGTCCGTGTCAGTTTCATCATGGCCTCAAAGGCCGTATCGAAGAAGCCGAGCAGGGGCGCTCGCTGCTTTTCCGGCAGTTGGGTGATGGCAAAACCGAAGACAATGGCGAAGAATATGACCCCCAGTATATCCCCCTCAGCGGCCGCCCGCACGGGGTTCAGGGGGATTATACGCATCAGAATATCCGTCACCGATCCCGCCTGCTCCAGGTCTTCCGGCGAAATCTCCTGCTCCTGGACTACCTCTACCCCCACACCCGGTTGGATGATATTGGTGAGACTAAGCCCCACTATTATGGCCAGGGTGCTGGTCATGATGTAATAACCGAAGGTCTTCGCCCCCAGGCGGCCCAGGCTTTTGGAATCGCCTATTCCCGCCACCCCGGAGATGATGGAGGTTAAGATCAGGGGCACGATAACCATCCGCAACAGGCGCATGAAAATATCACCCAGCGGCTCGGCAACCGGGAGCATCCGCTCGCCGATTATTGCCGCTACAGTGGCACCCAGGATCATGGCGATGAAAATCTGCCAGTGCAGCTTGAGCTTGATAATCTTTCGTATAGCTGACATCGTTTGCTGGCGATTACTCCGGTGCGGTCGGTTTCCGCTACCGGATCAGGGATACGAATCTACTGGAAAACAGCCCGGTGAGCAACTGACATAAAACCAGGGGTAGTGCAATCACTTTCGGTTGAATCTGACTCAGTCTGTACCTGAATGTTCAGGGGGTGTCTTTATGCAGACCCCGCCGTTCGCCGCGCCGGGGGTATCAGCACTAAAGTCAGCGCCGTGAGACCTGCCAGGGATACGTAGGTAACCGTGAAAACCCAGGCCGGGAAGTCGTAATAGAGCAAATCGTATATCAGCTGGCCGATGAAAGTGCGCTCATAGCCAGCCTGGCCGGAACCGACCAGCAGCCAGTTCTCCAGCAGCGTGAGCGGGCAGATCAGACCGGCCACCGACTCCACCGCTACTATAGCGATGCACCCCAGGTGAACCCACCGGAACACCCGGTTCCTGATCCAGCGCCACCTTAATAGCGCCCCTATCAGAATAAGGATGAATCCCACCAGCACGAAAGTGGCGTATGCCAGGTGGAATATGACCACCAGGTCGGATAGAAGGGA
>CAZQOY010000250.1:0-2747 GCA_964595095.1 uncultured bacterium | reverse complement strand
AGTGGGTAGGGGACCGCCGCTGGGTTACCAACCGCCGCCAGGCCCAGCTGGTGCCATTCGTCATGGGCATTCTAATTACCGTGGAAAGCTCCATCACCTCCCTGGTGGCGGGGACGGTCGGGCGTCCCCTTACCGACCGCTACCGGGTGAGCCGGGAGAAGCTGGCCTATATCTGCGACTCCACTTCAGCGCCCATCTGTATGCTGGTCCCCTTCAACGGCTGGGGGGCCATGGTGATCGGCCTGCTGGCGGTGCAGGGGGTGCAGAGTCCGGTGGCCGTGCTCCTGTCCAGCCTGGCCTGGAATTTTTATGCTATAGCGGCCATTCTGGTGTTGCTGTTCACTATCCTTGCGAGGTGGGATATTGGCCCGATGAAGCGCGCTGAGCGGCGGGCCTTAGACGAGGGCAAGCTCATGGCCGACGATGCCCATCCCTTGGTGGGAGAGGATGTTCTGGGTGTTGAGCGGCTGGAGGGGCTCACGCCGCGCGCCATCAACCTGGTCCTGCCCGTTCTGACAATGATACTGTGTATTGTGGCGGGGATTTATCTTACCGGCCGGGCCGCCGCTCCCGGGGGAGCCGGGCTGTGGAAGATCATCCAGGCCAGCTCCGGTTCTACGGCGGTGCTGTGGGCGGTAGTGGGCAGCCTGCTGGTGTTGGTGGTAATGAATGTTCGTCCCGGCTCAAAGGGTGGAACCAAGCGGGCTGGCATGTCGGGCCAAGTCTTCATGAACCTGACCTTCAAGGGCATGGGCGGGATGATCCCGGTGGTCACGCTTCTCATTCTGGCCTTTGCTCTGGGGGCCACGGTGCGCGAGCTGGGCACCGGTGTTTATGTAGCGCGGATAATCAGCGGTGTAGCCAGCGGCAAGCTGGCGGTGGTGGGCTTGTTCCTGCTGGCGTGCGTTATGGCCTTTGCCACCGGCACCTCCTGGGGGACTTTCGCCCTGATGGTGCCTATTGCCGTGCCGCTGGCGGCAGCGATGGATGGGCACTTGCCCCTGTACCTGGCGGCGGTCCTGGGTGGTGGAGTCTTCGGCGACCACTGCTCCCCCATCTCCGACACCACCATCATCTCCTCCATGGCCTCCGCCTCCGACCATATGGACCACGTCCGCACGCAGATACCCTATGCCCTGATCGGGGCAGGGGTGGCGGTCGGGCTGTACCTGGTAGTGGCATGAGGGTCGCGGGATCCAAAGGTGACCAACAAAGGCGGATCATTGACAGGAGAATCCGAAAAGCGGTACCTTTTAAGAATGACAATGATACAGACCAAGGCCCTTGACCCGGAGAAGCTGGACGAAATCATCCGGCGAATCGTCGAAGTGGCGAAGCCTGACCAGATTATTCTGTTCGGGTCCGCCGTCAGGGGTAAGCTGGGGCCCAATAGCGACATTGATCTACTGGTGATTAAAAGCGGGGACGTTCACCGCCTCCGTCTGGCGCAGCAAATCTACCGGAATCTGCATGGCGTGGGTCAGGCGGTGGACGTAGTGGTGGTCACGCCGGAGGACGTGGAGCGCTACCGCGACAGCTGGCCGACGGTAATCTACCCGGCTTTACGAGAGGGAAAGGTGGTCTATGGCGCCTGAGCGGCTATCCCCGGATGATCCCCGGGAATGGCTTAACCGGGCCCGGAGCAACCTGGCCCGCGCGAAGGCCGGGATTGATATCCCGGGGGTCTATCTGGAAGACCTCTGCTTTGACGCCCAGCAGGCAGCGGAGAAGGCCATCAAGGCGATGCTGATCCATCGAGATATCTCCTTCCCTTACGTCCACGATCTGGCTCTACTCCTCAGTCTCGTTGAACACAGTGGTGAGACCGTGCCGGAGGCCATCTGGGAAGCGGATCAATTGACGTTGCGGAATTAGAGCCGTACTTTGCGTCCGAGGTCGCGAAAAAGGTAGCCGGAAATTGAAGGTACCTCCAAAGAGCAGGAACAAAGCATGAAGGGTATTCAGTTCGTCACAGACAATGCGGGCAAGGTGACAGCCGTTATTCTTGATCTTGAGGAGTGGGGTGAACTCTGGGAAGATATATACGATTCACTCGTTTCTGAATCCCGGAAAGATGAGCCCACCGTCCCCTGGGCCCAGTTGAAAGAGGAGATCGCAGCCCAAGCCCAAGAGCAAGGATAGTGACGCGGTACAGCCTTGAACTGGCCACATCAGCAGCCAAAGAATTCCGCGCTCTTCCCACTGAGGTCAAACCGCGTTTTCAACAAACTCTGGATGCCCTCCTTCAAAATCCCCGTCCCTCGGGTGTGCGCAAACTTAAGGGGTTCATGGGACTTTATCGGCTTCGCCTTGCCCCTTATCGCCTGATCTACAAGATCGATGATCGCAGGAATCAGGTGCTGGTCACCCGTATAAGGCATCGTCGGGAAGCTTACCGCTGATGCAGAATGGGCCGCTTTTATCGGGCTGACAGCCTCTCCATCGCCTATTCCACATTTTCGCTTACCGCAGCAATACCATCTTCTTTGTCTCCGAAAAGCCCTCGGCCTGTATCCTGTAGAGATACACCCCCGAGCTCACTGGCTGCCCGCGGTCATTGGTGCCGTCCCACGGCAGGGTGTGGGTGCCGGCGGGACGTGGGCGACGAAAGTGCTGAACTAGCCCCGCCAACATTCTATGCAAACGGTCCGAAGGGTTGTTGATATTGCTTTGGTTAGGTTAATTTTCGAGTTAGTTGATAAGCACTGGATTCATCCGGAGTAGCTCGATCGGTAACCCCGCCGTTG
>CAZQOY010000249.1:0-2749 GCA_964595095.1 uncultured bacterium | reverse complement strand
CCTGCCGTTTCCTGCGCCAGAGCGGTATCGCCGCCGAGCAGGTCTGCAAGATCGGGATGGGCCGCCCCAACGTAGGCGATGCCATCAGCAACGGTGAGGTGCAGCTGGTCATCAATACGCCCCTGGGCGCCCGGGCCAGGGAAGACGAATATGCCATCGGCCAGAGCGCCATCCGGCACCAGGTACCGGTGATCACCACCCTCAGCGGGGCCCGGGCCATGGTGCGGGCCATCCGGCGTGTGCAGACGGGGAATTTCAAGGTGCGGTCGCTGCAGGAACTGTTCGGCTAGCTTGGGTGCGAGGCGGTGAACCACCTCGCTCAGTCGAAAAAACCCCCGCCGTTGGCGGGGCTGCGATTTCTTGACAGGCGACTTTAGCCCCGCCCCGCTTCCAGCGGGATTTGAAAACATTCTGCGGGATTATAACCGTCTTTTTTTGATTAAGCGAGTTCATTTACCTGTCCGGCATCCTGACGGACGGATTCGCTTTCTTGAGAAACCCAATTTTGGAGAAAAACCCCTGAAGGGGTTTTTTATTTTGTCCTGCCTCCCCAATCCCCGTGGGCTAAGTTGAATCAAGACACCCGAGCAGCCCACAACTTCAGTGGCCCGTCATTGCCGAATCTCAGCTGATTATTTTAGGGTAATTCCTGGGAGCGAAAAAAACTTGCCTTGAGGAAACGTTTGGGCTAAATTAGACCGACCGTCGGTCTAGACTGACCGTCAGTCAGAAACAGAAAGCCCGCAGCTTGGTCAGGATCTCAAAAGACTATGATGTGAGGAAACAGGAATTCCTCGATGCCGCCCAGAAGCTCTTCTACGAGCAGGGGTATGAACAGACCACGGTTAACACAATCATCGATGCCGTCGGCGTGGCCAAGGGTACCTTCTACCATTACTTCGATTCCAAGGAAGACCTGCTGGATGCACTGGCCGAGCGAGTGGCCCGGCAGGGGCTAGAACAGCTCCACTTGATTGTCGAAGATCCCCAGCTGGGAGCCCTTGAAAAATTCAACAGGTATTTCGCCGGATCCCGCGGCTTTAAGGAGAAAAGCGAGGAAATCGCCAAAACCATACTGCGGGTGATGTATGAGGATGAGAATATCCTTTTGCGCCATAAGGCCCGGGTCCGCAGCATGGAGTTGGTCGTTCCCGAACTGGGCAAGATCATCACCCAGGGGATTCAGGAAGGGGTCTTCGATGTTCCCTGCCCGGAAAGAACTGCCGAGATGATCCTCATGTTGGGCGGTGAGATGAAAGATATCTATGCCAGGTTGTTCCTGGATCTGGATGAAAAGCCCGAGAACATCACACTGGCCAAGCAGCTCATCGATCAATATGAAGACGCCATTGCCCGTATGCTGGCAGCGCCTGAAGGGTCGATCCGGTTCCATGAACAGTTGAATCTCAAGGATTTCCTGGGATGAAAAAGGAAACGGCCATAGTCCTGGCTCCGCTGGCGGTAGGCCTCCTCTTTGGGACATCTCTCTGGGGACAGGGGCTGCACCTGAAAGGCCAGCTGTGGGGCAGCGTCACCAGGGGAGATGACCCGGCCCCCGGCCGCGAGAACGTTGAAGAAACCGTTGGCTACATCCCCACCTTCTCGCTGGCCCGGCAGCTGGGACCGCTGAGCGTTTTGGACCTGGAGGCGGCCTACAGCCTGGGTGCCGTGCTGGATGGCGCTCTGGAAGAAGGCGAGGCCGACATCGATCGCTACCGCAAGCTCTACCGGCTGTGGGGCCGGTTGGCTACCGAGGAGTTCGAGCTGCGGCTGGGCCTGCAGAAGATCGCCTTCGGACCGGGGATGGTGCTGCGGCCCCTTATGTGGTTCGACACCTTCGACCTTAAGGATCCCACCGGCCAGACGGAGGGGGTGGGCGCGTTGCGGTTGCGGTGGTTTCCGCATCCGAAGATAACATCGTGGTTCTGGATGATTCGCCCTGATCACATCGACGAGGCCATGCTTGGGGGCAGGATCGAGTATACCCTCGGCCTCGGCGAGGTCGCCTTGACTTACCACCATCAGAAGCGCACCGACCTGGACTTTGGGGGAAAATCGCTGCTGCCCTCTAAGCAGGCGGAAAACCGCCTGGCCTTCGACGCCCGCCTGGACTGGAAGGTGGGCCTCTGGACAGAAATGGTGCTGGCCCGCGGCGATGAGCGGGATTCCGACGGGAAGTTCACTAAACTGGCACAGATCATGGTGGGCGGAGACTACACCCTTCCCTGGGGTTCTGGAGTCTACGTGATGGTTGAGCACCTCTTGAGCCATATGGACGCCTTTTCGGCGCCTTTTTCCTGCAAAGTTTCACGCATGCTCCGGGAAGAGCAGTTCACCCTGATGATGATAAGTATCCCCTGGGGAATGTTCGATAGCGTGATGGGGCTCGTGAGCTACGACTGGAAAAACGAGCGCCTCAGTAATTTTCTCATGTGGCAGCGCACATATGATAACTTCAGCCTGCACACCATCCTCTACGCCAATCCCAGGCGGGAGGATTATTTTATGGATGGATTTCCGGCGCCCTTGCCCGAAAGCCTGATGGGTTTCGGCAATGGTATACAATTCATGATCGTGTATAATCACTAGGAAAGAGCCAAGCTGATGCAAGACAATCATATCGTTGAAATTCGTGACCTCGTTAAACGCTACCCGGTAGGCGGCGGGCACTTTACCGCTCTCAGGGACGTCACCATGGACATGGCGGTAGGCGAGTTCACCGGACTGGTGGGCCCGTCCGGATCGGGCA
>CAZQOY010000248.1:0-2772 GCA_964595095.1 uncultured bacterium | reverse complement strand
GAGCTATAAGCTGGCCTTCAAGAAGTCCGTAGCGCGCGACCTCAAGAAGCTCGGATCGGAGCAGGCTGACCGGATTCTAAAGAAGATCGAAGCAGAGCTGCCCGAAAAGGCCAATCGTTTTCCTTCATTAACGGGAAAATTCACCGGATTACGAAGATTCAGGGTCGGAGACTATCGCGTGATCTATACTATCATCGAAGATACCGCGCTTATCCTGCGCATCAGTCACCGGCAGGAACCGTATAGATGAGGGCAACGCCCGCCCGCCCAGGCCGGCAATTGCCTTGAAGATTGTGGTATTAGGGCTTACATTGCCTGCACAACGGCGCGAGAGAGCGATGAAATTAAAGATTCTTGACACGGTCGTTTTGGAAAGAGATCTGCCCGCTCACGGCTTGAAAAAGGACGATCTGGGGGCGGTTGTGGAGCTGTACGAGCCTGACGGCCTGGAAGTGGAGTTCGTGACGGCATCCGGGAGAACCGAGGCGCTCGCGACCCTACAGGTCGGGGATGTCCGTTCCGTTGGTGATACCGACCTGATTGCGGTTCGGTCTCTCACGACCGCATAGAAGTTTAGTTCGGCGGGATTCGTACAGATGAGGGATCCAGCGATTAGCAGTCAGCAGTCAGCGCGTGGTAGGGGCGATTCGGTGAGTCGCCCCTACTGCAATTGCCTTGAAAGCTGTGATACGGTGGCTTACATTGTCTGGACGGCGGTGCAAGAGATTCGCTGCGCAGTGTAGCAGGGCGAGTCACGACAAGGGCAAGCGTTGAAGTACTGCGAAAATACCGTTCAATATTAATTAGGTAGCGGTGATACCGTTCTTGGTGTATGGCGAGATCAAAGAAAAGGAAGCGGGAGAGCATTTGTGCAATTTGCGGCGTAGCAGGTGAGGTGAACCGAGAGCACGTGCCTCCCCGAAATCTTTTTCTTGGACCACGACCAAAGAACACTATCACGGTTGACCTCTGCCCATCGTGCAACCACGGCTATCACCTTGATGACGAATATTTCCGCGTCTATGTGGCTGCAGGAGCCCAACCTGGTACCCGGCTCATGAAGTTGTGGAAGAAGAAAGTCGTCGGTTCCAGCTTCGCACGTAGCGGTGGTTTAAAAGGTCGCCTAAAAGATGAGCGCGAGCGCGTGCAAGAGTACGCTAGGCATAACCCGCTTCAACTCTTTGGTGGTGGCAATTTGCCACCGGCTCTACTCCCGCTCGTTCAGGGTTTCGAGGCTTCTCGTATAAATCGAGTCGTTGAGAAAATTGTTCAGTGTCTCTACATGCACCACTTTGGTAAAGTGTTAGTGGGTGACCTAAACGTCGATGAGGCTCCACTCTCGAAACGCCAACGGCAAGAGGTATTTGAAGAGCGAAGCGGAGAAGTGGGGCATCAGAACGAATTCGTATACCGCTTTACCACCTCTGAATCAGGTGCTGGAATCTGGCGATTGATCTTCTACGAACACCAGGCGTTCACTGTTCATGTGAGGCGCGCGACCTAACACCTCGTTTCATACAGATAGGACACGCGGGCGATTGCTAGGTCACGCTCAGGAGTGCGACGGGTAACGCCACTACAGGCCTACTTGAGCGACGAGTCGTAGACTGTTCGGCATTAAAGCAATGTTCATCAGAATTGACCAGAATCTAAGAGACTCTTTTGGTAAGTTGAACCTTGAAGCAAAGGAGTCTTAAATGAGGTTAAAAAAGCAATCCCTTTGTATTTACTGTCATAAACCGCTTGAGCGGCATGAAGAGCATGGCTGGATTCACGCCAATGGTGATAGCTACGATTTATGGTGTCCTGATTGCAATTGGACAGGATCTGACCGCAAACCAGGCTCTGAGTGTCCAGAGTGTGGTTTCCCGGGAGTCAGGGTTCATCCTAGACCTGAGCCTCTTGGAGAGCTAGAAGATGAGTTCAAACTGAAATGGTACAGAAAGATTCCTATTGATAATATTATTACCTCAATCGTGCTAGGATCATTATTTGCGTTTTTAATATGGAAAGGAACAGGCATCGAGAAAATAGTGATGCCTCAGAGATATTGGCAGAAGCAAGTAGAGAAACTGGAGCATGACATAGAGCTTCGGCGGCAAGCACTTAAAGCTGCGCGTCATGACATTCCCTTACAAATGGAGGAACTGCCCACCGGGATTGAGCAGTACTGCGACTCGCTTATACAACTTGGTGTGGAACCGAAAGAGGCCCGTCAAAAGGCATCTTCACTTGAAAGGACAACCATGAAGGTTCTTCAGGAGATGTTAAGGCACTATTCCACACTATTTTACGAGGATTCTCTCGCATTGGAGGAAGCCAAACGCAAGCTGCAACGGCTGAAGGATTAATGAAGTACGCTCTAGTTAATCAAGATGAGCTTTATTTGAGCTTCCCCCAATTTCAAGAAAAGATTACCTTGGAGTATCATGGTTTGCGGTAGCCTTAGAGGTCGGCCCCGCTTGTGGCCTGGATTACTCCCCCGACCAGCTCCGAGCGGTCTGCATACTTGCTGGCGATCGTGACGAACCGTTGCACATTCACGTGGAAAGGGAAGATAAAATTGCGAAATTCTGGCTGGAGCCTATAAGATTGCAAAGGAGCGGAGGATTCAATCGGATGGAACTTGGTCAAATACTTAAGATCATCGAAGAGCATCACGCGCACATCATGGAGGCCTGGCATGACTATTTCGGCCGTTGAAATAGAAGTCCCCAACGCCGAGAACGTATCCGTAACGGAGGATAGCCTGAGCGTGGACCTGAGTGACGG
>CAZQOY010000247.1:0-2780 GCA_964595095.1 uncultured bacterium | reverse complement strand
AGCTGGTAAAGGACCAGCTGGCCCTGGATCTGCTCCTCTCGTGGGTCCGGCATCCCCGGTTCATGATTATGATCGATGAGCAGAACATAGATGACTCCAACTCTATCGTCGCCGAGACGGAGATCGGACGGCTCATGGGCGCCAAGGGGTTTGATATTGTCAGCCCCAGCCAGACCGAGGCCCTGAAACAGCGGAACGTCAACCTGGCCTCTGTTCAGACGAACCCCGACCAGGCGGCGGGCATGGCGGCGGAGTTCGGCGCGGAGTACATCATTCTCGGTAACGCCGGTTCCAAGGCCACTACCCATCCCCTGCTCGGCGCGCGTCTCTCCGGTCAGGCTAACATCAGCGCCCAGGTGATCCGGGCTGACAACGCCCAGGTCATAGCCCAGGAAACCTTTCACGGCAAGAGCACCCACATTGACGCCCATACCGCTGGTGTAAATGCCCTGAAAGAAGCCGCTGAAAATCTCAGTGAGTACCTTTTAGCCGAGACGGTGAAGCGCTGGAGCCTGGAACAGTCCAATGCCCGCCTCCTCACATTGAAGATCGCCGGGCTGACCTACCAAACCCGGCGACAGGTAATCGGTTTTCTCCAGAGCGAAGTTGAAGGAATCCAGGGTGTGGACCAGCGCAGCTTCGCCAGCGGGGTTGTAACCCTGGCGGTGCAGTATGCCGGCAGTAATGAGGACCTGGGATCTCAGCTGGACGGAAAAGATTTCGGCACCTACGCTCTGTTTATTGTCGGCGAAACCCCCAATGGTTTTGACCTTGCCGTCCAGGCCAAGTAAGCTGGTCAATCCGCACGTGGCCGTCACTGGCCTTGTTCGCGTTGTCTGTATCCGGCGGCGGTTCACTGTCCGACCATTGGGTGTCTGCCACTCCTGACCGGATTAGTAATACACTTGCAGATTATGCTCTCAATAACTACCTTTTGCCCTAATTGTCTGCTTATGGTGTCAACTGTTAACCTTCCACCGGAGGAGTCTGTACCATGCGTGCCAAGCTGATTCTTGCCCTGTCTATCGGAATACTTTACGGTCTTACCGGCTGCGCGCCCAAAGCCGTTTCCCAATCTGACCTGGACACACCGGAATACCACTACCGGCTTGGGGTCCGCAGCCTGGACAATGGCGATTACCAGACGGCGCTGACCGCTTTCCAGAGGTCTGTGGACCTGGATAAGAGATTTGCCCGGGGTTGGAGCGGTCTGGGGCTTACCCAGGCGTATCTCAAGAATTTCAAGGAGGGTAAGAGGTCCGTTGACAGGGGTGTTGATCTGGCTTCCAAGGATCCCCTGGTCTGGGTTTTCCGCGGCCGGTTCTGGATTGCCAACCAGGATCAGAGGGATTGGCTGGAGGATGCCGAGAAGGACTTCACGCGGGCCCTGAAGCTCGATCCAGGGAACGAAGCCGCCGAATACTACCTGGGAGAAGCCTACTTCTACGGCCTGAATTTTCAGCAGGCTGGGACCCAATTTGCCAAGGTTGTGAATATCAAAGGCGAGCTGGCAGGCAAGGCTGATGAGATGTGGGGACTGGCCCAGAAGATCGTCCGGGCCAGACCGGGCACGGAGGCGGGCCGCAAGATTGCCATCAAACCGGAGATCACCCGGGCCGATCTGGCAGTGCTGTTCACTGAGGAACTCAAGCTGGCCGAGATTTTTGAGCGTCTGGCGCCACCCACCGGCCAGGCAACTTTCCAGCCCCCCGGTGCCGCGACTGCCTCTGGACAGGCAGCTACGCCCCAGGACGTGGCGGGCCACTGGGCCGAGCCCTGGATCGTGGAAGCAGTCAAACTGGGTGTCTTCGAAGCGGACCCCGCCGGTAACTTCTCCCCCGGTCAAACCGTGACCCGCGTGGATTATGCCATGGCCGTCCAGCGTATCCTGGTGGTGGCAACCAGGGATGCCTCCCTTGACACCCGCTACTTCGGGGAGAGTCCCTCCCGTTTCACGGACGTCCCCAGCAGCCACTTTGCCTATAACGCCATGGCCTTGTGCGCCGAGCGCGGGATCATGAGTGCTGATATGATGACCGGCCGCTTTGATCCGGCCGGCAAGGTGAATGGTGCCGACGCCCTGCTGATTATCAGGGGGATCCAGTCCTCACTGCGGATAACTTTTTAAAAGTCCCCCGCATGGAAACAGATAAGGCGGGTTAGCAAAGCGGCAATGTCTATAAAATCATCAACTTTATGGAGGCGAAATATGCGGTGCTCTAAGCTGATAGCGACAATTACAGGGCTGATAGTCTGTGCCTCGATTACCCTGGCCCAGTGGGCTACGGCCCCGGGCGCGGTTGCCGAACAGAACGACTTCGGCCTGGTGAACTACTCCAACCGGGAGATTATCGCCACCGGGATTGGCGCTGTGCCGGCCAATGCACCCAACGTGGGAGCCGCGCGTGCCAATGCCATCCGGGCTGCCAGGGTGGATGCCCTGCGCAACCTGGTCGAGGCGGTAAAGGCCGTGCGGGTAACATCCGAAACCACCGTCAGCAACAACATGGTGGGAAGTGACGTTATCCAGACTAAGGTTGAAGCCATGGTTCGGGGGGCCCGGCAGGTGGGTGATGTCAAGTATCTGAGCGACGCATCGGTGGAAGTGAATATGGCTCTGCCCTTAAGTGGCATCATGGATTTAATGCTTCCCGCCGCGAATATCGCGCCACTGCTCCCTGTTCCCAGGGCGGCACTAACAAACACGGGACAGCCCATTACCGGTCTGATCATTGATACCCGGGGCCTGGGTGTGAAGCCGTCCATGTCGCCGCGCGTTC
>CAZQOY010000246.1:0-2788 GCA_964595095.1 uncultured bacterium | reverse complement strand
TTGAATTCAGCCAGGGCCGCGGTGAAATTACTCTCCGTGAAGAGCTGCCAGCCGGTTTCGTTGAAGGCGTCGACCTGCTCCGGTATAGTAGGGCCTCGTTCACACCATTCGCAGGTGAACAGTGCCAGTATGACGACGTATACCAGGATGATTTTTGCCGATATCATTTGAGCAGCGTAACCTTTTTGGTAATGATCTTGCCACCGTCGGTTTCCAGCCGGATGAAGTAGACCCCGGAAGAAGCCGGCAAGCCCCTCTTGTCAATACTGTGCCAGTTGAACGCGTGCACACCGGGTTCGAGTACCTGCCTGGGTGAAGCGTATACCTCCCGCCCCAGGAGGTCATAAATCACGATCCGGCCCTGGTCCTGCCAGCGCAGCAGAAAGCGTACCTGGATGGTGGCGTTAAAGGGATTGGGGTAGCAGAACAGTTCGGCGCCGGGCAGGGGGGCATTACGGGCCCGGGTGTCCGAAGGGGCGAAAACGATATCCCTGTCCAATTTGGCCGCCGCTTCAAAATGCCCGTCAGTGCTGGTATAGGTTTCGATCTTCACCAACTGCTCCCCGTCCAGCTCGTAGAACGAATAATAAGGGTCGGTATCCCGTTTCTGTTGGTACGTGAGGGTCACCAGGATAGGCTCGGGCAGGTTGGTGTCCAGAGAGTAGACCGCGGCCGGCACCCGGCTGCCATTCTCCTTGTTTCCTCTGGCACTCAAGGTTTTGGCTATCGACGGACGGGCAGAAACGGGCAGGGAATCCTCAGATATGATGAGCAGCTTGCCGTTCGGGATCGGCGCCGGGGGATAGGCGACGGTCAACTGCCGGTCCGGGCTGGTCAGGACGCCGCCTATCGCTTTCGAGAATCCGATCGAGAGCAGCAGGGACGGGCTCGGGTCCAGCATGTTATTGGCCGCGTCAGTTATTGTCACTCTAAGGGCGTAGCTGCCCTCATTCTGGAAATGGTAGGGGGCGGTCCAGGTAACCGTTCCCGGAAGGCTGTCCTGCATGACGAATGACAGCTGGTCGGACCAGTCCCGGGGAGGAGAGCCGTAAGCGTAATGCCACGTAAACCTGCTGATGTCGGTGCTGCTGTCGACGGTAACGACGTAGTGAATCCACCGGTCGGCGGCGGGGTTGAAAAAGTAGGTGAGCCCGCCTGCGGGAGCGGTATTGTCAGCGGGAGCGAATACGACCACGTGTACCAGGGTAGTGGCCGTGTTACCCTTGTCATCGGTAGCGGTGATGATAAGCCAGCTTTTGCTTGCTTTTGCCCCGCCAGTTATGGTGAGCTCGGTAGTAGTGGCATTGTACGATACCGTAATATACTGGCTGGAGGGGGGTGTATATGAAAAAGTCAGGAGACTGTTTGGTGTGTCCCGGTCCGATATGTTATTAATATTATTCAGAAACAAGCCGGAATAGGTCTCGCCTACGTTAATGGTGATGGTGGGTATCCGCTGCCAGACCGGCGAGAAGGAGTCCTTCACGTGAACGGTGATGATGCCCGAGTAGGAGACCGAGTCAATCTCATCTTTGGCGGAGAAATAAAGGTAGGTTGTTTCGTCCTTAACTTCTAAGGGCGTTGTAAGCTTGACCGAATAATCGAGAGTGTCAATGGTCACAGTCAAAGAGTCGGTGCTGTAATAGGGGGTAAAAATGATCTGGTCGGTAGGAGTCTCGTCATAGCAGACCTCCCCGTAAGTGAACAGATCGGTGGTCCAGCCATAGACGACCTCCACCTCGTCCGGCACGGCGTACCATAGCGGCGGCCCGTCAACCAGGCGGGACACCAGGATCGCCAGGTCGCTGGTGTCACTGAGCCCCCGGCTGTTGGTGGCCACCAGTGAGACAATCAGGTTGCCTATAAAAGTGGTGTTGGTGGCGATGGTCACCTCGTGGCTGGACGGGTCGATGTAGAAGCTCGCCAGGCTGTCGCCACCACTGTGCGTCCAGTAGATGGCCGCCGGATCGTCCAGGATGTCCGCCACGTAGTCGTCCAGGTCGAGGATGCCGGCATGGATGGAATCCCGGTAGACCACCAGGCCCGGCAGGGGATAGATCATGGGGGCGTCGCTTTCGAAGATGTAGAGCCGGGCCGCATCGGTGGTGATATTGTTGTCGTCATCCTCCACCGTCATGATCAGACTGTCCGTGGCCGCGTAGTCTATCGGAGTGGAGAGCGTCACCGTTTGGCTGGTCTGGTTATAGGTGATTATCACCGCGGGATCAGGGGCCCCGGCGGTGTCCACCACCTGGAAGGACCAGGTCATGTCGCTGTCGTAGGTGTCGTTGTCGGAAACCCAGTCGTCCAGGGCCACCGTGGAATCAACCCCCGCAAGAATTTTAATGTCATCGAGGATGGTAATCACCGGCGGCCAGGAGCGGATGCTGACCACCAATGTATCGCTGTCGCTGGCGCCGAAGGCATCGGTGGCAGTGAGGATCAGGTTGATGTCTACGAAATTGGCATTGTCCGCCGCCAGCAGTCTCAGGCGATTGACCGACCATATGGCAGCTGTTGGCAGGTTGGTGAGGTCGGGATTGCTTACCGACCAACTGAGCACTGCGTCATCCACGTCCGTGACGAAAAGGCTCAGGTCCAGGGTATCAGGAGTGTTGCGGTGGATGACCAGCGTATCCCCCAGGGCGCTCACACTGTCGAAGTTCACCACCGGCGGGTCGTTGACGGAGTTGACGGTGAACTTTATAAGGCTGTCGATGGTCACGCCCAGGCCGTCGGCGATAAACAGCCGGGCGCTGTCGTAGGGCGCGACGGAAAAGTAGTTGGC
>CAZQOY010000245.1:0-2829 GCA_964595095.1 uncultured bacterium | reverse complement strand
GCGTAGGCACTGGCCTTGGTGGTATCCATATTGTTTATTATCCTTTGTGGAGTAATTTAGTCTAATATAATCAGGAAATTAGTCTTTTCAAAGGGCAATTTTCGCTCAGTCTACAAATTAACAATGAAACATATATGTCTGTTTAAAAAGAAGTTAAGATATAATGATTATGACCAAGATATTAAAAACTCCACCGATCTCTTGAACAGTGGGGCGTCTCAATTTGTTGAAAAACCAATCTACCTATTTAGCAGTGAGGTCACGTTTTGGTCACAGTTGCATTGTAATCTGCTGTTTTTATTAACCAATCTTCGGGCTCATAACCCGAAGATCACAGGTTTGAACCCAGTCAGCGTAGCGAAGCGTAGATGACTCCCGCCCCCGCTACGACGGCATGCGACCTGCCGCCGCCATAATTCATTGAAAGACAGCCATTCTCTGCGGTAGCTTTGGCCGGTATGCTGAGCCCCTTCAACGCCCGTTTGCGCGCCGAGGTAGAGCGCAAGCAATCCCGCCTGTGCCTGGGGCTGGACCTGGACCCGGCCAGATCCAGCCGGCTCCACGACGCCACCCTGGATTCTCTCAGGGAAGCCTCCCTGTCTATCGTAGAGGAAACCTGGGACCGGGTGTGGGGCTACAAGCTCAACTTCGCCTTTTTCGAGCGCTTCGGTGCAGCCGGGTATGCCTGGCTGGAGGAGCTGGCGGCCCACATCGGCGACCGGGCCTTGACCATCGGTGACGCCAAGCGGGGGGATATCGGCAGCTCGGCCCGCCATTACGCTCAGGCTATCTTTCAGCATCTGGAGCTGGACGCCGCCACGGTAAATCCCTACATGGGGCAGGACGCCCTGGAACCGTTCCTCGCCGATCCGGCCCGGGGTGCTTTCGTGCTGTGCCTCACCTCCAATCCGGGCGCCGAGGACTTCCAGCGCCACGGCAACGATCACCCGCTCTATCTGGAGGTGGCCGCCTGGGCCCAGTCCCTCAACGACGCCGGTAACCTGGGACTGGTGGTGGGAGCCACTCATCCCGATGACCTGACGCGAGTGCGGCACGCGGCTCCCGATCTACCCTTCCTCATTCCGGGGGTGGGTGCCCAGGGAGGCGCCCTGGAACCGGCGGTAGCCTGCGGCACCTCGAAGTCCCCCAGCATCATCAACGTGTCGCGGGGCATCGTCTACGCCGGAGAAGGCTCGCTGGACGAAATCTCTGCCGCCGTGGAAAACTATAACCGGCGGATTAACAAGCTAGCACAATCTCATGGACTTTGACCTGCTGAGGTTGCTGCAGGAGCGGGGAGCCCTGTTGGAGGGACACTTTCTCCTGACCTCCGGGAGGCACAGTGACCGCTATATCGAGAAATTCCGCCTCCTGGAATGGCCCGAGGCCCTGGACACGGTCGCCGGGGCCATGGTCGAGGGCATTCGCCGGGAGGATGTGGACGTGGTGCTGGGAGCGGCGGTAGGCGGCATCCTGCTTGCCGGTGCCGTGGCCCGGGTCCTGGACCGGCGCATCCCGGAGGGATCCATTCGGACCATGTTCACTGAGCGGGTGGATGGCGTCATGACCCTCCGCCGGGGTTTCGCCCTCTCCCCCGGTGAGCGGGTGCTGGTAGTGGAAGATATCGTCACCACCGGCGGCTCGGTGTTTGAGCTCCTGGACGTGGTACGCGAGGCGGGGGCCAGGGTGCAGAGCATGGTGTGCCTGGTTGACCGCAGTGAACAGGGCATCGATTTCGACGAACCGGGGAGGACCTTGCTGCGCCTACCTATCGCGACCTGGGAACCGGAGGACTGCCCGCTCTGCCGACAGGGCGTCCCCCTGGTTAAGCCCGGACGCTCAGGGAAACGATAATCCAGATTAACGGCGGCGATGGCCCCAGCCCTTATCAGGATCGGTCAGGACACCGAACTTACCATTCCTTTTTTTCACTATAGCAAAAAGCAGCGCCAGAGCCTAACTTCATAATTCAATTTTACTTTAAAGACAGGTCGATATAAACCTGTGAAATAGCAACTATTGCATCCTGCAGAAAGATAGTCCTATTGCAAACGGCTGTAGGGGCGTATTGCAATACGCCCCTACATGAGGACATTACATTAGCAGGAATCAATAAATAGGAGGTATCGGTGGGATCAGCCAAGCACTGGTATTCTGTTCTGGCAGGACTGGCATTGGTAATAATCTGTTCCTGCGGGGGACAGCCTGAGGAGGAAATCCTCAAAACCTACCCCGACGGCCAGAAGCAGGAAGTGGCCCGCTACGAGTGGAAAGGCGGCGAGCGGCTCATGGTGTCCAGGACCGGCTACCACAGCAACGGTACCGTTTCCTTTAAGGAAACCTACCAGGAGGGATCGATAATCTCCCATCGGTCCTGGTGGCCCAACGGTAATCTCCGGTTGGTTCGGAAGTATAAGGGGGGCGCGGTGGCGAGCGAACAGGGTTATGATTCCGATGGCGTCCGCTACCTGACTGATGCGGAAATTGATCTCATCCGCAGCAACCTGACCAAATACACCGGTGAACCGGCCACACCCGAAGACACCGTGGTCATGGAAACCTCCGCCGGTACCATCAAACTGCGCCTGTTCACCGACGTGGCACCCGGACACAGTAATAACTTCAAGCGCCTGGCAAATTTCGGTTACTACGACAGCACTACTTTTCACCGGGTTATGCCCGGCTTTGTGATCCAGGGAGGAGACATCCTCTCGCGGGACGCCCAGCGAGCTAACGACGGAACGGGCAGTCCCGGCTATACTATCCCGGCGGAGTTCAATCCCCGGCCCCACCGGAAAGGGACCCTGGCCATGGCGCGCTCTCCTCGGG
>CAZQOY010000244.1:0-2830 GCA_964595095.1 uncultured bacterium | reverse complement strand
CATATTAAAAGGTATGAATATTATTTTTAAGGGGTCTCTAATCAATATTATCAGGGGAAATTTGATGAGAGCAATAGATCGAATAAAAAAATGAATGATTCTGGTCGATATTCTGTATAATAACCAGGCCAGCATCATTATATTAATTATGCTGTTATATAATATGCGGGGAAGAATTTTTTTTTTAGTTTTTTTCTTTAAATTTTTTATTAAATCAGAATCTTTTAAATAATTTATTAATTGCTTTATAAAGCGTAAAGAATTGTTTTTCATTTATTATTCCTGTTTTATACCTGTTATTAAACCCACATTCCGCACCCTTTTTCCAAAAATTCTTACATTTTTTAATAGTCTCTAAATGCTAATGATTTTTAAATATTTGTACTTAGAACATTTTTCGCCTTAACTATAATTTTTTTAAATTTAATTTCAACATTTTTATCTATACGATACAAATTATTCTTAAATATTTAAAAATATTGCTCATAATTTCAGTGTTGATATACTCTTTATTCAATTTTAACTTATAGCATAGCCGTAAAAAAAGTAATAATCAATTATGCAACATTTTTATATTTACAACTTTCAGTTTTAGTTTTGGTTTGGACAAAAATCTCTTTATTTAACCCCAGTGCATTTAAATATTCTGTTTGTACAGGTGTAACTTCCTTTGACAACCATCGTTTATTCCCATATTTAAGTATAGGTACAGAACCAAATTTTGTCATCATCATAAATGAAGTTGGACTTTTTGTCTGTTTATTATCCCAGCCGGTTATCGTTATATTTTCGCTTTCAATATAATTACGCATATCCCTTTCAATTAACCGCCATATTAACAAAGCAATAAGTAAAATCAGACCTAATGCTTCTATCCGTTCCGGCTTTTTTAAAAATAAATCATTTACAATAAGAGGGTCTTTTAGAAAAACAAAGTTACTTTCTATTCCATATTGATCTTTATAAATTTCCAATATTTCTTTGTTTGTATGTTTTTCTTTTGTGACATTGGATATGAGAACAAAGCAACCTGCTTCCTTTCGAAGATCCTCAATTAATTTATCATCTTGCTTGATATGACCCTGTAATACATAACGTATATTAACAACTTCCTTTTTACCATTTTTTGGACGTCCCCGCTTATAAATTTTTTTATCTTCTATACTCCATTCTGTTTTATGATATCTACCCGGCTTTTGCTTTTTTACAATAGCCTCAGCGTCCTTCTTGTTATAAAATTCCAACTTTTTTAATTCTTTGCAAACTTTTTTTAACTTAATTTCATCTTGTTCTAATTCACGATCAATTTTTTTTTGTTTCCGGTTATCATAAAAATTAGAATGAATTACTATTGCTCTATATATTTCTTCATTGATAGTGACTATTGATTCATAGCTTTTATAAAAAGCACTTGGTCTATTTTGAGTTGATTTTTTCAACGATAAAATACCAATATCTTCCCATGATTCTGATCTTGCAGCATCCTTTATCAAATTGGTACATTCGTTGAATGTCTCTGGCATTCTAGAGATAAATTCAATCTTCTCCTCTTGATTTAATCCACCCATAATTTCTAAATTCTCAGAAGTTATTAAAGCGGAATCACCGATAAAAATAAAATTATCTATGTTTACCCTATATTTAGCCATATATCCTGCGATTTTCAAAATTATGTTTTTATTAATTGTTTTATCCGAAGCATTCCCATCTTCGGCTTTGCAATATATAGGAATATTTTTTTCTGCACATATAAGAGAGAATATAAATTGTTTCAAATCCGGCCTATGATCTTTACTGTAACCATATGTTAAATTAATAGCTTTATCATTAGGTGATTTGAGATATTTTCCCCAAACATTAACTGAGGTAGTATCACTATGCAACTGGTTCGTATTTATTTTAAATTGTTTAATAGCTTCAAGACAAATTTCAGAGAATAATTTTTGTGTACCATAGTTGAAAATACGATCTAATACTCTACCAATATTATCATCATTAAATGCAGTTGAAGGTAAATCTTCTCCAATTACCAATTCAATATCTTGATGTTCAAAAAATTCTTCAACTCTGTAAAGAGGTGTTCTGCCAGATAGTGTATCTTGCACTAATCCTATGACTATCCGACCAGGATTATATTGCATTTGAGTATTCAAAGCTCTGTTTATAATATTAACAATATCTAGTTTTTCAAGATAAGTACGGATGATAGGTAGATGTGTTACATCAAAGCTTTCAATACCATTGAAATTGTCTGTCAAAATCATAATTCCCCTCCCCTAAAATTATTTTTTTTAAAAAAAGCTTGCCTTTTTAATAGATTACTGTATATTATACAGTAATCTATTAAAAAGGCAAGGTATTATTATGAAAAAAAGTCAAGTGAATGATTGGATGAACAGATTTGAAAAAATAAAGAAAGGGATAACAAAAATTGGATTTTTTAAAAAGGGGTCAATTACAAGACGCTGGCAGACTTGTGGTAATCCTAATTGCAAATGCAGTAAAGATAAACAGTCACGGCATGGGCCATATTACTGGTGGACATTTAAAGAAAATGCCAGAACAAAAGCTATTTTAGTACCTGAAAAAATGTTACCGGAAGTAAAGAGTTATATAGAGAATTCAAGGCTTTTACAAAATAAAATTAAACTTTTAGAAGAATTATCAGAAAAAATAATTAAAAGAGGAATTGAAATATATAGAAAAAAAAGTAAAAAAAAGTAGAAATTGAAAAAAAATAGTATATTTTTAAGAAAAAGGGTGCGGAATGTGGGGTAGAATATGAAAAGACGATCATTTATCAGGACATTAACAGCCAGTTGTACCTTGA
>CAZQOY010000243.1:0-2834 GCA_964595095.1 uncultured bacterium | reverse complement strand
GTTCGCTCTTGGTCGACCACCGTTCCACTTCCAACAACTCGTACTCGATGATCCCATTCGCCCTGCGTGTTGAGCTGCCGCTCGCTGGTGATCTTCAGGGAACCAAAGCGATTCTTGAATGCGGGGGCTTCGGTCAGAGGCACCTTCACTCTGTAATTGTTTCCTAATAATATGATGGGGAAAACCTGCTTATCAGAGTCATATCCGCCTAGGTCTGCTCCACCGAGTGTTATCTCCTCCCTCGAATCCAGGATAGCCTCGGCGATTTCGGCATCGATCCGTGAATATTCTTCGGCAAGCATTCGGGCGTAGCGGTCCCTGATCCGCTGTTCCTCTCCCTTTGCCCTTTCAAGGCGCTGCCGGTAGGTCTCGGTAGTCTCAAATTCTCCCTTAGGCGGATACAGGGCGGCGATCTCGGTCCCGGCCTGGTCATCGAGGCTCTCGGGAAAAAACTGCTTTTCCGCCAGCAGGCGCAGCACTTCGTTAGAAACCTCCCACAACTTGGCCGTGTTATCAAATGATCCGGTTGCCAGGTGCCGCCCGTCCGGGGAAAAGGCCACGGACAGGACCCACTCACCATGCCCCTTTAAGGTGCAAACCTCCCGGCCGGTGGAGACCTCCCACAACTTCGCCGTGTCATCATCGGATCCGGTTGCCAGGTAGCGGCCATCGGGGGAAAAGGACACGGACCGGACCCTTTCATTATGCCCTTGGAAGGTGCGGACCGCCCGGCCGGTGGAGACCTCCCACAACTTCGCCGTGTCATCATCGGATCCGGTTGCCAGGTAGCGGCCGTCAGGGGGAAAAGACACGGAGTTGACATCACCATTATGCCCCTTGAAGGTGCGGACCGCCCGGCCGGTGGCCACTTCCCACAACTTCGCCGTGTTATCGCCAGAGCCGGTAGCCAGGTGCCGCCCGTCCGGGGAAAAGGCCACGGATAAGACCAGATCACTATGCCCCTGGAAGGTGCGGACCGCCTGGCCGCTGGCCACCTCCCACAATTTCGCTGTGTCATCAAAAGAGCCGGTAGCCAGGTAGCGGCCGTCCGGGGAAAAGGCCACGGACCGGACCGAACCACCATGCCCCTGGAAGGTGCGGACCGGGGTTGAGATAAATATCGGGGCAGATAGGGGGACAGACAGCAATAGAAGAATAGAAAAGAATAGAAAACGCCTGGTGTTCATCGGTGCAGGAACTCCTCCCTCTTTGGATCACTCTTCATGCCGGCATCGCCTGGAAAAACCACAGGTACGCCGGCAACAAAACAGCGGATTTCCATGGAGTGGCCGGGTACTCGAGCAGGCGATTCCGGTTAGTAGAATATTACATCAGAATCCAGTGGGAATCATAGCTCGATCCTTTTGTCACTGCCAACTAAACACCTCCTCGCCAGTATGCAATCCCGTACACCGGCCCCGAGGGCGTCTGTGCGCTCGTAAAATCTCAAAGTGGCTACATAATAAACACGCAGACTTTTTCACCGAGCTCAAGCGCCGACGGGTGTTTCGGGTGGCAGCGGTGTATGCGGGGGTTACCTTTAAGGCTGTTGAAAACCATCTAATTTTAGGGTAAAATCTGTCTGGGGATTGGAGGAAGCTCAACTTGAAAAATACATACGATACTTACGACCCAGAATTGCACGTACTCTACAGTGAAGCAGCAAAGAAGTACAAGCCAAAAGAGATACGGGTGCTCATTGTTGCAGAATCACCACCACCATTGAGACGAGGAAGGCCACGCTACTTCTATTTCGATGAATTGGATAGTCCTGAGAATCTCTACCGCGGCATTATGACAACCCTCTGGGGGGAGGAATTCAAACGAACGGCATCGAATAAACCGCACCACCTGAAGAGATTCTGCGAAGATGGCTTCTATTTGATTGACGCTGTGAAATTTCCGATATATGATCTTATATATGATCTTAGAAATGAGCAACAGAAGATTCAAGCTATCCGAGAACAAAGGCAGGCTCGGTTGAACGAGATCTTAGCTTTGGAGCCAGAACATACTATACTTATTCATCCGCGTGTGTTTACTGGATTGTACGAGTTTCTCATGACCCACGAGATATCCATTTTGAACGATAGCCCGATCACATTCCCTATTGTTGGCAAATCTAGATTCGACGAGTTTATCAGTCAATTCCAAGATACACTTGGCAGAGCTGGTTATTCCGGTGGATTCGTACAGTGATTCCCCCGCTCCTAGTCCCGTCTTAAATCCCGCCGCAGGCGGGGCTAACAGCGGGGCCAACGGTGGGGTTCGGCGGGAGGCTGAGTTCTAATCCACCCCATCCGGCAGCAGCCGGAAGTCCCCTCCCTCAGCGAGGGAGGGGAAATCACGCTTGTCCCGCCAACGGCGGGGAAGTGAATGGGGTGGGTGTTTCTTCGCGCACCAGGCGCACCACGCGAACGACAAGCCCCCGCCGCTGGCTTATATTCCGGCGTTATGATAATGCCGCCGCCATATCGCCCCGTTTCTGCTCCCACTGCTAGCTTTTGGGGCGGATATATTTTTAGACAGGGCGATTTACGCCCTTGTCTGGCGTAGTATGAACGTAGCCAGATCTCGTCGGGGAGTACCCTTAAAGATGGGGAATTTTGTACGGGTTTTGTCTAATTTTGCACCGGTCCTTTCAGGACTAACAGATCGAGGGGTCTCGAAAAAACAGCAGCAAGCTGTCATCGCGAGCGAGTTTACCCCGCGTAGTGCAACGTAGCGGGGTGGCGATCTCATTCTGCACCGTTGCCCATCGTACACGCCGGGAAACTAAACACCACCCCAACAGTGCTCTCGTCGGGGGAAGCCTTGAAAAAAACGAATTCTGT
>CAZQOY010000242.1:0-2898 GCA_964595095.1 uncultured bacterium | reverse complement strand
CAGAACCTAGTTGTCCAGAAGCTAGAACTCCAGAAGCATTAGTAATAATGTCCTGTGTATTTCCAGACAAATCCTTCCCTGCAATCCTTACTGGATTCCCTGAGACCGCTGAGCCATCAGGAGCACCACCATCTCGATAACCAACATAGGTTACCGTTACTGTAGGAGTAGAGGAGCCTGCAAAAGTATCGATAGTAACTCGAACGTAGTTAGTGCTCCCTGCAGTAAGAACTGACGAACCTACTGAAGTACAATCTGCGTCATTGACTAAATCGCTCCAACTAGAGTCATCATCAGAAGTCTCTATGTCAATAGTGCATGTAGTAACTGTCCCAGTAGGGTAGTAAAAGATTTGATGGCTCTCTACACCAGAACCAATGAGACTAATCGAGGTTCCAGAACCTGTAGCAGTGAAGCTCTCAGTCTTTAATGCATTTTGTGCGTAGGAAGGCAGAGAGAGGAACAGAGCTAAAGCCAGAACTTTCAATATACGCATGTTGTCCTCCTATTCAATGAACACAAGGAGCTTCCCAGCGGAAAGAGTGGGAACTCGCAAGCCTTGAATGGTTCCAATGTATTCAGAGGCTACAGGTGCTAGATTGTCTAGCCCATTAGCTTGCCAAACAACTCGCCCATTCGTGTCGTGGACTACAACGTTATCTGTGTCTAGTGCATAGCCTACAAACTCAAAGTGAGCGATAAGCATATACCCAGAGGCTATATCAGTGGCACTTGCCGTATCGATAGCCCATGGTAAGGACGCAATTTGATTAGCCATCTAATAATCTCCTATTCAAAGGACAAAAAGATCTCCTGTAGATTAACTTGGTACAGCAATAACTGGATCGGCTGCGTCAGTTACCCAATTCCGCCAGATATCACCTGTTCCTGGTTTGTATCCCTTTGCAATGGTTACATTCGCTGTTGCGTCAGGGAGATAGTTGTCGAGAACAAGATTATTTAATCCCTGAGAAGTTACAGAGACCAAATTTATCTTGTTAGTTGAGTTCACTGCATGCCGAAAGATGTTACCAATAATTCTTCCATCTGAAGAAGAAATGGCAATTGCGTTCGCACAACCAGTAAAGCGATTCCGGAGAATCTTGTTATTGAGAGGTATCGCAACAGCTGTCCCTGAACTGAGAATAGCCGTACCTGCAAGTGACTCGAACTCATTATCTTCGATGAGACAGTTGTAACCACCATTTAGGAACAGAATCCCATTTGCGGTAGTTCCTCCTACGAAGCGACACCTTCGAAGGATAGTATGAGAACTATCCTTTTCTGGTGTTGAGCCTTCTCTCTGGATCGTGATGCAGGCTGACGATGTATGAGGTTTAAATTGAATGTTCTCGATTTGCCAACCTTGTTCAAGGAGAGCAAGAAGAGAGGTTGTAGCAGTAGGAGAGGCGGGTGCTGTCCAGGTAGAACCCCCTCCAGTTGGAACACCACTAGCTGTTGCCTGACGTGGTCGATTTGCCATACCTCGTAAGGTAATATCAAACACACCAGCAGGAGCTATGATTTGCTCCTTAACTACCCCAACTAGCCTAATCTCATCGAGTGAATCGATGAATACAAAGGCCCTCGCCATGGTTTTGAAGGGTTCACCAGGGATATCTACACCAGTGTTGTCAGGAGTACGTCCAAGATTTCCATCATTACCATTGATGGTATCAACGTACCAAACTCTACCTCCTCGCTTGTTAAAGTGTGGTCCTATGATATTGGTCATAGTTACACCCCCTTGCTAGCACAGGTACCATGCCAGTAAGCTGCACCTGTTGAAAGCCTAAAGTAGACACTGAAGTTTGCACCCTTGGTTCCCCAGTCATCTTGAGAGTCGAACTGTGGCTGGATTCTCCAGTAGCCCTTAAGAGTGTGATTACGACGATTAGCCGTTATGAACCAAGCGCTAGCTGAGGTCAGATAGTGGTTGACCATTGGCATCAGGCGCCCTTGGAACACGTTGACTTCGTTGTTACCAGTGTAGGGTTTGTAAGGAGAGTGAAGGATCTCACCAGCCTTAAATTGGAGATCAGTAGGGATGCAGAGATACTCTGGGATCATACGCTTGAGGAGTCCTCTCTCATTAACCATCTTCTCAAAGAGAAGGATAAGCTCTTGGAGCCCAGTGGTTGAGAGAGCTATCTCAGTAGCTGCACGATTGGAGTAAGTACCACCTCCGAGAAGTGGATGAGCTGTGTTGTAGAGAGTTTCACCATCTACTGTCTTGGTTGTAGTGAAGCCATTGTTGAGAACGTTGGCATAGGTACTCTCTACAGTTTGCTTGATGCCAGCTGCAAAGTCACGGGAGACTCTCTCCATGATGGAGTACTGGTCATCATCCCACATCTCTCGAGTGATCTGAAAGCCGAGCCCAAAGGACTCGTGAGTGAACCGAACTGTACCACCTTGGATCGGCTCATCCATTGTTAATGTTTCACCCTCACGTTTCCTTGGGACTGAGCCGAGACCAGCTACAAGGTTGTCTTCTTCATATGCCCTTGTGGAAGGGTACACGTTGAATACCTGAGAGTACTCTTCTGGTAAGGCCTCAAGATCTTCGTAGATAATAGCAGCCAAACCAGGAGCCAGCAGTTGTGAGAAATTTCCTCTTGTTGCGGGCATCTAAGAATTGCCTCCTTATTGATCAAATAGTCGGTTAGCTTGACTAACCTTGAAAAGTACTCGATCTCCGGCAGCAAGTGTGTCGATGATGTCTTGCTCATGGAGAGCAATTACTGTGACGATAGCACCAGCACCAGTAGTAGTCTTGCCTTTATCTACATACCAGTAGCTGTTGCCAGTGTCCTTGGTGAGCCCATAGATTACACCAACGTCGCTAGCCGCTGGAAGAGTTGCAGTGTCAGTAGTTCCAAATGCTCCCTCGAAGAT
>CAZQOY010000241.1:0-2914 GCA_964595095.1 uncultured bacterium | reverse complement strand
CCCCAACATCTAGTACCCTCCGCCCGTCCCACCCCACCATCCTGAAAAGTCGTTCCCTTCGGCCCGCTCGACGGGTAACTTTTCCCTTCGGAAAAAGCGCGTCTGTTACCGTTTACCATGACCATTGCCAATGACACCCCCGCTATCCGCCGGGTGAGCTTTCACACCCTGGGCTGCAAGCTCAACCAGACCGAGACTGACACAGTTGCCGCCCGGTTCCGCCAGCGGGGCTGGCGGGTAGTGCCCTTCCGGAGTGAGGCCGAGCTGACCTTCATCAACACCTGCACGGTAACCGCTGAGGCCGACGCCAAGAGCCGCCAGGCCATCAGGCAGGCCATTCGCCGGGCGGTGCGGGTCTCACCGCGGGGAAAGGTGGTGGTGGCGGGGTGTTATGCCCAGGTCAGACCCGACGAGGCGGCCGTCCTGGAGGGGGTGGACCTGGTGCTGGGTACCCGCGAGAAGTGGCGGGTATTGGAGCTGCTGGACCTGCTGGAGGGTCGCAAACCGGGCAGGCCCCTGGTGCGGGTGGGAGACCTGGGTGAAGTCATGACCTGGGATGAGGCTCCGTTCATCTCCGCTACAGCGAGAACCAGGGCCTTCCTGAAGGTGCAGGAGGGGTGTGATTACCATTGCAGTTACTGCATCGTTCCCGCCGCCCGGGGCCGGGGCCGCAGCCGGCCGCTGGACTATTGCCTGAAAGAAGGTCGCCGGCTGGTGGCCGAGGGCTACCGGGAGATTGTGCTGACGGGAGTGAATATCGGCACCTGGGAGGATGGCGGCCTGCCCGGGACTCCCCGTGAGTCTGCCCAGGGCCAGGGCCTGCGCTTCCACGACCTGCTGGCGGCGGTGAGCGGTGTGGAAGGGCTTCGGCGGGTCCGAGTGAGCTCCATCGAGCCGAACCTGATCACCGATGACCTGATCCGGCTGGCGGCCGAGCGGGAGAACATCGCGCCGCACTTCCACGTGCCCCTGCAGCACGCCTCCGACCGGGTGCTGAAGGCCATGCGCCGCCGGTACCGGTTTACCGACTACCGGACGGTAGTGGAGCGTATCGCAGCGGCCATCCCCGATGCGGCCATCGGCGCCGATGTCATGGTGGGTTTTCCCGGCGAGACGGAGGACGATTTCAAGCAGCTGGCCGGGGCGTTGGGCAATCTGCCGCTGACCTATTATCACATTTTCCGCTATTCAGAGCGTGAGGGCACCGTGGCCTCCCGGATGACCGATGCCGTGGACCCGGCCCTGCGCAAGGAGCGCAGCGCCGTCCTGCGGGAGATCAGCCGGCAGCGGCGGCTGGATGTGGCCCGTCAAGCAATCGGCCAGACCAGGCTGGTACACTTCGAGCGGCCCGATGGCAACGGCCATTGGGAAGGCCCGTCTGGGCCGGGCCTATTGACCGGCCTGACCGATAATTACCTGCGGGTGAGGGTGCCCGTCTCCAGGCCGCTGGACGATCCTTTCCAGCCGGTGAGATTGACCGAATACAACGATTCCACCCTCATGGGCAGGTTGTCCCGACCAGTCGGGATCTCTACAGGAGCGGCGTGAAAGGGCTGATCGGCGTCGCGGGGAACATCGGGGTGGGGAAGACCACCTTCACCGACATCCTCGCCGACCGCTTCGGCTTCAAGCCATTTTATGAATCGGTCATTGATAATCCCTACCTGTCCGACTTCTACCGGGACATGGGCCGGTGGAGCTTCCACCTGCAGGTTTACTTCCTGCATCACCGCTTCCGCACGCACGTGGAGATGTCTGAGCATCCAGGCGGAGCGGTCCAGGACCGGACTATCTACGAAGACGTGGAGATTTTCGCCCGCAACCTGTATGAAATGGGACACATGTCTAAACGGGACTGGGAGAACTACCATAATCTGTTCGAGATTATGACCGCCTTTCTGCAGAAGCACGATCTGATTGTCTACCTGCGGGCCTCAACCGACAGCCTCCTTTCCCGCATCCAGAGCCGCGACCGGGACTTCGAGCGCTCCATCAACCCCGAATACCTGCACCGACTCAATATCTTCTACGGGCGGTGGATCGAGCGTATCAGGGCGACTGAGCCGGTGCTGGTAGTGGACACCGACGGGTTCAATATTTTCCGGGATACCGACCGGCTGGAAGAGGTCGTCGCCGAAGTCCGCCAGCGATTGCCGGAAGGGATAGTTAGCAATGAAGTGCGGTAAGTTGCATGTCCGGCGGCGTAAATTTGGACAGTAAAAAGTACTGCAACGGCGTATGAAACAGCTGGCCATATTCGTTTCCGGCCGTGGGTCTAATTTTCGGAAGATCCACGCAGCTGTCCTGTCAGGTAAGGTCCCGGGGCGGGTGGCGTTGTTGGTAACAGACAAACCGCAGTGCCCGGCAGCCGACTACGCCCGCGACAGCGGCATCGAGGTGGTGCATTACCCGGCCCCGGAAATGGCACCCCCGGCGCTGGTGCGGGCCTTCAGACAGGCCGGCATCGACTTCGTTATCCTGGCCGGCTACCTGAAACTGGTTCCGTCCGAGGTAGTGCGCGCCTATCCGCGGGCCATGCTGAATATCCACCCGGCCCTGCTGCCGGCCTTCGGCGGGAAGGGGTATTACGGCCGCCGGGTGCACGAGGCGGTTATCGCGTCGGGGGCCAAGGTGTCCGGGGTGTCGGTGCACTTCGTGGATGAGGAGTACGACAACGGCCCCATCGTGGCGCAGGTGGTGGTGCCCGTACTGCCCGACGATACACCCGATACGCTGGCCAAGCGGGTGCTTAAGCAGGAACACCGGCTGTACTCGAAGGTAGTGGCGGCCCTGTGCCGGGGGGAGGTTCGCTGGCGAGAGGACGGGGTGCCGTATGTAGAGCCCCCAATTGTTATGCAGGATCAGTAGTGTCCGGTAAAAAATAAGAATTGGTCTGGAACTCCTTGGTTTAAGG
>CAZQOY010000240.1:0-2919 GCA_964595095.1 uncultured bacterium | reverse complement strand
AAGGCTTCCCCCGACGAGAGCACTGTTGAGGTGGTGTACAGTTTTCCGGCGGGCACTATGGGTGACGGTGCAGAATGTCCAGGATGGATTCCTTGCGGTGCAAAATTAGACAAAACCCGTACAAAATTCCGCATTTTAAAGTTTTTTCTCGACGAGAGGCGTAAATCGCCCTGTCTAAAAATAGCCGCCCCAAAACCAGCGGCCCCGCCGTTGGCCCCGCATTCTGCGGGACTAGGAGCGGGATTTAAGACGGCAGAGGCAGCGGGGCGATATGGCAGCGGCAGTATCATAGCGCCGGAATATAAGCCAGCAGCGGCGGCCTGTCGTTCGCGTGGTGCGCGATATTCGCGAGGCTTGAGGCTTGAGGCTAGGGACTGGGGGCTAGAGGCAGGCCTCGGCGTCCTCGCTGCGCTACGGACAGGTAGCCTACGGCGAGCCTGGCAGTGGCAGCGAAGAGCGAGAAGCGAGAAGCGAGGAGGAGATTGTCGGGGATAAAGGGCGCTGCTACCAGCGAGTGACAGGGAATAGACATGGTTTATCCTGAAGGTATCCCTATCGGGATAAACTATGTAAGTAAACAATACAACCTGAGAAAAAATATTTGACTCTCTTACTATTTCTATGTACTCTGACTATTGAGTTTTACTATTATTGTACTTAGAAAATAAGCAAAAAAAAGATGTTACCTCTGCCGACCGCAACACAAATTCACTATGCAAGAGTAAAATGAAGGTTTTTCCCATGCGAAATTGGCTGCTACCGGTCGCTATGTTCTTTCCTCTGGTCCTCTCGGGCCAGGCAGACACGAGTCAATTCATACCAACGAGTGAAACACGCAACTCAAATGTATTTGTAAGAAGCGTTATAACTATGTTTGAAATAGTGCGAGAGCCGGGCATTATCAGCCCCTATTTAACGGTTGAGCTGGTCAGATGGACGACGAGCCAAAGAACCCAGGAGCGGCGCTATATAGATAAGAATGTATTAAGTCCCAATCAACGTCAATCTCTTAGAGTAGCAAGATTTTTAAACAGACCAACAGATATGATCGTCCAAGGTTTGCCCGAGGAAAGTATGATCTGGAAAAAGGAGAACGAAATTCTGCCGCCAAGGCATGAGCTTGGTCGAGACATTCCGCTATTGATTACCGCGAAAGACTCGACGTGGACTGCCAGAACCGACAACTCCGGGATGGTGAAGATCAATATCGTTAATTGGTCTTTTCTCTCGGAAAGAGGGCTCCTTCAGATTAGAGTAGCCTTGGAAGAAAAGCCATACATAATGAAAGAATATTCCTTTTCATCTACAATATTCGATTCTTACTGGGCGCTTGATAGAATGTCATTGGATAAAGCTACGGCTGGAACGAAGGCTGATAGAGCAGCGCGGAAAAAACTTGATCTTACTCCCTGGGAAACGGCGAGAGCGGCTTATGCCAGCGAAACCAGTGAGTCGGAAAAAGCGCCAGCTGATACAAAGGCTGATAGAGCAACGCCAATAAGGCCGACTGAGACCAGCGAAACTAGGGAATTGATCGAAACACCTTCCTTACCGCCTGAAAGGGAGCCTGCTGCACCGTCACTAGAGGATAAGCCCGTAATCGCTATCTTGGATTTTGATGGCTACGGGGTATCCCAGATGGAGGCTTTGGTTCTAACCAACCGCCTGGGGACCCACATGGTCCAGTTGGGGCGCTACCAGGTAATCGAGCGGGGGCAGATGGAGCAGATCCTCCAGGAGCAGGATTTTCAGATGACAGGGTGTACCTCCAATGAGTGCGCAGTCGAGATCGGGCGTGTACTTGGTTGTGAGCAGATGCTGGCCGGTTCCTTCGGTAAAATCGGTTCCATTTATACAATCGACATGCGGATTATTGACGTAGAGAGCGGTGGTATTCTTCGAACGACCTCTTATGATGTCCGAGGTGACGTGGAGCGTCTACTGACGGAGGGGCTAGCTGGGGCCGTAAAGCGCATTGTGGGTGCGGATTAGTCCTTTCCCTTTGAACTCCAGGGTTCATCGCAAGCGGCTTATTTCATACCGCCCTTTCTCCCATACTCCCACTCCCCTTATCTCCCGCTCTCCCCTTCTCCCCCCTTGGCGCCTTGGCGCCCCTTCGACAAGCTCAGGGTAAGCTTGGATGCGAACCCATAAATGAGTTCGCTAAATCAAAAAAGACGGCTAAAGCCGCCTGTGGGAGATTCACAGCGTCCTTCAGGGCGGTTTTTTCGACTCAGCGAGGTGGTTTACCGCCTCGCTCTTATCCCTCACCTACCAGCAATAGCTAGTTTAAACAACAGGTCTCTGTGTAATTTAGTTCACTTTATTATGGCTTACAGTTGCACAAGAAAAGAAAAGTTGAATGCCTGATCACCGCCTGTTTACCTCTGAATCGGTAACCGAAGGCCACCCGGATAAAGTCTGCGACCAGATCTCCGATGCTATTCTGGATGGGATTCTGACGGATGATCCTAACGGCCGGGTGGCCTGCGAGACCCTGACTACTACCGGTCTGATCCTGGTGTCCGGGGAGATTACCACGACCACTTATGTCGATATCCCCAGCATTGTCCGCAAGACGCTGGCCGACATCGGTTATACCCGTGCTTCGTACGGCATCAGCGCCACGGAAGCGGCGGTCCTCACCAGCATTGACGAGCAGAGCCCGGAGATCGCCCAGGGGGTGGACGAATCCAACGAACATGAACAGGGGGCCGGTGATCAGGGACTCATGTTCGGCTTTGCCTGTGATGAGACCCCCGAGCTGATGCCTGTGCCGATCCAGCTGGCTCAGCGGGTCACCATGCGTCTGGCCGAGCTGCGCAAGTCCGAGAAGCTGCCCTGGCTCCGGCCCGACGGCAAGTCACAAGTGACCGTGGAGTACGACGGGGACCGTCCGGTTGCGGTGAAAAAAGTGGT
>CAZQOY010000239.1:1404-2920 GCA_964595095.1 uncultured bacterium | reverse complement strand
CATCATGTTCAGCCGCAACCCCGACGGCTTCTGCCGGGTCTGCCGCGAGGCCATCAAGCGGATGATTGACCTGTACGCGGAGTAATCACATTAACCGGGAGATAGATTTGTGAATACCAGACATTATAGACGGCTGATGCCGGTGCTGGCCCTGCTGCTACTTCTGATGGCTGCCTGCGCGCCTGGCAATGAGCGGTTCATTGAAGGGCCGGCCGGTTTCTGGGCCGGTCTGTGGCACGGCCTGATCTGCGCGGTTACGTTTATTATCAGCCTGTTCAGCGACAGCGTGCGCATGTACGAGGTGAACAACACCGGCGGCTGGTACAACTTCGGCTTCCTGCTGGGGGCGGCTATTTTCTTCGGCAGCAGTGCGGGATCAAAAGGCCGTATAAAGCGAGCTCACCGGCCCTGTGACCGGGAATGGGACGATATCGGCGCTAAGGTGGAGGAGAAGATCAGCCGTGGCATCCGAAAATGGGCCGAGGAATCCGACGAGCAGGAAGGCGACTGGGAGGAAATCGGCCGCAAGGTCGAGGAGAAGATCAAGCGCGAGCTGCGCAATTGGGCCGAGAAATAGCGGTGGGATTGGGGGCGATTGATGATTGGCGAATGTCGAATGATGAATGTTGATTGAAGATTGTCCATTGTCCGTTGCTGATTGCTGATGACTGATCGCTAACCGTTGCCGCCCCTTTCTTCCTTGTCATTTAACGGCTCAGGCGCTACCTTTCCCCGGCAGGCCCGGCTTTGCCATGGAGAGAAAGGCCGGTTCCCCATGCAATCCACCTGTAAAGGAGGTCTCACATGCCTACGTATATCCTGCTCAGCAACCTCACCGATGACGGTGCCGAGAAGATCATCAAACATCCCGAGCGCATCCAGGAAGTGAACCAGGAGCTTGAGAATATGGGCGTCAAAGTGACCGCCCAGTTCGCGGTCCTGGGGCCATACGATTTTGTGAACGTCGTGGAAGCGCCCGACAACCAGACCATTGCCCGGGTGTCGGCCCAGATGGGTGCCCGGGGCAGTGTGAAAATCACTACCCTGGCGGCCATGCCCATCGAGGAGTTTATCACCGGGCTCAAGTAGCGGGACTGGCCGATCCCGGGTCGTCAGCCGCGGGCTGGGTATGACCCAGCCGGGGCAGTAGCGAACGCCGGTTTCATCCTCGTCTTTCCAGCGGCCAGGCAGTAATTTCCGACGATGCAGGTCGAGCTCACCACCGCCATCGAGGCCGCCCGGGCCGCCGGTGACATTCTGCTCAACTACTTCAACGCCGACTACGAGGTCCGGGACAAGGGCTTCCATAACCCGGTTACTACCGCCGACTACGCCAGCAACCATTACCTGGAAGAGCGGCTGCGAGACAGCTTTCCCTCCTACGGCTGGCTCTCCGAGGAGACCGCCGATACCCGCGACCGCCTGAGCAAGGAGCGCGTGTGGGTGGTGGACCCCCTGGACGGCACCAAAGAGTTCATCGAGGGGTTGCCCCAGTTCGTGGTGAGCATAGCCCTGG
>CAZQOY010000239.1:0-1394 GCA_964595095.1 uncultured bacterium | reverse complement strand
CGGCGAACCTGTCGCGGCGTCAAAGGTCGAGCGCCTGGAAGAGGCGCTGATCCTCAACAGCCGCTCCGAGACCCGGCGGGGACTCTGGAAGCGGTACGAGCCTTACTTCCGGCTTCTAAGACCGACGGGCAGCGTGGCGTACAAGTTGGGCCTGACAGCCGCCGGGCGGGCGGATATCTTCGCCACCCTGAGGCCCAAGAACGAGTGGGACGTCTGCGCCGGGCACATCATCCTCAGGGAAGCGGGCGCCGAGCTGCGGTGCCTTACCGGAGTAGAACACCGATACAACAACCGGCACACGGTAATCAAGCCGGGGCTGGTGGCGGGCAATCCGGCTGTTGTGAAGGCTTTCCTGGACCTGTATCAGGCCCGTAAAAACTCGTAGGGAATCACCACCGTTGTCCGCCATTCCCGCCACCGTCCCCCAGGTTACGCTAACCAAGGCCTTCACCACCCCTTTCAAGGGTGCGGTGGCCGCGGCCCGCACCTGCTACAGCAGCAGGGGGATCGTCGGTGACGACCAGATCAGCCTGGAGGAGGGCAGCCGTGACCGCGCCATCGCCGCTTCCATCTACCAGGCGGGGCACCACACCACCTTCCAGCACGCCCAGTTCCAGTTCGCCCTGAGCGGCATCTCCCGCCACTTCGTCTGGTCCTTTCTGCACAGCCACCCCTTTTACAACTCCGAACAGGTCAGCCAGCGGTATGTACGTCTGAACAAGGATTCGTTCTATGTACCGCCAATCACCGGCACCGCTCTGGACCTGTACCAGGAAGCCATTAACCGGCAAATGGCGGCCTACCACGAGCTGCGCGAGGCCCTCTTCCCGATGGCGGAGGCCGAGTACTTCCGCATCTTTCCGGCCCGGAGCAAGCAGCGGGAACACCATAAGCAAGGTATTCTGAAAAAGACCCAGGAGGCCGCCCGCTACGTGGCCCCCGTGGCCACTCTCACCTGCCTGTACCACACCATCAGCGCTATCACCCTCCTGCGCTACCGGCGCATCTGCCTGCAGGCGGACGTTCCCCATGAGCAGCGGCAGGTGGTGGAACGGATGGTTCAGGCGGTGCTGAAGCACGATCCGGGGTATGAACTGGTACTGGAGGAACCGTTGGAAGAGGCGGACTTAGCCGAGTTCCCCTGGCTGGGTGAAGGGGCTACTCCCGCCCCAGGCTTCAGGGAGGAGTTCGACGCCTTGCTGGAGGGGCGCGTCTCCCGGTTGGTGGACTACAAGGCCAAGGGAGAGGAAATACTGGCGGCGGCTGTCCGTGAGGTGTTGGGCACAAGCAGGTCCGAGCTGTCCGATGACGACGCCATCGCCCTGGCCTTGGACCCGAACCGGAACCCCGCCTACGGGGAGGTGCTCAACCTCACCACCCACGCCAAGCTCACC
>CAZQOY010000238.1:0-2959 GCA_964595095.1 uncultured bacterium | reverse complement strand
GTACTACTGGCGTGAAGTATGTAATTTTGTCCCGAGCCTTCCTGGGGACTATCCTTCTAATCGGGAGTATCTCCCGCGCCCAATCACCGGAGACGGTTATCCTGCCCCGCCTGCAGGGTCCCATCCGGCTGGACGGCCTCAGCGACGAACCGGCCTGGCAGGCTATCGAGCCCCTGCCACTTACCATGCACAGACCCGTTTTCGGCGGTACCCCTACGGAAAAAACCGAAATCCGCATCGCGTACGACGATGACTACCTCTACGCCTCCGGACGCTTTTACGACTCCGATCGCGGTGGCATAAGGGGGAACTCCCTCGAACGGGACGGCATCAGCCCCAGCGACGACAACTTCGCCCTCATTCTGGACACCTTTAATGACAACGAAACCGCCCTCGGATTTATCACCACTCCCGCGGGCAACCGTTTTGACTTTACCATCAGCCGCGACGCCCAGATATTTAGAGGTAGCGGTTCTTCCCAATCATCCCGGGGAATGTTCCCCGGAAATATCAGCTGGAATACCTACTGGGATGTGGCGGTAGACCGCAACGAGGAGGGCTGGTTTGCCGAGCTGCGCATCCCCTTCTCCAGCCTCCGGTTTCAGGATAATGAGGGAAAAGCGGTGATGGGACTGATTGCCTCCCGTTATATTGCCCGGAAAAACGAGACCGTTTCCTACCCGGCCATTCAGCCCAAATGGATGTTCGGCACCATAAAGCCCTCCGTCGCCCAGGATGTCGTCCTTGAGGAAGTTTACAGCCGGAACCCGTTGTACATCACACCTTACGCATTAACGGGAATGAACCGGTCCTACCAGTTGAACAGTACCGGATCGTCTTACAGCCGTATTGACCAGCCCAGCAGGGACGTGGGACTGGATCTGAAATACGGCATCACCAGCAACCTCACGCTGGACCTGACCGCTAACACCGACTTTGCCCAGGTGGAAGCCGATGACGAGCGGATCAACCTTACCCGGTATACCCTCTTTTTCCCTGAGAAGCGCCTGTTCTTCCAGGAGCGGGCCGGCATTTTCGATATGAATATCGGGTCAATGAACAGCCTGTTCTACAGCCGGCGTATCGGCCTTTCCGAGCACGGCCCCGTACCCATCCACGGCGGCGCCCGGCTGGTGGGCCGAATAGGTTTGTGGGACGTAGGTCTCCTCGATATGCAGACGGCCCGGGCCGCGTTCGTTACTGACGAAGATTCGGTTGACATTCCATCGGAAAACTTTGGTGTTCTCCGCCTGCGCCGCCAGGTCTTGAACGAGAATTCCTTTACCGGTGGCATGGTCACCAGCAGGATCGGGGAGGACGGCAGTGCCAACTATGCCTACGGACTGGACGGCACCATTCGGCTTTATGGCGACGAATACGTCACCTTCGGCTGGGTCAAGACCTTCGAGAACGGTGAGGACGAATGGGATCATCCCTGGAGTTCGGTGCGATTCCGCCCAAGCTGGGAGCGGCGGACGAGGACCGGGCTGGCCTATGATATATACTATACCTACCAGGGCGCGGCTTATAACCCCGGTGCCGGTTTTAAATCCCGTGATGACTACTCCTCGATAGGCCGGGGCATCTCCTATGCCTGGCTGACGGATGAAACCTCACCCATATATCGTCACAACGCCCAGTTCTATTTTTCGTTCACTTTCAGGAATGAAGACGGTGCACTTGAATCGGGCTATATCGGACCCTCCTGGAGTGTGGAATGGAAATCCGGGGGATCGGGCAGAGTGAGGTTGAGAATGCGTTATGAGGACCTGCCGGACACGCTCAGTCTGCCGGAGGAAAACTATGTACCGCCCGGTGCCTATCCTTATTACGATTTGGACGTATCCTACAACATGCCCTGGACTAAACTGCTCCGCGCCGGTTTCAGCCTTGACACCGGCCAGTTCTATGACGGATCATATCTATCCCTGAGAGCAAGCCCGTCCTGGACCGTCTCCCGTTTTCTCAATCTCATCGGCAGGTACCAGTTCACCAGGGCCCGGTTCCAAGCTCGGGATCAGGGATTCGATACTCACATCCTCGGCCTGCGTATCCAGACCCGGCTTAATACAAGCCTTTCCGTTAGTGCGTATGTCCAGTACAACAGCGCCGCCGACGCCATAGGCATCAACTCAAGGCTGCGATACAACCCCCGCGAAGGCACAGACCTGTACCTGGTCTATAACGAGGGGCTGAACACCGATTGGTTTCGTGAGCCGCACGCCATACCGCTCACCAGCTCACGTACTATTCTCCTGAAGTATTCCACCACGTTTCTGCCCCGCCTGGCCTGGACGACCTGGTGAGTGGTGATTTTCTCCGCAGAGCCATGCCCTGAGCTTTGTCCTGAGCCTTGCCCTGAGCCTGACGAAGGGGCGCAAAGGGCACGAAGAAATTCTAGCCACTAATTAACACGAATCTGCACGAAATAAGAGATTAACCACAGAGCGCACAGAGACCACAGAGAAAAGAAATATTTCTATCTGAGTTGCTATTGGGGGCTTGGAACTTGGGGCTAGGGATTAGGGGCTGATGTAGTGGCAGTTGGCAGTTGGCCGACCTCACCCCTCTCACTTCCGTCTTCGCTTCGCTACCCGGCTACACTACGTTACGCCGGACAGGCGCCGGACAAGCCGTGAGGCCCCGCCTCGCCGTGCCCAGCTCTGCCCGGCCTCGGCATAGCCTAGCCTCGACGTAGACGGAGACTACGTCTACGGCGAGTTCGGCGTGCCTTGGGCAACGCCCAGAGGGCTACGGGCAGGCCTCAGGGGGACTTGGCTAACAGCGGGTCCTCGACCCCGGCTTCCTTAAATCCCCTCGCACGCAGGGCGCATGAATCGCACCGCCCGCAGGGTACGTCCTCGTTCCGGTAGCAGCTCCAGGTCAGGTGCAGGGGAGCGCTCAGCTCCAGCCCCAGCTTAATGATAGCCGCCTTGCGCATCCCGATAACGGGAGTGAT
>CAZQOY010000237.1:0-3040 GCA_964595095.1 uncultured bacterium | reverse complement strand
AAGCTCAAACACGGGATTGATTTTTTGGAAGCCCAAGCGTTGTGGAATGATCCCGACCTGATCGAGGTTCCAGCCCGCACTACGGACGAACCGCGTTTCCTGGTGATTGGGAAAATTGGCGACAGCTACTGGTCGGGGATCATCACCTATCGCGGCGATAACATCAGGATGATCTCAGTACGGCGGTCAAGACCTGAGGAGGTGGAAATCTATGAAAGCTGAGGAACTGGATAAGAAATTCGATGCGGGGGAAGATATCACCGGTCAGTTGGAGCTCTCAAAGGCACGCCGGCCTGAACAGGAACAGAAGCGGGTGAACGTTGATTTCCCCCTGTGGATGATTCAATCCCTTGACCGGGAAGCCAAGCGCCTGGGGGTCCCGCGGCAGTCCATCATCAAGCTGTGGTTGGCTGAGCGCCTGGGAAAAGTGAGTTCCTGATGTAACCCATCTGCTTGCGGCAGACTCACGATGACTGCTCGGCGAGGTACTACTCCACCCCAGCAAACAACGGACTTCAGACCACTGACCACGGACAACAGACCTCTTTCTCCGTGTCCCGAGCGCCCCTAAATTCACTCCCGATCCTTATCTTAATTTTACATTTTGCATTTTTCAATTTGCATTATTGATTACGTCTAACCCAGTAGCAATCGAAAGGAGCCCCCATGAATCTCCCCTCCCGCGACGAGGCCTGGAACCTGCTGTGCGAGCATACCAAGTCCGAGTCACTGCGTAACCACGCCCGGGCCGTAGAGCAGGTGATGCGCGCCTACGCCCGCAAATGGGGCGAGGATGAGGACCTCTACGGCATAGTGGGCCTGCTCCACGACTTTGATTACGAGCAGTACCCCACTATGGAGGATCATCCCTACAAAGGCGCAGAAATCCTCCGGGAGCGCGGCTACCCCGAGGAAGTCATCACCGCTATCATGAGCCACGCCGCCTACACCGGCATCCCCCGGGAGACCCGCCTGGCAAAGACCCTGTTCGCGGTGGACGAGCTGGCCGGCTTCATGTTCGCGGTCACTTTCGTACGCCCTTCGAAATCCATTCATGAAGTCAAGCCCAAGTCCGTGAAAAAGAAGTTCAAGCAGCCCAGCTTTGCCGCCTCGGTGAGCCGGGAGGACATCGAGCAGGGCATCGCCGAGCTGGGCGTGGACCGGGACGAGCACATCCAGTTCGTCATTGATGCCCTCAGGGAGATCGACGAGGAGCTGGGGCTGCGCGGCACGGTAGACCAGGGACTGGGGATTGGGGATTAGGGACTGGGGCTTTGTCAATGTTGAATGATGAATGATGAATGTTGAATGATGAATGTTGAATGATGAATGGGGATTGTACTTGGTCCGTTGCTGATCGCTGATCCGCCAGCTCCACAGGAGTCCCTTTCCCGACGGGATCCCTGCGGGATGGGACCGGCGGGCCTGGAAAGAGGCGAACTTTGAGCCGCTCAGGTATTTTTCCGAATGGATCCCTTCGGGATAAACCATGTCTGTAAACTCGACAGTCCTGAATGAATAAATTCTTGCACGCCCCCTTTAATTGAATGTAACCTTATCGTTGGCTCGGAGCCTTACATCTTCATTTGTCCGCTTTGTGATGCATGCAACCTCACGTTCACTGTTTCATTCCCGTTGACAAAGAGAAGTCACAGGTAATGACCAAAACGAAATGTCCTATGGTCGGAGGCATTTAATCCATATGATCTATGGTACTTGTCTAACCGTAGGGCTCTGATTTCAATATAATGAATCTCCGTCGGGGGGAGGTGCTCAGCCAATCCCCTGCCGGGACCATTTAGGGAGAATAACTGATAATGGCTAAAAGGATTTACGTGGGCAATCTGCCCTTCACTATCACCGAATCAGACATCCGTACGCTGTTCGAGGAATTTGGCTCTGTACGCGAAGTCAACATGATCACCGATCGGGAAACCGGGAGGTTCCGGGGGTTCGGTTTCATTGAGATGGACGATGAGGAGGCCGGTAAAGCCATCAGTAAGCTGGATGGAGTAGAGTTCGGCGGCCGCGCGCTGCGGGTCAATGAAGCGCGTGAGCGTCCGGGTGGCCGCCAGTTGTAGCAAGAGCGGGATTGCGGGGACTCATAAGACATAGACCCACCCGTTTCATTCGTAAAGGTGAATTAACCGGGTGGTTTTCCCGGACTGTCACAGCAATGAACCGCACCAGTGCCGCACGGCTGGGAACCATCCACCTGCCAGAAATACTCCAGTTCTGAAATAGAATAACCGTAAATATTCCCGAATTTCGGGTGTATCGCTTGCCTGGTCCGATAAAGGTCCAGGTCGTCCAGGCGGGTTACTTGCAGGTACCGCCTGGTGTGGACTCAGTTAGGCCATTATGGCAGTGGGGAACAGGGCCGGCAAGACTTCCCCCGCCGGTCCCTGGTGCGACACGTGGTACAGGGAAGACATCTCGGTCGCTTCCGGGTTGATCTCGATGCAGTGGGCTCCCCGATCCCGGGCCAGTTGGGGAAAACCCGCCGCCGGCCACACCACGGCCGATGTACCGACAGCAATCAGCAGGTCGCACCCGCCTATAATCTCCGTGGCCCGCTGGACCACCTCGGGATCAAGACAATCACCGAACCAGATGATATCAGGCCGAAGCCAGGCATCACACTGGCAGCGAACCGGGCTTTGCTCTCCGGGACTGAGGTTGTAGATAGTGCCCTCCCGGGAGCAGCGCATGCGCCACAAACTCCCGTGCAGCTCAATAACCCGCCGTGAACCGGCCCGCTGGTGCAACCCGTCAATGTTCTGGGTGATTATGGTCACATCAGGATGGGAGTTTTCCAGGGCGGCAATGATGCGGTGACCCTGGTGGGGCCGGCAGTCCGCCAGCGCCTGGCGGCGAAGAGCGTGGAACTGGAGCACCTTCTCCGGGCTCCGGCGGAAAGCCTCCTCGCAGGCCACCTCCTCCCAGTTATACTTTGCCCAGATGCCTCCCCTGCCCCGGTAGGTCGGCACGCCGCTTTCAGCGGACATACCGGCTCCCGTGAAAAAGACAATCGCCCGGT
>CAZQOY010000236.1:0-3158 GCA_964595095.1 uncultured bacterium | reverse complement strand
CGTAGCAGCAAGGGGCCATGATCTCGTACTCCAGCTCCCGCTGCAGGGCGTCCTTCCCCTCTCCAGCGGTCGCTGCCGACAGAATTAGCGATAATACCAGGAAAATGCGGATCATGCCAGCTTCTTCTTCAGCCGCCGGTCGGTGCGGCTGGGCCAGATGGCCACCAGGGTGCCGAGCACCGCAATAATGCTCCCCAGCCACACCATCTGCACCAGGGGATTGATCATGATTTTCAAGGCCACGCTCCGGTTCTCCGTGTTGATTCCGCCCACGATGGCGTACAGGTCCTTCAGGGGCTGGGAATGAATTGCCACCTCCGAGTGGGGCTGTTGGTTCTGATCGGTGTATATCCGCCGCTCGGGCCTGAGCACGGTCACCGGCCGGTCCCTGCGGCTTACCGAGAGCTGCGCAATCCAGGCGCTGTGGTTGGACCGTTCCGCCACGTAGTAGCGGTCCAGCGTGAACACATACCCTTTCAGCAAGACAGTTTCTCCGGGCTTGAGGGCCAGCTCCCGCTCCGTGGTGAAGGCCTTGCCGACAAAGCCGATGAACATAAATAGAACCCCAAGGTGGACGATGGCCCCGCCGTACCGGCTGCGGTTCTTATCCACCATGTTCCGCAAGGCCGTAAGGGGCGACTCACCGCCGATTCTGCGCCGGGCCCGGATGCCACGCACCGCTTCTATAATGATGCCCGCCAGCACAAAGGCGACCAGTGCGAAGGTTACCAGTGGATATACCTGCCGCAGACCGAGTAGCATGCCCGCAGCCGCTGCTATGATGGCCGCCGCCACCGGCGGTGTGAAGTTCCGTCTCAGGGTCCTCCAGGAGGTGCGCCGCCAGGCCAGCAGGGGACCCACCCCGAGTATCACCAGCAGCAGCAGCCCCATGGGAACGGTGGTGCGGTTAAAGTAGGGCGATCCCATGGTGATCTTGGTGCCCCGCACCGCTTCGGACAGAATGGGGAACATGGTGCCCCACAGCACCGCCAGGGCCAGGGCCACGAAGATCATATTGTTGAAGAGAAATCCGCTCTCGCGGCTGGCGAACGACTCCATGCGGTTCTGCGAAGTCAGTTCACTTCTGCGCAGGATCACCAGGGTGACGCAGGTTAGAATGATGACCAGGACAAAGCCGAAGAACCAGATACCCAGTTCGCTGGCGGCGAAGGCGTGAACCGACGAGAGGATGCCGCTGCGCGTAAGGTACGTACCGAAGATGGTCAGAATGAACGTGGACATGATGAGGATCACGTTCCACAGGCGGAGCATGTTCTTCTTTTCCTGGATACGCACCGAGTGGAGGTACGCGGTAGCGGTGAGCCAGGGCAGGAGGGAGGCGTTTTCCACCGGGTCCCAGGCCCAGTAGCCTCCCCAGCCCAGTTCCATGTAAGCCCACAGGCCGCCCAGGATGATGCCTATCCCCAGGAACATCCAGGGCAGAAGGGTCCAGCGGCGTGTGAAACGGATCCAGGTGGCATCCAAGCGCCGGTTGACCAGCGCGGCTACGGCGAATGCAAACGGCACCACAAAGCCCACGTATCCCAGGTAGAGCATGGGCGGATGAATCAGCATCACCGGATGCTGCAGCAGAGGGTTGAGACCCATGCCGCGTACGGACGCCTCTGCTCCCAGGGGTAAGGGTGTGAAGGGATTCTCGAAAAAATTGGTGACGATCAGGAAAAAGAGCATCACCACCGCCAGCACCAGGTTCACCACTGGCATGAGGGAACGGCTGCCGCGGCGGTCAAGGTAACTCACCAGCAGAACATATCCTCCCAGCACGGCCAGCCATACCAGCAGGGAGCCCTCCATGCCCGCCCACAGCCCGGCGAACTTGTACAGGGTGGGGGTGGCGGCACTGCTGTAGCGGGCCACGTACTCCAGGCTGAAGTTGCTCGTCAGCAACTGGTGGGCCAGAGCCAGCGTAGCCGCCAGTACCAGCAGCGCTGAGACCCGGAGCCCCCGCTGGGCTCCGACGAAATACCGCAGGTCGCGGTTGCCCAGATGAATAAGGCTCAGAACCAGCGTCAGGGCGCAGAAGATCAGTGCCAGCTGCAGACAGGTCGAGCCTAGGAGTGCCATGGCAGAACTTTACCGCTGATAATGCCGAGAGCGCAGAGTATTTTTTCCATCAAGACAATAGTCTTCATTGTTGTCTGTCTCTTAATAATTCCTCTAAGGTTTTTTTCTCTGATCTAATTCCTTCTCCGCGTGTTCGGCGGACTCTGTGGTTATAAGCGCCTGAATCTACCCCTTTTACCCGGCATATACACCGGTTCACTCGACCTCGTAGCGGGAAGCGCACTTGGTCATGAGGTTGTCCGCACGCAATACCCCGTCGCGATATTCACCCTCCACGATAACCTCGACCGAGTCCTGGAACAGGTCCGGCGTCAGGCCGATGTAGTGGACCGGCAGGTACTCACTACCCTGGGCCATGATAAAATCGACGCTTAGCCGGTCAGCGGAATAGACGATGGAGCCGGCTTCCACAAGGCCACCCAGGCGCAGGCGGTGCCGTTTCCACGTATCTTGATTCTCGTGCAGCTCCGCGATACTCACATAAGGCACCTCTTCCGCTTCGCTCCCGATGGTAAGCCAACCGAAAACGATCAGGGCGACGGCTGCGATGAAGATTGCGAATTTGGCACGTTGGTTTTTCATGGATTTAGCACCTCATACTATATTTCCCGGAGACATCAATTAATATCTTCCTGAAACGGGCTATCCCCGACACAACAAGATATTAATTTAAAAAGAAATTCTTGCATTTTAATAGAGAAAATCCGGTCAATCAATCTCCTCCCGGGATGGCAGATCTTCCAGGGCCTGTCGGGCGAATGTGGATAGGTCGTCGTAGGCAATTTCGCCTTTTCGATAGCCAGCCAGCTCGCTCTCCAGCTCCTCGTAGAACCCGGCGTGCTTGTGGCGCCACTCTTCGACGCTCATTTTCCCGGTAACCATCACGCTACTTCCCGGATATTCCTCGGGATGGAAGATAGTGAAGAAGAAGTGCCAGACGACGATGGCCAGCGTGGCCAGCCAGGCTTCCCAGTAGTGCACCACTTCAGATACCTTGATGAGCCAGACCGGTGTGGCTTCCCCGAGGATGGTCGGGAACCACAGAATGAAGCCCGTGAGACCCATGACGACCG
>CAZQOY010000235.1:0-3167 GCA_964595095.1 uncultured bacterium | reverse complement strand
CGGCCATGTCGCCGTAGAGCGTGGCGTATCCCAGGGCCACCTCGGTCTTGTTGCCAGTGGTGAGCAGCAGAGCGCCGCGCTTGTTGGCCACCGCCATCAGCAGCGTCCCCCGGATGCGGGCTTGCAGGTTCTCCTCGGCCACTCCCGGCTCGGTGTCCCGGAAAAACGGCTCCAGCGCATCCTGCATTTCCCGGCGCAGGGACTCAATGGACAGCATCTCAAAGCGAATGCCCAGGTTCTGGGCTACTATACGGGCGTCCGCCTCGCTCTGGCTGGAGCTGTAAATAGCAGGCATGGCGATGCCGATAACCCGCTCGCGGCCCAGCGCCTGTACCGCCAGCCCGGCCGTCACGCTGGAGTCCACACCGCCGCTCAAGCCCACTACCGCCTCCCGATGGCCCGTCTTGCGGAAATAGTCCCGTATACCCAGGACAATGGCGCCGTTTAGCTCCTCTACTCGAGTAGGAGTAGTTGCAGCTTGCCCGGCGTAGTCCGCTTCTTGCGGACAAAGCCGGGTGGCGGTATCCAGCGGGAAGGGGACATAGATGAGGTCTTCCTCAAAGGCGGCCCCGGTACATATCAATTCCCCGGATTCGTCGCAGACCAGGGAGCGCCCGTCGAATACCAGCTCATCCTGTCCACCCACCAGGTTGCAGTACAGGTACGGTTTTCCCCACAGCCGGGCCTTTTCCACGATGAGGTCCCGCCGCCGGGGATCACGGTCAACCCGAAAAGGGGAAGCGCTGATGTTGATGAACAGGTCCACCCCCTGCTCACCCAGGATGTCACAGACCTTAGTCTCGTAGGCCTGGTCCCACAGATCCTCGCAGATGTGCAGCCCGATGCGCACCGGCTCACCGGTCGATGGGTTAATATGCACAGGTTCGATATTCTCGGCCGGTGTGAAGTAGCGGGCCTCATCGAATACGTCGTAGGTGGGCAGTAGGGTTTTGTCACGCCAGGTCACGATCCGGCCGTCATGCAGCACGGCGGCGGTGTTGAAAAGCCTACCTCTTTCCCGACGCACTGTCCCGGTGATGACCCAGTGGTCGCCCACTTCCCCTGCCAGGATTTCCAAGGCTTCCTGGAGGTCCTTCAGGAAGGCTTTCTCGAAGAGCAGGTCCTGGGCCGGGTAGCCGGGCAGGGCGCCTTCGGGGAATATCACCACCTCCGCCTGGTCCCCTACCTGGGCGAGGGTGCGGCGGTGCAGCTCGAGATTGCCCGGGATGTCCCCGACGGTAGGGTTTATCTGGGCCAGGGCGATAGTAAGCGGCATGGTAAAAGGCTCCGCCCGTCAGGGCTCCAGCCGGGTCAGCGTGCGGGGGTAGGGGATGGTCTCACGCAAGTGGGGTACCCCGCAGATCCAGCCCACCACCCGCTCGATGCCCATGCCGAAGCCTGAATGGGGCACGGAGCCGTAGCGCCGCAGGTCCAGGTACCATTGGTAGGCATCCAACGGGAGGTCGTTCTCCTTAATGAGCCTGGTGAGGGTGTCCAGGTCATCCTCGCGCTGGCCACCGCCCACGATCTCGCCGTAGCCCTCCGGGGCCAGGATGTCCACGCCCAGGGCCAGGCGGTCGTTCTCCGGGTCGCGCTTCATATAAAAGGCCTTGATAGCGGCCGGGTAGCGGTGGACAATGAGGGGCTGCTCGAAGTTCTCGCTGAGGGTGGTCTCGTCGCCGCCGCCGAAGTCACCGCCCCACTCGAAATCGACCCCCGCTTCATGCAGCAGATCAACGGCCTCGGTGTAGCTCACCCGGGGGAAGGGCGTACTGACGGCTTCCAGGCGGCTCACGTCCCGCTCCAGGACCTTAAGCTGCTCCATCCTGGTTTCCAGGACACGCTGCACCACGTAGGCCACCAGTTGCTCGGCCCAGACCATGTCGCCCTCCAGATCGCAGTAGGCTATTTCCGGCTCCACCATCCAGAACTCGGTGAGGTGGCGGCGGGTCTTGCTTTTCTCGGCCCGGAAGGTCGGCCCAAAGCAGTAGACCTTTTTCAGGGCCATAGCGTTGGCCTCGTTATAGAGCTGGCCGCTCTGGGTCAGGTACGCCGACCGGCCAAAATAGTCAATGGCGAAAAGGGTGGTGGTCCCTTCCACGGCGTTGGGGGTGATGATGGGGGTATCCACCAGTACGAAGTCATTATTGTCCAGAAAGTCCCGGCAGGCGCGAATGATCTCATGACGGACAAGCATGATGGCGTGCTGCCGCCGGCTGCGCAGCCAGAGGTGCCGGTGATCCATGAGGAACGCCGTGCCGTGCTCCTTGGGCGTGATGGGATAGTCCTGGGCCACGTGGTGCACGTCAAGACCGTTGACCAGCAGCTCGTACCCGCCGCCCGGGGCCCGCTCATCGCGACGCACCTCTCCCCGGACAGTAACAGCCGACTCCTGGGTGAGGGTCTCAAACGCGTCGAACAACTCCGCCGGTACACCATCTTTTGAGATAACGCTTTGCACAATGCCGGTCCCGTCCCGGACCATGAGAAAGCCGATCTTGCCGCTGGAGCGGGTATTGTATACCCACCCCTGGAGTTCTACGGTCTGCCCTTCAAATTTGCCCAGGTGTTGAATGGTCGTTAGCTGCGGTTTGTTATCGCTATCCGTCTTCACGAAGTGCACTTCTCAAGTTTCCTTCAGTACGAACACGGTTTTTTCCCCTGATCCACAAACCACCATTATTACATATGAGTTCAAAATGCCATTGAAGATCAGCAATAACAATGCTCCTACCATGTGGATAATACTTCGTTGAGGATGTCTTCAGATATTTTCTGGATAGCCGCCCTGAGGGCGAACTCTCTGGGATCGCCGAACTCGTCCTCCTCATCAATCTGGCCATCCCGGTCATTATCAATATTGTCACTCCCGATATCCCCGCCGGGAGGATAGTAGCCGAAACCCGAGAAGGCTTTCTCAAACAGGGACCGGTTGCGGGTCAGGTCGTACCATACCACCTGGGTATAAACGTCGATCCGCCACTCCTCAACGGTTTCCTCGGCGGTATAAGTGGCCGGTTTGTCCGTCACGCGGTTAATTGTGATCTGGAGGTTGCTGTCGGCCCGGTCCTCATCGGTTACCCGGAGTATGTTCTCATCAACAAACAGGTCTGTCACCAGCTCGCTGGCCGCGTCGGTGGCGGCGAACTCCGAGGTCTGATTTACCA
>CAZQOY010000234.1:0-3211 GCA_964595095.1 uncultured bacterium | reverse complement strand
AGGCGCTCATCCTTATCCTCATCGTAACCGAAGATATCCCGGGCTTCTTCCTTGCTGAGGCTGATTTTGCCCCGGTTGACTTCCAGCACATCGCCGGTCACCTGGGCCCCGTCACTGCGAATGACCTTGCCCCCGAGGGCCACAATAGTGCCTTCCACCTGGGCCGTGGACAGAAGCTCCACGTCGCCGCCCAGGACCGTAATGCGGCCGGTGACCCGCCCGGCCACGGTGAGGTTGCCGCCGATGACCCGAATGGCACCGGAGCGCACTTCCCCTTCCGGGATGACCAGATCGTCGAAAATCTTGATCTCACCGGAGGGGCTTACTTTGGCCTCTTCCGGCTGGTCGCCTTCGGCCTGTTCCTGGGCCGTAACCGGCAGCCAGGTTAACAGGAGCAGGACCAGTACTCCGATAGGTGAGAATAGTACTCGCATGGCTTACTGCTCTCCTTTCATAATCTTGATTTCACCGGTCGTGGTCTCGATGATAATGCGGTGGAACGGTTTGTCGGTGGAATAGATTGCCAGGGTATTGCCGTTGTCCTTCTTATAGGTGAAGTCCACGTTGCCATGTATGCGATCTGCGGCGTAGCGGGGTGAATACCCGAAAATCTTTGCGCTGATGTCGACCGGCTTTTCAGAATAGTACTCTACGGACACGTCCCCGGCTGTAGTTGTGAGGGTGGATTCTTCCTTACCGGGTTCCTCCAGAGTCATCTCCTGAATCTCGATGTCTCCGCTGCCGGACTTGGCTCTTACCGCTCCGGTAATCCGGCGGATATCGATATTACCGGCGGTGATGAACAGGACTGCGTCTCCGCGGATGCGCTCCAGGGAGAGATCTCCGCCGCTGCTGGCCGCTTCGACGTCGCCGGTGATGTTTTCGGCGGTAATGTCCCCGCCGCCGGTCATGAGATTGACCCGGGCGGTTATGTCGGCAACATCAATATCGCCGCCGCCGGTACGCGCCTCCACGTTAGTTCCTTCCAGCCTCCGGAGATCGATATCCCCGCCGCCGGTGTTGATCGTGAAGTTGCCCTTACCGGTCCAGAAATCGATATCCCCGCCGCCGGTGGATGCGTTGATCTTGCCCTCCACAGTGCGACACTCGATGTCACCGCCGCCGGTGGACAGGTCTACCTGGCCTTCCACCTTGAACACGTCGATATCGCCGCCACCGGTATGTACCTTGATCCTGCCGGCCGAGTTGGACAGGGCGATGTCACCACCGCCCGTCTTGGCTTCCAGGTCCCCCTGGAGGTCTGACATGTCAATATCACCGCCGTAAGAGTGAATGATTACATTGAAGGTCCTGGGTACCCGCGCCTTGTAGCCGAATGAAACGTTGCGCTCACCCAGCTTGCTCGCTTGGAAGACGTAGGCCTCGCCTCTGGCGGCAGGGGGGCTCAATTCGCTCTTCACGCGTTCAATGATTTCCCGGGCCCGGTCCTCACGTCTCGTTCTGACGGCGATCTTTTCTTCGATCACAATCCGCTGGACGTCGGTGCCCATTAGAATTATGTCTCCACGGAGGCCATTCATATGCAGGGTGGCCTTGGGCTCCACATCCAGGCGGTGAACCACTACACTCTGGTACCTACCCTGGTAGTCGCGGAGCTCGGGGACCTGGGGCAGTTCCGGCAACTCGGGCAGTTCCGGCAGCTCCGGCAATTCCGGTAACTCGGGCAATTCCTGTCCGGGACTCCCCGTGGGTCCGCCCAGGGCCAGGGGCATGCCAAGGATGAGAGTCGTTATTATAAGTCTTGAGATCATAGTTGTGAATCCAGCCGTTCTTCTTCTTCTTGAGATTCTGGCGCCTGTGACAGGACCTGGTAGGCCCGATAGCGCACGCTTTCCATGGGATCCATGCGGGAGACCAGCAGCAGGGCCGACCGGACCGACAGATCGTCAAGGAAAAAGGCCAGGTTTTCCACCGCGGCCAGGCGCACGCCCTCGTTGTCATCCTCCATGACTGTCTTAATGAGGGCGTCCTTGATAAGTGGTGACTGCACCCCGTGCAGGCTCTTGAGGACGGACAGGCGGACGCCGGGATTTTCGTCCGTCAGCAGCGCTGAGACGAGGGCCATCATGGTGGATTCCTTTTCCGGCAGACCGGAAGTGCCTCCCAGAATGCGTGCTGACTGCAGGCGTTGTCCCGGATTGGGGTCCTTTACCAGTACATATTCCAGGGCGGCCAGGATGTCCTCGCGTTCAGCGGAGCCGGTGAGTTTCATCTCGTGGCCCATTGTCAGGTTGAGCTCCACCGGGTTATCGGGATCGTCCCGGAGGTTTACGTCGATGTCTTCGAGCTGTCCGGAGCGAATGATATCCGCCAGTTCGGTCTGGGAGATGCGGCTCACCTCCTGGGTGGCGGTGAGGAGACCCGGAGTAGCGGGGCGGGTGAAAACAAACCTGCCGACCAGGATACCCAAGAACAAGGCAGCACTCCATGCCAGGACGGGCCGGGCCGGCATCCACAGGTAGGGGAATTCCTCCCACCATAGCTGGATCCGCTCCCAGAGTCGCGACAGCAGGCCGGCCTCTTCGGTCACCGCGATGGCGCCCTTGAGTCTTACCCGCTGGCTAAGCAGCCACTCCTCGTCGACGTGGTAGACAGGCTTGGTCCCGGCGAAGATTTCCCTGATCTGCTCGTCCGGCTGGCTGGGGGTTCGTTGAACTTTTCTAGGCATAAGCTGCCAGATCCTTCCTCAGTTTGATAGTTGCCCGGTGCAGGTACCGCTTGATGGTACCGGTGGTGCAACCCAGGAGTATGGCAATGTCCTTGATTTTGTGCCCCTGGTAATAGCGCATGACAAAAACGGTCCGCTGTTTCTGAGGCAGGGCCTCAACAGCCTCAATAATGCTCTGTTGCTGCTCGGTGCGCTCCTGGTCCTCCTCGGTATAGGAGTCGTGATAGCCTTCTTCCAGGGAGATGTTCTCCAGGTGATAACGCTGCCGGCTGCTGCGGTAGCTGAAACAGGTATTGGCCGTAATGCGATAAAGCCAGGTGTAAAAATCGCTCTTGAACTCGAAGGAGGGGAGATTCTTCCAGACCTTAATGAAAACTTCTTGGTAAATGTCTTCTGCATCTTCCTTGTTCTTCAGTAGTTGCAATGCCACAGCCATGATTCTCGCATCGTACATGGCCACCAGTTCGTGGAACGCTCGCTGATCGCCCCCTTGGGCCGATCTGATCAATGCGACGGTTTTTT
>CAZQOY010000233.1:0-3237 GCA_964595095.1 uncultured bacterium | reverse complement strand
GGTACCCGGTCAGCGCTTCGGGCTTGAGATTGTCCAGATTCTTTGCCAGCCAATCGATCCGACGAGCAATTCGATGCCTGACAGGGTTTGTCCAGCCGTCTTAGCTCGCGTGCGGCAGAGTCCAGGATTCGGATGCGATACGCGGCCATCATTCCATTCCAGGTTGCTGCACCACCTCCTCAAACGGTTGGCCACGGTCACCCGCTGCAACTGCTTCCTTCTGGCGCAAAAGTCTCTCACGCACCGGTTTTCTGATTTCCAATCCCTCGTCAGGGTCGCCAAGAATTTCAAGGAGCTTTTGCTCAATCAATGACTCAATCATTTCCTGAAGTTCATCCTTGCTCATCTCAGCGACGGTCGTCGTAGCCATTGGAGTCTCCTTTCTTCAATTTTCCTCAATGAAAGGTTAGCACTAGTCAACACGCCGGACAAGACACTATGTCCCTGCCCTTTGCATTTTTCTCCGAAGGAGTCCCTCCGGGACAATTTTCATTTTGCAATTTGCAATCCTGCTAACTGTCACCCGGCTACACTTGCGTTACGCCTGGCAAGCTGCCACCTGCCAGGCTCGCCGTCCGCTTCTCCGTCGCTCTTCCCATTCTTCAATTTTCTATCTTACTTGGCGTTCTTGGCGTCTTGGCGGTTCTATTTTCTCCCCTGCGCCCTACCGCGGCAGCCGCTCGGGCATATCGGCCACCACGTAGGCCATCACCGCCAGGGCCGCCACGCACAGGTTCAGCTCGTGGGAGTCCAGTTTGTCGATGGTATCGGCGTCGGTGTGGTGGTACCAGAAGTACCTGGTGCCGTCTACATTCAGGCCCATGCCGGGTACGCCCTTGCGCATAATGGGGCCGATGTCGGCGCCCCCGCCGCCCTCGACGATGCTGTCAGCCCCTGTCGGCTCCAGGAGAGTGGCGATGTCCCGGAGGATGGCCAGGGCCTCCGGTGAGCCGGTGAAGCCGAAGCCCTGGGGCTTGAACATCCCGGCGTCGGCCTCTATGGCCAGGACGTGGTTGTCCAGCTGGTCAGCGTGCGTGTCGCGATAGGCCAGCCCGCCGCGCAGGCCGTTCTCCTCGTTGGTCCACAGGACCACCCGGACGGTGCGCCGGGGCCGCAGGTTAAGCTTACGCAGCAGGCGAAGGGCCTCCCAGGCGGCCACGCAGCCACCGCCGTCGTCTATGGCACCCTGGCCCACATCCCACGAGTCGATGTGACCGCCCATGACCACCACCTCCTCGGGCTGCTCGCGGCCCGCGATCTCGGCCACCACGTTCCGGCTGAGCGCGTCGCCGCGGGAATGGGCGCCCATTTTCAGCCTGATGATGATCGTTTCCCCCCGGTCCTGGAGCCGCTGGAGCAGCAAGGCGTCTTCTACAGTAATGGCTCCGTGGGGGATTTTGCGCACGCCTTCCTCGTAGCCCATAGCGCCGGTGTGGGGTGTATTCAGGGAGTAGGGCGTCACCGAGCGCACCAGGCTGGCCACGGCCCCGGCTTTGGCCGCGGCACTGGCCCCGGCCCAACGGTAACGCACCGTCTCGCCGTAAGTGGTGAAGGGAGCGTTATAGACGATGATCTTCCCTCGGGCCTGGTCGGCATGGGCCTCCAGGTCACTGAAGCTGCTTACCACCAATGCCTCGGCGGTGATGCCGCGGCGCGGCGTGCCCACCGAGCCCCCCAGCCCGATGAAGTGCAGCGTCATTTTCCGGGGCACCAGCAGCTCGGCTGACTCCTCCCCCCGCACCCACCGGGGCACCATTACCTCCTCGCCCCGGACGTTCTCCAGGCTGTCGGCCTTCATCCGGGCCAGAATCCAGTCAATGGCATCCTCCAGGTTACGGGTACCGGAAAACCGGGGGCCGAAGGTATCCACCAGTTTGGCCAGCCGCTGGTAAGCGAAGCTGTCGGCCAGGGCAGCGGTGATGATACGATCGGCGGCATCGCGGTAGGTGTCGGCCAGGGTCTGAGCCGCTGCCGGAGGTGCAACAGTCGCCGTATCGGGTTCCTGGGCCACGATTGATTCTATCCCACAGAGCGTGCAGAAGGTGCTGAGAACGGTCAGGTATACGAAACGGTGCATGGCTGCTCCTGGATAACTGAATGTTATGGATTGGTTACAACTGATGGCTAGGAATATACGTTGAATTGGTGTCTTAGGGCCAGGGGCTGCTGGATGGAATCCCGCCAGCCCCGCTTCCTGCGGGACCAGTCCCGCCTTCCGGCGGGGTGGCGGGGCTGGATACTGGATGCTGGATGCTGGATACTGGATACTGGTGACTGGTGATTGGTAATCGGTGGTTGTTTGTCCGTTGTCCATTGCCAACTGCCAACTGCTACTGCCACTGCCACTTTCCCCCAGCCCCCTATCCCGCATTGGCATCCCTAACGCAACGGAGGTAAATTGCTCGTTGCTGTATTAACAATAATTTCAACCTACCCGGGAAAAATCTGTGAGTAATTGATTCTATGACCAGCCAGAAGAGCATTATTCCCGTTGAACGAATTGAACGATCAATCTTCTTAATCCGAGGGCGCCAGGTCATGCTTGACGTCGACTTGGCCGAACTATACTGCGTTGAGACCAAGGTGTTGAATCAGGCGCTTAGACGCAACATCGAGCGGTTTCCCGAAGATTTTATGTTTCAATTATCTGGGGAGGAGTTTGATTTCTTGAGGTCACAATCTGTTACCTCAAGTCAGTGGGGTGGCCGCCGGTACCCCCCTTATGCTTTTTCTGAACAGGGGGTTGCCATGTTGTCCAGTGTGCTCAGAAGCAAGAGAGCAGTCCTGGTCAATGTCGCGATTATGCGGGCTTTTGTACACCTGCGTCAGATCCTTTCGAGCCACGCGGAACTCGCCAGCAAGCTGAACGAACTCGAAAAGAGATATGATGCCCAGTTCAGGGTTGTCTTCGAGAAGATCAAGAAGTTGATGACACCACCAGAACCCAACCGTAAACGAATTGGATTCTAGGGACTATATAAGACTAATGTGTAATGTGTCACTTACATAGAGGCAAATTGCTTTCTCGATATTGAATGACTGAAGAATTGTCATTTACTGCGCTTTATGAATTCTAACAAAGATAAACAGATTTAGACCAGGAGAACACCTAGCCTTTAATAATGTTCTTGCTGGACCTAAAATATCTGATGTGTCGCGCTTTAAATCGCGCCAGCCCCCTGATTATCAAATCAACCATCCAACTGGAGCCATGCCTGTGAATACCCAAGCCTTCAA
>CAZQOY010000232.1:1307-3240 GCA_964595095.1 uncultured bacterium | reverse complement strand
TTTTAGCCTCAATTTTGCTTAACAATCTGCTTAACTATTAGCCTTATATTTACCCTTTACTCGGGAAGTGGGGTGCTGTAATAGGCACTATGGAGTTTATTAAAAAGCTGATGCATGGTATTGCATACTTCCTTGTTGAATTCCTCGTTGATTAGGAGTTCCTGTTGGCTTGGATTATCCAAGATGATCCCCTTTTCAACAGCATACTGCCTGATTCTCTCTGGATTCCTCGCCTTATTAATCAAACCGTTGTTATGGACAACGCAATTCCTAACCATAAAATAATTTCCCAACGCTTCCCACAATGCCTTAATGATTACTCTGGTTTCATCCACGACTTCAGTCGGTTTGAAATCAGGAGGCAGCAATTCAATTCTTGGGGGATCATCAATAAGTATCACTCCTGCTAATTTTAGATATCTTTTTATTTTTATCAACGTGGAATCTTTTGAGTCGTCCATATCCCAACTAAATGGCATCTTGACCTGCCCCCCAAAAAGGAGTCCAGTTATAATGTTAGTAAAGTAGGACAAAAAGGGGGGATAGATGGTCGGAAAAGGCTACACACCAGAGCAAATCATAAACAAGCTAAGGGAAGCTGAGATCCACATTAACCAGGGTATCTCCATCGCCGAAGCCAGCAGAAAGATTGGCATCACCCAGCAGACTTACTATCGATGGCGTAAAGAATACGGCGGTCTGCGGATAGAACAGGCTAGGAGGCTCAAGAGCCTGGAGAAAGAGAATACCCGGCTTAAGAAGCTGGTAGCCGACTTATCACTGGATAACGCGATACTGAAAGAAGCAACGGAGGGAAACTTCTAAGCCCGTCCAGAAAACGTAAGGTCATCATACAGGTTCAGGATAAACTTGGTGTTTCACAAAGACGGGCATGTATAGTACTCAGTCAGGTCAGGAAGACCCAGCGGCGAATACTAGGTATCAAGGATGAAGAAGAAAGGTTGGTGGAACGTATTATAGAACTGGCAACTCAGTATGGCAGGTACGGATACCGGAGGATAACCGCTATGTTAAGGCAGGAAGGCTGGCAGGTGAATCATAAGAGGGTAGAGAGAATCTGGAGGCAAGAAGGCTTGAAGGTACCGAAGAAGCAGCCAAAGAGAAGGAGACTATGGCTTAATGATGGTTCCTGTATCAGGTTAAGACCACAGTTTAGGGACCATGTCTGGAGCTATGATTTTGTCATAGCCAGGACAGCTGAAGGAAGAGCATTCAGGATACTCAATATTATCGATGAATACACCCGGGAATGCCTGGCGACACTGGTAAAGAGACGTATCACTTCACAGGACGTTATTGATCAGCTGTTTGAGCTGTTTATTTTCAAGGGTATACCGGAGCACATCAGATCGGATAATGGGCCTGAGTTTACGGCCAAGGCGATACGTAGATGGTTGAATCGCGTTGGTGTAAATACGCTGTTTATAGAGCCGGGGAGTCCCTGGGAGAATGGGTATATAGAATCATTCAATGGAAAGCTGAGGGACGAGTTACTAAACCGGGAGATATTTACGACGCTAACAGAAGCGCAAGTATTGATTGAGCAGTGGAGGAAGGAGTACAATCAAGTACGTCCTCATAGCTCGTTGGGTTACCGGCCCCCTGCTACCGAGGCTGTAATGCCGGTAACTCTAACTTAAAAGGTGGTATCCTTTATGGGGGCAGGTCAGCCATTTTTGATTGCCTCCCGTGCACGCGTTACGCGCGTGCGCGATTCCTTGCGTTTATACAGCGTTCCAAATCTCTGGTGGTTCTCGGGACTGTCTTACTCATAGCCAACCGCTGTCATTTTGCAGTGCGTGAGCTATCGAAATCTCAAAGAAGGTCTCAATTTTTGGGTGTGGAAAAGTTATGATTGGTAGGCCGTACAGGTCTCGAACCTGTGACACCCTGATTAAAAGTCAGGCGGACA
>CAZQOY010000232.1:0-1297 GCA_964595095.1 uncultured bacterium | reverse complement strand
TTAAAAGGTGGTATCCTTTATGGGGGCAGGTCACCAATAAGAAGCGCTTACATATTATATTCTTAAAGAATGTTAAGGACTACCCCGAGGGCTACAGACTTCAGATTGCACCAGGAGAAAATTTCAATAAATATGGCAGAAGAATCACTAGCAAAGCATGATTGGCTGGTTGATCCCGCAAAGTGCATCGGGTGTCAGGATTGTGTTGCCATTTGCCCCGTCTCGGTTTTCACTCTATCCCTGCCACCCTGCCAGGCTGCTTGTCCAATAGGCACTGACGTACTCACCTACGTTTCCTTAATCAAGCAGGGGAGGTTTTATGAAGCTTTAGCCTCAATTAGAGAGATTAACCCTTTTCCTGGTATCACCGGTCGGGTATGTACCCATCCTTGTGAAACTCAGTGTATGAGGAGTGCAGTTGATGAACCTATTGCGATAGGAGCCCTCAAACGCTGTGCTACTGAACATGGACAGAATTATGATAAGCGGAGGCCACATCCTGCGCGAGCCAGAGATGAGAGGGTAGCTGTCGTTGGCTCCGGGCCAGCTGGTTTGATGGCAGCTCATGACTTGGCTCGGTTAGGCTATCAGGTTACTATCTTTGAATCTTTTCCCGTCGCTGGCGGTATGCTCGCCCTGGGCATACCTGAGTATCGCTTGCCAAGGGAGGTAATCAAAGATGAGATCGGTCAGATTCAGAATCTTGGGGTAGACATTATACTCAATACGACAATCGGCAAGGATATAACACTTGATGACCTTTTTCATCAGGGGTACGGGGCAGTATTACTGGCTACCGGCGCTCACAGAAGTTTGGAGCTGAAAATACCCCGGGGGAAAGGAATCGAGGGAGTCGTCGATGCGGTATCGTTCCTAAGGAAAGTAAACCTTGGGCACGGCGGTAAGATTGCCGGTAAGGCAATAGTAATCGGAGGAGGGAACGCGGCAGTAGATTCGGCAAGAACGTTGATTCGTTTGGGCTCCAGGGAGGTAAATGTTGTTTACCGAAGGACTATAGAAGAAATGCCCGCAATTGAGTCAGAGCTTATGGAAGCCGAGAACGAGGGGGTGAAAATTCATTATCTGGTTGCACCTAGAAAGATATTGAGTCGTGGTAAGACTGTTATAGGTTTAGAGCTTACACGCACAGAGTTAGGTGAGCCTGATGCAAGCGGACGGAGAAAGCCAATACTAATTCCCGGTTCTGAATTTCGTATGGAGGCAGACCTAATAATCTCAGCCATCGGTGAGAAACCTGACCTATCATTTCTGTCAAGGATTGATGATCTTAGCATCT
>CAZQOY010000231.1:0-3243 GCA_964595095.1 uncultured bacterium | reverse complement strand
TGTAGGCGGAAACAGGCGTGAGCAGATCAGCCAGGACCTTGCGGTAAACCGGTACCGCAGAGTGGCTTTGGGCCAGTGTTTGATACTGTTCGAAGTTCATCTTGTCTGGTGCTATCTCCCTTGCGTTCAGGCCGAAAAAAACCCCGTCCGATTTGAACAGGGTTGAAGTGCGCAGCGGCTTTAATACCTCCTTTACGGGCGCAGCATCAACCCGTCCTCATAAACCAATAATAATAGTAGTCTTGCCGGTTGTCGGTAGTCATGTCAGGATTCCTCGGTGAAAATATCACCTAATCCCCGCCGCTCTATGCCAGTCCGTTGGTTATTATCAAACCGCCGATGATTAAGATCCGACCGCTGGTCCACCTCGATTTGCCCCTTCTCCTCTCGGCGATCAGAATCCGAGCGCCGCTCATTCGCTATACGCCGCTCCTTCCTTGAACGTTTCTCAACCATAGATGCACTTTTTAGACGAAACCAACCTCAAATTAGTACAGTATTTTATTATCCAATGCAGTGAGGCGCAAGGACTTTGTACGAAGTGCCCCCCTCATCAAGCCAGCCCTTTTGCCCGGGCCGCCCTCAATACCCTGGCACCTGCCAGTATCCCCCTCGCCCAGGAAAAAGAAGACCATTCCGTAGATGTTAATCCCATCGGACAGTGTCGCTACCGCGTCGCTACTCATTCAGTAGACGGTTGGCCAGCCGAATATAATCAGCGACCGCCACTTTTTCAGCCCTTAGTTCGGCCAGACCCATTTCGTTAAGAATATCCTTGACCGGAAGCGTTTTCAGGGCATTGGACAGCTTCTTACGGCGCTGCCCGAAAGCCAGCCGCACCACGCGGGCGAACAGCTCCTCATCGGTGATGACACCGTGTGTCTGCGCAGGCACCAGCTGGATAAGGGTTGAGTCTACCTTGGGCCGGGGCCGGAAGACGGTGGCGGGCAGGTCAAAGCAGCGCTCTGCGGCGGCCAGCGCCTGCACCATCACCGACAGCCGCCCGTAGACCTTGCCGACGGGGGAGGCTGTCATGCGCCGGGCAACTTCCTGTTGCACGATGAAATGCGCGTCACGCCACCGCCGCCGGTGATCCAGCAGCCGGAACAGAAGGGGCGAGGTGATATTGTAGGGCAGGCTGCCGTAGACGCGGCTGCCAGCCGGGAGGATATCGTCGAGGTCTACTTCCAGGATATCGCCATGAATGATCGTTACGTTGGGGGGGACCATCGCCCGGAGCGGCTCCACCAGCAAGGGATCGATTTCCACCGCTGTCACCGAGCCGGCTCTCTCGGCGAGCGGTAGGGTCAGTTCTCCATGGCCGGGCCCGATCTCCAGGAAGTGCTCCTCAGGCCGGGGGTCAATGGTTGCCACGACTTTGCGGATCAGGTTAGGGTCGGCCAGGAAGTGCTGTCCCCAGCGCTTGCGGGCCGGGGGACGTGAAGACGATTTAATCCTGGCTTCCATCCAGCCCGCTGAACAGCCCCCGCGCGTTGGCCGTGGTGATCCGCGCCACCTCCTCCAGCGTGGTCCCGCAGATCCCGGCGATCTGCTCGGCTATGTGGCGCACGAAGGCCGGCTCGTTGGTCTTGCCACGGTGCGGTACCGGTGCCAGGTAGGGGCAGTCGGTCTCCACCATCACCCGGTCCAGGCCCACCGTCTTCAACACGGCCTCGTTCCGGTTCTTGCCATAGGTAACGGTGCCGGTAAAGGAAATGTGCGACCCCAGCTCGATGGCGATGCGGGCTACTGCCGGCGAGGAGGAAAAACAGTGCAGCACTCCCTTCTGGTGGCCCACTATTTCCAGGATAGCCAGCAGGTCCTCGTCGGCCCGGCGGTTATGTACTATGACCGGCAGGTCCAGGGAGCGGGCCAGTTCCAGCTGCCCCCGGAAAAGTGGGCGCTGCACCTCCGGGGGACAGATATCGCGCACATAGTCCAGGCCGGTCTCGCCGATGGCCACCACCTTCTCGTGGGCGGTCAATGCCTCCAGCCGCTGTAATGCGTCCGGCGGAGCGGCTCCCGCCTCGTGGGGATGCACCCCTACCGCGGCCCATACGTTGGGGTAGGTCTCCGCCAATGCAATGGACGCCTCGGAGGTGGGCAGGTCCAGCCCCACGCAGATGACGGCCTCTACACCAGCCTCACCGGCCCGCTCAAGGACCTCGTCCAGCCGGTCATTATAGTCTTCGTGGAACAGGTGGGCGTGGGTGTCGACTAACTGCATTTTTATGGCATGAAGTTTCGAGTTTCGAGTTATGAATCCCTAGTCGTGAAAAATGCAGCTCACATCAGGAATATTTCATCCCTTTTAGCCCAGACTGTTTAAGATATGCCATCAGCCCAGCGATCATACTTCCGGTTTCGGCAGCTAATGCAGATAGTATTTCGAACTCCGTCTGTTTTATATACCCCTGATCTAAAGCTGCGTATAGATGAGATTTCACTTCACCTGTTGATCCTTTTGCAACAGATAAGAATTGAATGAATTCCCTCGTTCCGTCTCTTTCATGTCCTTCCGCGATGTTGGACATGGTAGAGATGCTAGCCCGTCGAATCTGGTCCTTTAGCCCATAGTCTTTGGAGAAAGCGCTCTTTTTTGTTATTGCATGTACCTTCTTCACAAGTTCACGCGCTTTCCGCCAGGCATCAATCTCTTCCACGCTACGAAAGGTTGCCATAACCACTTATTCTTTCAACTTGAAACTCATAACCAGGAACCAGGAACCAGGAACCAGGAACTAGGAACCAGGAACCAGAAACTAGAAACTCTTTATCCGATCTTCAGTCCCGGCGGCAGGTGGGGATCGTCCACCGTCGCCAGGACCAACCGCCCGTCTTTCCCTTCGGCGGCCAGCAGCATTCCCCGGCTCTCTTCGCCCCGGATTCTGGCCGGCCGCAGGTTGGCCACCACCACGATACGGCGGCCCTCCAGCTGCTCCGGGTTGTAATACTGGGCAATGCCGGCTACTATCTGCCGCTCCTCATCACCCAGGGAGATGCGCAGCTTGAGCAGCTTGTCGGTGCCTGCTACCTTCTCCGCCGCCAGCACCTGGGCCAGCCGCAGGTCCACCTTCTGGAAGTCATCGAAGGTGACCACGTTCTCGGGCTGCTGCTGCTCCCGCTCGGGTTCGGGAGCGATGTCCAGTTTCTCCAGGCGCGGGAACGGGGCTTCCCCCTCTCCCAGGGGTACCCCGGGCCGCAGGCCGCCCCAGGTGAAGTCCGCGAGGGGCACATCCCCGG
>CAZQOY010000230.1:0-3257 GCA_964595095.1 uncultured bacterium | reverse complement strand
AGCCGCTTAGGGCATTGGTGGCCAGCGATGAACTTAGATTTGGAGAGAGTAGGCATCGTGTCCTTGCTTATTCCGGCTTAACCTTGACCGTCGGCACCTGCCGCACCCCCCGCGCCAGGATTTTCGCGCACCAGGCGAACGACAGCCCCTTTCCGTTTCCTTATATTCCCACCGCATGAAAAAGCCCGCAACATACCGCAGCAAGCTGTCATCGCGAGGGCGAAGCCCGTGGCGATCCCATTCTGCACCGTCACCCATAGTGCCCGCCAGTAAACTCTACACCACTCCAACAATGCTCTCGTCGGGGGGTACCCTTAAAATGTGGAATTTTGTCTGGGTTTTGTCGAATTTCTCGCTGGTCCCTGCTTCCCCTTCCGCTCCCGGTGGTTCCCTCTATATTCTCTTCTTCTTGCCCACTGCCACCCGGCTACGTTTGCACTACGCCGGGCAAGCTGCCAACTGCTACTACCACTGCCACTGCCCCTGCTACTTCCCCAAGTCCCCAGCCCCTAGTCCCCAGGAAGAGGCCGATCTCCGAGCCGTGAGCTACCCTGCCTAAAACTCCAGCACCACCACCGAAGCCACCGGGTCGGAGGCCTCAGGCGGCAGCGATACGACGATACCGGCCTCGGCCTGTTCCACCTCAAGGGTCTGGGGACCGTCTGCGGTCAACAGTGTTGCCTTCGTTACTTTATTCTCGAGAGGCGGGATGGACAGCTCGCCGCTTTCCGGCCAGTCGAATACGTGGGCGTAGAGGCGGCCGGGCTTGCGGGTGAACCGTCCCCACCCGGGCTGCTCGAAGGGACTGGCCTGAGTCCCATAGATGGCTTCGCCATTGACCTTCATCCATTGGCCCATTTCCTTGAGGCGCTCCACGCTGGGCTGCGGGATCAGCCCCTCGGCGGTGGGACCGACGTTCAGCAGGTAGTTGCCCCCCTTGGAGGCGATGTCGATCAGGTTGCGCACCAGGGTCTCGGTGGACTTCCAATCGTGGTCAAAGGACTTGAAGCCCCAGGTATCGTTCATGGTCATGCAGCTTTCCCAATCCACGCCGGGCAGTCCGGTGGCGGGGATCTGTTGTTCGGGCGTGCCGAAGTCGCCAGCGGCTTCTTCGCCCTCGCTCATCCCGGCCATGCCCTGGCGCCCCTTGCCGACACGGTTGTTGACTATGATGTCGGGCTTGAGCGAACGGACGTAGCTATACAGGTCCTTGCCGTCAGGAGCGGTCCACCACTCGACCCAATCACCGTCGAACCACAGCATCCACGGGTCATAACGGGTGATCAGCTCCTTCAGCTGTCCTTTCATATAAGTGACGTACCCGGCCTTGCGGTCCTCGTGAATCCTGTTGCTGCCGTGTCCCTGCCGGGGATTTTCCGCCTCCGGGTCCACGTACTGGGCCGGGTGGTGCCAGTCCAGGATGGAATAATAGAAGCACATCTTCACCCCCTGCCGCTGGCACTCCCGGGCCAAGGGCCCCAGCACGTCTTGGCCGTAGGGGGTGCGGTCCACGATGTCGTAGTCTGAAGTCCGCGAGTCCCACATGCTGAAGCCGTCGTGGTGCTTGGAGGTGATGACCAGGTACTTCATCCCGGCGTCTTTGGCTATGCTCACCCACTCGGCGGGGTCAAACTTCACCGGGTTAAACTGCTTCGCCAGCGGCTCGTACTCGGCGACGGGAATGTTGGCGGTGGCCATGATCCATTCGCCGATGCCCCGTGTCTCCTCGCCTTTCCACACGCCGGCGGGTACGGCATACAGGCCCCAGTGGATAAACATGCCGAAGCGCGCATCACGCCACCACGCCATGCGGGCATCGCGCTCCTGCTGGGTCTCCTGCAGGTAGTCTTTGGTCACGACCCGCCCGGCGCAAGTGAGCAGGACCATGAGACCGGTCAACAGCAGTCCAGATAGAATCAGGGTGTGAAGGCCCCTTCTGCCGCGGCTTTTCATTCTTAGATCAGGTTTGTTCATTATGAATCCCTCCATTTTTTTCAATATTGACCCGACGTTCAACCCAGAATTCGAAGGACAGGCCCATTAATGATATGGTATTTTGACCGTGCGTTCCCCAGGTGTGTTTTCCTGAAACGATTCCAGCGGGCGAATCCCTGACCTGGTACGAAGTTTAGGCCCTGTTAGATCATAGAAGCAGGAACTTTTTTACTTGGTGATCCGCTGATGGAGGGGCCGGGGATACGGGGCATAGTTGCCGGATACCCGGGGGTTCATGCCGATCAAAATCTGATGTTGACCGCAGAGAATTCGGGCGGTGTCCCGTCGAGAGATGAAAAATTAATTAAAGAATCGGGCCAGGAGGCCGATAGGGTATGCAGAAAGCAAAAGGAAATCAGCGCTGCCGCAACCGCGCTGGTGAACTTGAGCGAGAGCATCGGAGTGAGAAAGCGATAGAGCCGGTGCTCAGACAACAAAAACAAGCCGCTGGGCAAGGATGCCCACGCTCATGAAACAAGGAGGAAATCATGAGCTTCACACGAATCAACGCCAACCTGGCAGCGCTAGCATCCTACAACGAACTCCTCAAATCCAATCGTGAGGTCAGTAAGGGACTGCTGCGACTGTCTTCGGGCAAGAGGATCAACTCGGTGGGCGATGACCCGGCGGGTTTTTCACTGGCCCGATCAATCGAATCGCGTCGGCGATCACTTACACAAGCCCTGAATAACGTAGAGACCGCCAAGAACGTCCTCAGCATTGCCGAGGGTGGTTACCTGGCGATCGCCGGTCTTCTCCAGGTTATCAAGGAGAAGACCGTGCAGGCAGCCGACGACTCCTACAACCCCGATCAGAAGGCAGCGATCCAGGGGCAGATTGACGCCCTTATCAGCGAGATCGACGACATCGTGGAGGAAACCGAGTTCCAGGGAACAATGCTGATCGACGGCTCCTTAGCCAATGCCGTGTTCCAGACCGGCGCCGCGGCTGGTGACGTTTTCTACGTCTCCTTAAGCGACGCGGATTCGGCAGCGCTATCGGTCAACGCCCTGTACGTTTCTGATGCCCTCTCCGCTTCTCAGGCCATCTTCGACGTGGATGATGCTATTAACACCCTCAATGTCGCCGCCCAGAGAGTGGGTGAGTACATGCTCCGGCTGGATAGCAAACAGGAAACCCTGGCGATATCCGTAATGAATATCGAGGCCACCCGGAGCCGGATCGAGGACGCTGACTTCGCAAAAGAGCAAATGGACCTGATACGAACCCAGATTATCCAGCAAACGGGATTTGCAGCATTC
>CAZQOY010000229.1:0-3263 GCA_964595095.1 uncultured bacterium | reverse complement strand
TGGGCCATGATCCCGATGTTGCGAACGTGTTCTAGAGCTACTTTCTCCATGAGGTAAAAAAATGTCCAGCTGATAGAATCTATCGGAAGTGAGCGAAGGCTTTGTTAGCCTCGGCCATCCGGTGAGAGTCTTCCCGTTTCTTGACCGCCCCGCCCTCGTTGTTGGCGCCGGCGATGAGCTCGGCGGCCAGCCGTTCGGCCATGGTGCGCCCTTTACGCTGGCGAGCGAAACCGATGATCCACCGCATAGCCAGTGCCTGTCGTCTCCGGGCATTTACCTCCCTAGGCACCTGATAGGTGGAGCCGCCGATACGCTTCGATTTGACTTCCAGCATTGGCCCCACATTTTCCAAGGCCTTCTTGAAAATGTCCACTCCGTCAGCCTTGGCCTGCTTCTTTATCTTGTCCATTGCATGATAAAAGATGGTCTCAGCAACCGATTTCTTTCCCTGCTGCATCAGGTTATTGATGAACCTAGCAACCACAACGTCGTTGTATACCGAATCTGGTGTCAGTTCTCTTCGTTCCGGTCGGCGTCGTCTGGGCATGATCAGCTCTTCGGCCTCTTGGTCCCGTAGCGGGAACGACTGGTCATCCGATCCTCCACGCCGGCTGTATCCAGCACGCCGCGGATAATGTGGTAACGGACACCCGGCAAGTCTTTTACTCGCCCGCCTTCAATCAGAACAATGGAATGCTCCTGGAGGTTGTGCCCTTCACCGGGAATGTAAGCCGTTACCTCAATGGAATTGGTGAGACGCACGCGGGCCACTTTCCGCAAGGCGGAATTAGGCTTCTTGGGCGTAGTAGTATATACTCTTGTACATACCCCCCTTTTCTGGGGATTTCCCCGCAGGGCCGGCGTGGAATTGCGTTTCACTTCACGTTTCCGTCCCTTGCGAACGAGTTGATTTACCGTCGGCATTATTACTCCAATTTCAATAGAATATAGCCTAGCAAATTAGGTCGATAGCATTCTTAATGTCAACGACCTTGAGAACACTGCTGTTTAAAAAAATTACACCGATGTCGAGACCAGGCAGCCTATGCGTCAACAACAGGTTCCGATGCTGCCGGAACTTCTTCCTCCTCCTGTTCCACAAGCTCCAGATCCGGGTTAGTCACCAGAATATCACGGAAATGAGCCAATCCTGTACCGGCCGGTATCAGCCGGCCCATCACGATATTCTCTTTCAGCCCGCGGAGGTAGTCGGTTCGCCCTCCTACCGCCGCGTCAGTCAATACCCGGGTGGTTTCCTGGAATGAGGCGGCGGAGATGAAACTTTCCGTGTTCAGCGAAGCCCTGGTGATACCCAGCAGGAGCGGCTGGAAAGTGGCCGGCTTTGCGGCCCGGGTCTTGGCAGGCGTCTTGCTATCAGCCTTCAAGGCTTTGTTAATGGCATCAACTTCCGTCTTGGGATAGGCCTTTCCCTCTTCCAGTTCTGAATCACCAATGCTGGTAACCACAACCTTCCGCTTGAGCTCACGGTTTATCTCGTTGACTACAAAGCGATTCAGCCGGTCACCCCTGAGGATACTGGCGTCACCCGGATCGTTAATACGTACCCGCTGCATCATCTGTCGCACGATCACCTCGATGTGCTTGTCATTGATGCGTACACCCTGAAGACGGTAAACCTCCTGGATCTCGTTCACCAGGTACTCCTGAACTTTGGCCGGCCCCCTGATCTGAAGAATATCCTGCGGTGCTACGGATCCGTCGCACAGGCGGTCGCCGGCCCGGACAAAATCCCCCTCGTGGACAATCACATGCTTCCCGTAGGGAATATTATACTTCATATTTGAACCATCCGGGCTTTCAACAATAATCTCTCGAATTCCACGTCGGGTTCGACCGAACTTAACATACCCATCAATCTCGGTAACAACCGCCGGATTTGAAGGCTGGCGAGCCTCAAAGAGTTCCGCCACTCGCGGCAGTCCGCCGGTGATATCCCTGGTCTTGCCAATCTCTCGAGAGATCTTTACCAGGATCTGACCTGCTTTCACTCGATCCCCGTTTTTCACCATCAGGGTCGACTTTATCGGCAGAATCGATCCACCGCCGGTGATTACTAGGCCATCGTCATCGATGATTTCGATGTGAGGGCTGAGGCTCCGGTTCTTGGACTCCACGATCACTATCATCTTCTTGCCACCTTCAACGGCTTCCTCTACATAGGTTTCGCTATCGATCATATCCACAAAGCGGACCCTGCCGCTACGGCGGGCAAGAATTACATCGGTATAGGGATCCCAGGCGAAAAGCGTGTCGCCGATATCCACCTTCTGACCTTCGGCCACCGTGACATTGGCGCCATATGGTACCGTGAAGGTGGAAAGGACTCGCTTGTTTTCATCCACGATTTCTATCTTGCCGTTACGAACCAGGGCTATCCGGGAAACCTGGCCGTCTTCCTCTATGTCGGCAAAATCAAAGTTCTCGGAGAAGCGAATCGTGCCTGCCTTCTTGGTATACATTTCCGACTGTTCGATGATGCGAGCCGCCGTACCGCCGATGTGGAAGGTCCGTAATGTTAGCTGCGTGCCCGGTTCCCCGATGGATTGGGCGGCGATGATACCCACTGCATCGCCGATATTCACCCACCGCCCGGTGCCCAGGTTAGTACCGTAGCACATCTGGCACAGGCCGTATTCCACCTCACAGGTAAGGACCGAGCGAATACGCACTTCTTCCACGCCTGCATCAGAAATCATTCTGCCCAGGGGGCGGTCTATCATGGTCCCAGCCTTGGCTAGAACCTCCCCGCTGTCGGGATGAATGACATCTTCCAGGATAACGCGCCCGAAGATGCGGTCCTCCATTGGCTCAACAATTTCCTCACCATCCTTTAAGTCAGTTGCAACCAGCCCCTGGATGGTGCCACAATCATTCATCGTAATAACTACATCCTGGGCTACATCCACCAGCCGGCGGGTGAGGTACCCCGCATCTGCGGTCTTGAGGGCAGTGTCGGCCAGGCCCTTCCGGGCTCCGTGCGTGGAGATGAAGTATTCCAGCACCGAGAGGCCTTCCTTGAAGTTTGACTTGATGGGGTACTCGATAATCTCGTCTTTAGTGCCCAAAAGACTCTTCTTAGGCTTGGCCATCAACCCGCGCATACCGGCCAGCTGCTTGATCTGGTCCTGACTGCCGCGGGCACCGGAATCGGCCATCATATATACCGGGTTGAAGCCATCACGATCCTCTTCCAGCCGTCTCATCATACTCCCGGCCACGGCGTTATTGGCGTGAGTCCAGAT
>CAZQOY010000228.1:0-3292 GCA_964595095.1 uncultured bacterium | reverse complement strand
TGATGAATCAATCATGCAAATGGAGAAATGGCGGGTTTGTCAAAGGGTTCTAATACCTACTCTCCAGCTCAGTGAGTAGAGACAAGGGAACGCAACAATTCCCGTATTTACCATCCAAACAACAGGCATATTCCCCAAAGGGAAAATATATTTAAAGCCACTACATATTTCACGTTTTCTCCAAGGATATCCGTCCATCCGGATACTCTGCTGACTGTCAGTTGTCCATCGGTCCGGGGGTGCAATGAACACCTGGACCGCAGGATGCGGGGAAAATTCACTGCTGGGGGGTAAATGCCAATCTTTCGTCGGAGGTACCAGCTTTTCCCCAATCAGCTGCAAATTATTGCACAATTTGCCTTTTTCTCAAAGAAAGACCTACGTAATTTTCTCAAAAGGTATCCTAAGGATAAACCGTCCTGCGCCGATCCGAAGGATTTCCCCGGAAAGGATTCCATTGGAAAGGCTTCCCACCGGGATGGGGTCTTCGCCGGAGGAGTCCTGTCCGGGATACACTTTCCGACTACCCCAGGTGAACGTGCCAAAATGAAGAGGAGATCACTTATGCATACCACCATCCCGATTGTTTTACTGGTCCTTGCTCTGCCCCTCTTAGCCCTGGGTGAAAGTCATTCCAACCCTACTGACGTCCGCCGGGAGCGCCTGACTACCCTGCTGCCGGGGCTGCTGAATGAGAAAGGCCTGGACTGTTGGCTTACCTTCACCCGCGAGGGGGCCACCGATCCCCTCCTGAAGCGGCTGGGTAGTGACCACATGGTGGCCCGGGCGGCGTTGATCTTCGCCCGGACCCCGGAAGGCGGCCGCCGAAGCGTCGCCATCGCCGCCTCCTACGATGTGGAGCCCCTCACCCGGAGCGCCCTTTACGATACGGTCATCTCCTACCGGAGCGAGGGTATCCGGCCCCACCTGCGGCAGGTCGTGGCCGAGCTGTCACCAGGCAATATTGCCGTCAATTTCTCCCGGGACGTGCCCATGGCCGACGGCCTCACGACCGGGATGCTCAACTACCTGGAGGAAGTCCTGCCGGAGTACAAGGGACGCTTCGTCTCAGCGGAAGAGCTTATCATTTCCCTTTTCAGCCGGAAGCTGCCGGTGGAGGTCGCCGCTGTCCGTGAGGCGGCCGAGAAGACCCAGCTGATCCTGCGGGAAGCCCTCTCCGGTAAGGTGATCAAGCCGGGGAAGACCACCGAGCTGGAGGTGTCCGACTACCTGCGCCGCCGGGCAGAGCAGCTTGGTATGGAAGAGTCGTGCATGAGCATCGTGGCGGGGCCGGCACGGGGGCATTCGGAACCCAGTGAGCGGGTCATCCAGCGGGGTGACCTGGTTCGCGCGGACGTGTGCTTCAAGGTCCGGGGCTATTCCAGCGACATCCAGCGCACCGCCTACGTCCTTCAGAAAGGGGAAAGCCAGGCACCGGCGTTTGTAGTCAAACTGTGGGAAGACGCGCTGGCGGTCAACCGGGCGGCCCTGGCGGTCATCAAGCCGGGTGTGACCGGCAACCAGGTAGATGCCGCGGGGCGCTCAGCCCTGAAGGAACGCGGCTACCAGGACTACCCCCACGCCGCTGGCCATCCCATCGGTCTCCAGGTGCACGATATCGGCCCCCTTCTGGCTCCCGACTGGCCCGAGCGCTATGGGAGCCTGGGCTTTTTCACCCTGGAACCGGGCATGACCATAGCCGTGGAGCCGGCGCTCTACGCCGACGAACCCCGACTGGGAGGCGACATCAACGTGGCCATCGAGGAGGATGTTGTCATCACCGAGACCGGCCATGAAGTGCTGGGGGAAGCCCAGAGCGATCTATGGCTGATAAAGTAGATCGGATGGTGTAGCCTCTCACGCCGGGTGCCGCTTATCCCGGATCAGGCCGGGGGCTCTTAGCAGTTGGCAACGGACAACGGACCACCGACAACGGACAACGGACAATCGATAATACACCAGTCCCCAAGTCCCAAGTCCCAAGCCCCAAGGCCCCAGTGGCAGTAGCAGTTGGCAGTTGGCAGTCGGAAGATATTCACCACAGAGGGCACAGAGAGCACAGAGGATTATAAAAAGTTTGGCATCCTTGGCGTCCCACATCCCCCGCCATCGGCGGGGTTCGGCCCGTCTATTGGCGGTCTCAGGGCGGGCTTGGCGGTTCTTTCTACGCTCTTCAATCTTCAATCGACAATCGTCAATCGACAATCCTCAGTGCCCCCATCCCCAATAATAAAACCGGCCCCCCTGGTAGAGAAGGGCCGGCCTTTTAGCGTTTATTGATGAAGTGGAGTCGGCTTAGTCCGCCAGCTGGCGGCTTAGTACATCCCCTCCATGCCACCACCTGGAGGCATAGACGGCATCTTCTCCGCTTCCTTTTTCTCGGCCACCAGGGCCTCGGTCGTGATCAGCAGGCTGGCCACACTGGCCGCGTTCTCCACCGCAATCCGGGTTACCTTGGTGGGATCGATGATGCCCATCTTGAACATGTTGCCATACTTCTCTGCCTGGGCATCAAAGCCGTAGTCATCCTTGTTATCCCGTACCGCGGCGAAGACCACCGACCCCTCATGACCGGAGTTCTCCGCGATCTGGCGCAGGGGCATCTCCAGGGCTTTCTTCAGAATCTCTGCCCCGGTCTTCTGATCGGGATTGTCCAGCTTGGAGGTATCTATTGCGCTAATAGCGCGCACCAGGGACACGCCCCCGCCAGGGATAATCCCCTCTTCCACGGCGGCGCGGGTGGCATGGAGGGCATCCTCCACTCGGGCTTTCTTTTCCTTCATCTCCACCTCGGTGACGGCGCCCACGCTGAGCACGGCTACACCGCCTGACAGCTTGGCCAGGCGCTCCTGCAGCTTCTCCTTGTCGTAGTCAGAGGTGGTCTTGTCGATCTGCACCTTGATCTCGTTGATCCGGGCCAAAATGTCATCTTTCGTGCTATCATCACCTTTTATAATGGTGGTGTTGTCCTTGTCAATGTTGATGCGCTTGACCTCACCAAGGTAGGATAGAGTGACGTTTTCCAGCTTATAGCCCTGGTCTTCGGAGATGACGGTACCGCCGGTAAGGACGGCAACATCCTGGAGCATGGCCTTGCGGCGGTCGCCGAAGCCGGGGGCCTTAACCGCCGCCACCTTGAGGGAGCCGCGGATCTTGTTCACCACCAGGGTCGCCAATGCCTCGCCTTCAACGTCCTCGGCAATCACCAGCAGGGGCTTGCCGGACTGGGCCACCTTTTCCAGGATAGGCAGGAGGTCCTTCATGGTGCTGATCTTCTTCTCATGGATCAGGA
>CAZQOY010000227.1:0-3328 GCA_964595095.1 uncultured bacterium | reverse complement strand
TAAAGTACCTCGTAAAGTTGTAATGCCCTAACATGCCTACATGATTACCATATCTGTTAATGTAGTCCGCAAGCACCTTAGCTATTGCAGGCCAACGTGTTACAGCCTGAAGAGCTACTCCTCGGCCCATCACAGCTGTACCATCATTCTTGATGTCTCCATTAGTAGTAATACATAGATACTGAGTACTATTAAAGTAGAGACCGTCACGATAGTTCCATAGATCTGCTTGTACTTCACGCATATTACTTCCTTATAACTTAACTAGTGACCCGTCACAGAGCTCATGTAGCCAGGGATTACGATCCTGATCAACAAGATGAGGATATAGTGGATGCTTTCTGTATGGCTTCTGACAACTATCACATATGACACTACCATCAGCACGAAACCAATCATCCTCGTGGGGAGACTTAGGACGATAATCGTAGAAGTTAATTACATTGCCCGTAGCTGGATCAATACCTTTTGCTATAGGATACTCTGGTTGTGTCATACTACCTCTTAACTGATCCGTACGTTCTACAGATCTGAACTTCATATAAGACTCCAGAGTAGTTTAATCTAGCATACTCTCGAGCATCTTTCTTCTTGACAAAGTAGAGCTGTAGAAGACTATATAGTCGTGGATTAACGTTTATACTTGCTCCCATTATGAACCAGCCTAAAACCTCCTTAGTACAAACGTTATCCTCGACCAACTGCTCTGTCCAAGCTCTACGCTCCTCACCATTTAGACTAGCACAGTCAGTAAGATGAAGAGGAACTTCCTTATGCTTCATACAGTAACGAAGCTCTCGATCATACTGTAGTTCTAGAGGTAATCCTAAGTAAGTAGCCATCAACTCGACCTCTTTCGATTCACAACTGCTATAGTCTGCTTAACAGATAGAATCTCTTCCTGCTTCTGCTTCGTAGAGTTCTCAAGCTCCTTAAGATCATTATAGAGAATTTCAAGTAACTCCTCTAACGCAGCAGGAATAATCTCCGAAGGACCCTCAAGCTCGGATAAAGCATTAACTACCTCCTGAGGAGGAGAACTAGCTGAGTTAATCTTTCCAGAGCTAGAACCACTCCAGAGATGACCTTGCTCTGTCTGAAGCTTGCGTCCTCTATGATAGTGGTCAGGACAGCAATAGAAGATCTTATTCTTATTGAGGTTATACTGAGCTTTAGGAATTACCTTCTCTATACCACACTCTTTTAGACCACAAGTGATAGTTATGCCCCTACTAGGCTTCTTAGCAGTAAGCTGGAGACCATTCTCACTAATAGCCTCATTAGAGTCATCTCGAGGACCTTCAGGCTTGGGAGCTATAGCCGTCGTCAGAGGTGTACTAGAATGAACAAGCGTAACTGAGTCAATACTCATCTGATAAGGCTTATCTTCAGCATCTTTCGCCCATAAACGACGCCCGCTAGACTCAATGAAAGACACCTCTAGAACACCTAGTCCAGGATGCCTAACTCTATTACCAGGTACTACTGTCGCTAGTGTCATACTATCCTCTAGCTCTAGAATGCTGCTAGACTTACGCTCGCAGCCTTCCTCACCTTTTCACATTCACGACAAACACCATAACTGTCAGGATCACTATACAAGTATAATCGAGATCCTCTTAGAGACACTCCAGCTCTAGCGGCATATGCTATTGCATTAACCTCAGCATGAAGAGTTCGCTGACAATGATCATCAACCATATCACACCCAACGTCAATACAATGAGGCTCCCCTGAAGGAGATCCATTGTAGCCGGTTGAGAGGATTCTATTATCTTCAGACACAACCACAGCACCAACACTAGCACGAGGACAAGTAGATCTAGTGCTAACCACCTTAGCGATACTTAAGAAGTAGGAGTCCCAACCTGGACGAATAACTGGCATTATACTTCTTCCTCTTCTTCATCTGCCTCTACTTCTCTAAAGCCAAAGAATTTAAGAACCCACCTAAGACCTGTATAGTAGATTCTAGGAGTCTGTATAGAGAAGAGCAGCAATCCTAACAAGGTAAAGACTCTAGCAAGATAAGCTCCACTATCTTCTTGTAGATAGATAATAAATGCCTCATCACTAGTAACTGCACTAGCTATAGGTATAATTACTACATACATGAAGTATATTAGCGGAAAGGCAGCTAAAAGTCGAATCTTGTTCATGCCTTAAGTCCCAACCAAGCTGAAACATCCTCTAACGTAAGAACACTTCTACAGTGATAGCTACCACTACGGTTCAGAAGACACACCCTATCTATTACTTTAGCACGCGATGATTCAATTACTTCTATGGCAGCATCCATCGACGCTCCAGTAGTAACAACATCATCAAATAGCGTAACCTGCGTAGGATATACCCCCTCTGAGAAGTCTGTCAGCTTAGCATAATGAAGGAATGAGTGCTTAACAAACCATTCACCACCTGTAGGTATACCTAAAGGCATGCCTAGAGGATTAAAGTCTAGAAGGACCTTAATAGGCTCAATAAGATCACTAGACATCCCCTCGATCTCAAACTTCCATGAGGACTTCCGTCCTGAATGAAGCACGAAATCGCCTCTAAGTATACATCGATCCAGCAACTGACGTTTTAATTCTTCGAGATCCATCTACCCTATCTCCTCCCGTTTAAGCTGACTGCTTCAGTTAAGGCCTCTTGGGCAGTATCACCTCTACCAACAAACTTATCCTCCGCATCATCTACTGTATACCCTCCAAGCACTAACTTGTATACCTTCCATCGAGCAGGCAACTCTTCCATCAACGCCACAATCATATTCGCATCCTGCTTAGGAACACGATTTGTAGGATTATTACCAGTCTCAGGCTCACCACATTCAGTGCAGCGTTCATGATGCCTTATCTCTATACCACTAATAGTATAGCCAGGATCATCAATCCACTTACATCTCTCACTTAGCCCTGGACGATGTAGACCTGTACCTTTACAATCTTTATGGTCAGGTCTTGTTTTTAGCTCCTGCTGAGTCACAAAGGTGTGTCCAGGCTCTGCCCAGTAGATTTCCTTGCCTGTACCTTGACAGCTCTTACACTTCTCTTTTGCTAACTGTTCAGTGGTCACGTTCAACCTCTACTAAGCTAAACCTTAGTGCATCACTACGACTATAAAGACGAAGGACTACTAGAGTAAAGCCCCAGAAACTTATCCCTAAAGCGAAGTACGTATGCTCAGGATACATCATCTCACGAATGAAGCTTGTATCAGCTAGCGCCTTTGCATCAGCAACACTTATCATTTTACTCTCCTACACATCTGCCTTTGTAAGAATATCGAGGGTGTCTATAAGAGCTTCTTCTAAAGTATCACCCTC
>CAZQOY010000226.1:0-3338 GCA_964595095.1 uncultured bacterium | reverse complement strand
CTCATGCACTAAAGTTAAATACATACGCTATTCAATGCAACTAAACACTAGTATTCGTAACCACGTTCCTTGACCGAAAGGGCCTTATGAAGTACCTGGACCAGATATCTTGGGAAACAGAGGTCTGGGTTGCTGATGCCCCTACCCATTTGATCCATTTTAACGGTGAGCGCTTCCTCGGTCCTTACGAGGAAAAAGGAGTTTATAAAAATCATCCTAAGCATGATAACTAAGGATTGCACACCATGACCTTCGGCGACATTTTAGCCCTTTACCGCGGCAAGGCCGGCCTGACCCAGAAAGAGCTGGCCGACCGGCTGGGCATCCAGTACCAGCAGGTGAGCGCCTATGAACGCGACCTCACTTTTCCCCGCAAGGGCCGCCTCATCCAGATCTGCGAGATTCTGAACACCCCTTATTCCGAGCTGGCCGAGGCCAAGTTCCGCACCCAGAACCCCGGCCTGCCCGAGGAGGCCTTTCCCTTTGAGAGCCGGCGCCGGCTCCCTCCCATACCCCTCATCGGCCTGGCCGCGGCCGGGCAGGGACTGTTCCCCAACATGGAAGGCACAGCCGTCGCTGCCGACGACTATCTGGACCGGCCGGATGACCTGCGTGATGAACAGGTCTACGGCGTACGGGTATACGGCGATTCCATGACACCGGTGGTCAAGCCGGGGGCTATCGTCATCGCCTCACTTGAGGCCAGCTGCCAGAACGGCGACCTGGCCGTGGTGGTTACCCAGGATGGTGAGGCCATGATCAAGCTGGTCTACTACAAGGGCGAGGACCTCCTGCTGCGCTCCACCAACCCGGCCTTCCCCGAGCGGCGCATCGCCCGCAGGGACATCCTGCACCTGCATCCGGTGGTTCATATCCGCATGGGGCGGGTGTAGGGGCTAGAAGCTGTACTTCATCCCCACGTAGACGTGGCTGAAGACCTCGCCGATGGTGTGCAGGCGGCTGTCTTCATCGCCGTTGAGGTAAGTCAGACCTAATTCAAGATCGAAGGCCTCCTCCAGGGCTACAGTCAACTTCCCACCGATCATATAGCCATTCTTGTCCAGGTCATATAAGGCCTGTCCCTGGATGGAATAACGCCCGTCGGCGAAATCGTAGGAGGCCGTCGCCAGGACCGCATTCTGGGCGATGGCGGCGAAGGGCATGCCGATTCTGGGTGGAATATTATCCTGCTCGTTCTCCTTTTCCTCGAATACCACCTGGCCAGTGAGGGGGTTCAGGACATCATCCCCATCAATTTTCGTGATATAGGTTCCCAGATATTGTACGACGAGGTTGGAGTTATTACCAGCACGATCCAATTGGAGGACATACTGGAGGTAAGGATTGCGGATAAAAGGATCGGTGCCGTCATTATCTTCAGTCAGGAAGTAGGCTCCCTCAGCCCGGATGGCCCAATCCCCCAGGAAAGTTACCAGATCGCCCCCTAGAACCTGGGTGGGGTGGTAAACCAGGCTCTCAAGGGAGTCCAGGTTTGGTATACCGGGGGCCAGCTCCTGGAACACCGGCGTGAACATCCGCTCAAATCCCTGGAAGTAGCTCAGAGAGACATCCATCATGCTGAGGGGTATTCGTGCTCGGAGGCCGAACTCCGTATTTTTCAGTTCCCGGTCCGGCTTGACTTCCGGGATTGTGTCCCGGTCAAAAGGTAGTTCCTCAAAGACCGGAAAATCCTCTTCGCCGAACGGTAAACGGTTGGGTTGGAAGACCGGCGTGGCTACCGCCTCCAGGTTCACCGGGCCCAGGTAGAGATTGGCCGAAGCCATTACATTCCCTACCTTACGGTCCGAACCGGGCATGAAGAGGTAGAAAAAATCGTACGGGCTCACATTGTCCGTGGGATTGTTACCATCGGTGGCACCCCAGGCAATCACCTGCTGGCCAAACCGGAACTCCCCCAAATCTGTGGAAAACTCGGCGTAGGCTTCCTGGAGCTCCACCACGGCCGCGTTGGTCGCCAGGCGGTATTCCAGGGTTGTATTGAAGAACAGGCTTACGTTCCGGCCTCGATTGTGACCTTCGAGGGAGACGATGCGATGGGGCAGGTTGAGGTACCGACTCTCGAAATTAAGCCGCGCCAGGGGATAGACCTGGCCGTGGAATTCGAGCTGGGCCGAAAGGAAAGAACCTGTCGCCAGCCAAATTATCAACATAGCAGCTTGCCAAGTGATCCGCTTCATGGCAGCCGCCGGAGGTTGCGCTCGTGGAAGAGGTCATCTTTCACACCGGTGTCCAGCTCTATATTCTCAAAGATGAGCTCCGTGGTGTGGTCCTTCTGCACGTTCTGTACGAACATGCGCACCGGAATGGTATATCCTTTCTGCTCCGTCAGCTCCATGGTGCGCACCTTCAGCAGGTTGCCGGCCCGGTCGTAGTATTCTTCCTTGATGGGCGTAATGTCGCTTTGTCGCACCCGGGATACAATCCTGCTGTAGGATGAGCGCAGCTCCGGCTTAGGGGTGCTCTCCAGGATCCAGACCGGCCCGCTGTCCAGGATGTCTTTCCCTTTCAGTTCGTAGGTATACTCGTCGAGAGCCCGGGTGGTCATGTCCTCATAGCTCAGGTCGGAGCCCATGAAGCTCTCCCCCTTCTTGCTGGACGAGATGCGCCGCATTCTCTTGAAGCCGGGCAGCCACATGCGCATCTCGTCTTCCCGGTCCTCGTATTCGATCTTCAGGAAGGCCACGCCCCGGTCATCGGCGGGGGCAAGGAACCAGATGATCTGCTTATCCTCCCCTTTACGCACCGAATGCACCGTGAGGGTCCGGCTGCTGCCGGTGCGGGAGGTGAGGATCATGGTCATATCGGAGACCATATCCCGAGGCTCCTTGCGCTCGTCCATCCGTTTGGCGATATCGTAGCCGGTCTGGGCGGCTAGGGAAGAGCTAAGTAGCAGTAGCAGTAGCAGTGGCAGTGCAGAGCGAAGAGCGAAGAGCGGAAAGCGAGGAGCGCGCAATAGCCATATACGGTCGCTCTGAGATGGTCGAAGGGCGGTTTTATTGTAACCTGTGCGAAGCCGTTCAGGGGTTTTCATGGGTGTTTCCTTATTTTTGCATGGCGGCAGAACTAGGCCATCACCTTATTACGCATTAGGTGAACGATGGTGGCCAGGAGGGTCAAAGTCCCGATGGCGCAAGAGACCATGGAGATGATCACCAGGCCGCCCATAAAGTTCATGGGAACAAATTCGGAGAACAGGAGGGCGGTAAAGCCCACGGAGACAGCGGCCACGTTAAGCAGGATTGGGTAGCCCACGTCCTCGATGGTCATCTGGCTCACCTCATCCCGGCTGATGCCGCTTCGCAGGAAGTTTTTATACT
>CAZQOY010000225.1:0-3340 GCA_964595095.1 uncultured bacterium | reverse complement strand
ATACGGAATCTTTAGATTTTGACTTGTTACAAAGCAAAATTGATCAATTTGAAATAGAAGATAATTGAAATATTGAACAACTAGTCACCAACTACCTGTAAAACAGGTAGCTTGAAGAGAGCCCCTAGAAGGGGCTTGGTTAAAACCAAGTTGGTTGCGTTAATTAAGATTTTACTGGTTTAGAATATAGTCTCGTATCGTCTTTTCATCAAGTCCGACTGTACTAACACAATAACCTCTCGCCCAGAAACGTTTATCTTTCGGATCTCTTTGATGATCTTTCAAAGCATTGTGAATTATCGCAGATTTCCCTTTTATGAAACCAATCGCCATTGACACACTGTATTTCGGTGGTATATTCAACATCATATGGATATGGTCTGGTTTGATATGTCCTTCCACCAACTCTATTCCTTTTCGACGGCAGAGTTGGTGGAAAATGATCCCAAGCTGATGACGAACGAAACCATAGAGTTTTTTCTTTCTATATTTTGGAATAAAAACAATGTGGTATGTGCACTTCCATTTTACATGAGAAGCACTTTTGTATTCTTTCATAATAACTCCAGTTAATGCCCCTTGGCACTCTCCTCGGAGGATATTATGATCAAAATCGCCGGAACGGCATAGCCTTTTTGATTCTCACCAGCGTAGCTGGTGGTTTAGTATTTGAATTAGATGATACCAAGTAACATGCAAGTGTCTTAATCTCTGATATTATTCATATAACAAATCACTAAACCCGACAGCCCTCGCAGTTTTGTGGTTTGTACTTTACCCAATATTACACTACCCATTACTGTGGAAATCAAGGCTTGCAGGGGCTGCGGGTTAGTTCGGCGTTATCGCGCCGGGTTAAGCTCGGCGTATCTTGCAGGGTGAAAGTCCCTGTCGGGGAGGAAGCCGTGAGGCGACCTTTTAAGGGTTAGCCACCCACCCGTATCGAGCCTTGGACCTATGGCGGAGTAATGTCGTGAGACATGACGAACAAGATGGGTTAAGCGTAGGCAGAGAATCCTATAGGCCGTAGGGGAGATCGCGCTCCCTGAAGTGCTGGTACAGCTTCGAAATGCTAATTGCGGACGCCGAGGGTTTTAACGCTCGCCGAAGGCAACACAGAAGCATCCGCAATGGCAAGGATGTGGAGGTTCGCCGGAGTCCCCAGGCCGTGGCATGTAGGAAGAGATACGTTGTAGAACCCGGGAAGCCCCAAAGGCTCCTGGATTATCAAGGAAAATGGTATACAGATATTGAGGCAATGATGGGGAAACCCGGAAACAGAACTAGGCTGGAACCTAATTTCGAGTCAAATAATTACAGAACAGGTGGGCGTGATGACACAAAGGATGTCAAAGCGCTAGACGCTGATGGGGTGTCTTATCAGGCATATTACTCTGAGAATGGGAAAGCCATTTGCATGGGAAAGGACCTGACGGAAGTACGTAGCTCGCAAAGGAAACTTGTCCCGGACACTGTCGGGCTGGATCAAGACAAGCCAACCTCACTGCGGGGAATAGCAAATCGAGCAAAAACAAGTAAACACCATCGTTTTCAGGACCTCTACCGGTTGTTGAACGCCGAGTTTTTACTAAGCTGCTGGAGCGACCTGAATAAGGATGCAGCCAGTGGTGTGGACGGCGTAACAGTGGCGCAGTACCAGGAGAATCTGGAGGTCAATGTGCAAGCACTGGCTAAACGACTGAAAACGAAACACTATCGTGCCAAGTTGGTACGGCGGAGTTATATACCAAAGGAGGATGGAAAAAAGAGGGCTTTGGGCATTCTGGTACTGGAAGATAAGCTCGTTCAAGTGGCGTGTTCGAAGTTGTTATCTGCAATCTATGAGGAAGATTTTCTGGATTTCAGTAACGCATATCGCCCCGAGCGAAGTGCGAAGGAGACGGTGTCAGACCTGACCTTCAATCTACAGTACGGCAGTTTTGGTTACATCGTAGAGGCTGATATAAAGGGTTTCTTCGATAACATGGACCATGACTGGCTGTTGAAAATGCTGAGTCTGAGGATCGATGACAAAGCCTTTCTAAACCTGATTTGCAAATGGTTAAAAGCTGGGATTCTCGACACGGATGGGATGATCATAGACCCGGATACAGGCACACCGCAAGGGGGGAACGTTTCGCCTATATTGGCAAACGTTTACCTGCACTACGCGTTGGACCTGTGGTTTGAAAAGGTCGTGAAACCCCACTGCCGTGGAGAGGCTTTTATCTGTCGTTTTGCCGATGATTTTGTGTGCGCCTTTCGCTTCAGCGAGGATGCAAAGATTTTCTACCAGGAGCTGCCCAAAAGGCTGGAGAAGTTCAACCTTGAAGTAGCGCCAGAGAAGACACGGATTCTGCGCTTTAGCCGGTTTCATCCGAGCATGAAACGTCGTTTCACTTTTCTGGGATTTGAGTGGTATTGGTTCCCGGATTGGTCGGGCACAGTGCGTGTCAAACGGCGAACCAGCCGGAAGAAATTAAGAGGCGCATGTCAGCGAATAAAGGACTGGATAAAAGCGAATCGCCACCTAAAGGGGCGTCAGTTCATAGTGGCGTTGAATAGGCGGCTGAGGGGACACTTCAATTACTATGGACTTTATGGGAACAATAAATCACTCTATCGGTTTTACAACTGGGCGATCCGTTGTGCTTTTAAATGGCTGAATCGTCGAGGAGGGAAGCGTAAGAGTTTTACCTGGAGTTCATTTATCAGGGCAATAGAACGCCTAGGCGTAGTAAAACCCCTGATTACGGAAAAGAAGTACCAGCATAGGGTGTTTGTTTAAAGTAATATTTGTTCGGCGCGAATGCGAGTACAACCGAGGAACCGGATGCGGGAAAACCGCACGTCCGGGACTGCACGGGGGGCACTGGGTAACCGGCGTTCCTACCGTAAGAGCTGTATTAAATATCATAGTATTATGAATCAATTAAGACCAAAGAAAAAACTTGGTAAATTACCTCGAAGATATACGTATGTTGAAAATCCACATAAAGAGCAGGATATTGACCTATGTCCAAGATGTAATACCATTACTCGCAATGAGAAATTTGTATTATTTATAATAGCACCTCATTATCCTCCTATCACACTTGGGCATACATGTATATTTTGTTCAAAATGTGAGTTAATAATAACACATCAACAAACACTTGCTGAACAAGTTCAATTTGCTTATTCAAAAATGAATCTAAAAATGAAGATTAACGATTTTTTTGTAATTGGTACATTTGACAAATCAGTTTGGGAAAGAAATCTAAATAATAAAGCATATCAATCAGACAATATGTATAGCTATTTATCTGATTTTGAAAGTTACTTTGTTTTAGGTAAAAAT
>CAZQOY010000224.1:0-3347 GCA_964595095.1 uncultured bacterium | reverse complement strand
CGGGGCACAGTCAAGCGTATCGAGTGGAGGCCGAGCCGGGCCGAGCATCTCCACGGCCCTGGACAGCGATGAGACCATCATCTATATTGGGATGGGGTGATCTTGAAGGCCGGCGGCATGGAGGTAGGATTCCGCCGGGGGCGGCTGCCGGTCAGTTTCTACGGTTCAAGGAGGTGTCATATGAGGGCGCTGAACAAAGAGATGTCTGCCGTGTTCGCCGCGTTGCTCGCTGCGGTTGCGGGCTGCGGGCAGCTCGTGGGTACGGAGGAAATCTTGGAGGTAGTGCCCCGTTGACGAAGTCCTGCAACGGTTCTGCCACTCGCGGAACCGGTTGCGGGTGAAGGACCAGTCGAAGCGATGCGCATAACCATCATTGTAGTGCCGGATGCTCCTGTCAATGTGCTCGGGGAGCTCGTCGGACGAATGCCAGAGTCTGTTACGAAGGTACTTCCGGCTGAAGACCGAGAGCGCCAGTTCCCCCTGGTTGAGCCACGACGCGTGCGCGGGCGTGAAGTGGAACTGCACGCGCCCGCCTTTCGACTCCCGCCACTCGCGCGTGTGCCGCGAGTCGTGCGTCGAGCCGTTGTCCATGATGTAGTGCACTTTCTTTGCCCCGCGGCAGGTGACGAGGTGCTGGTCCAGGACCTCCGTGAACTGCGGGCTCCGATTGTGGTCGAGAGACTTCCCGAAGAACTGTCCGGTGACAACGTCGTTGACCAGGAGAAGTATCCCCGTCCCGAGTCGGACGTACTCGTGCTCGCGCCTCAAGGGGCACCCGGGAAGCATCGGGATGTCGGGTTCAGGGCGCCCCAGCATCTGTATCTGCGTCTTCTCGTCGACGCAGAAGACGAGCTCCTTTCTGCGCCAGAGGGATTCGGCCATTTCGTAGTACCAGAGGACGTGTACGGCCTTCTTCTCGAACTCGGGGTCGTGGCTGCGCTTCCAGTAGAGCGTGCGGTGGGGCTTGAGGTCGGCGTCTTCGAGGATGAGGTGGACCGTCGAGTAGTGGATCTCCGTGAAGACGTCCTCGGTGACGAGCTGGACGGCGAGGTCGCGCACGCTCCAGCGGACGAGGGGAAGATCGAACTCACCCGGCTTTCTGCAGGCGAGCGCGACGACCTGCGCCCTCTGCAGGGGGGGAAATCGTCCGGGGGCGGCCCGGACGCGGGAGGTCGCGGAGCGCCTCCAGGCCGCTGGATCGGTAGCGCTCCTCGACTCGCCAGACGGTCGTGCGGTCCATGCCGACCATCTCGGCGACGCAGGAGGGGCCGTGGCCCTCGGCGCGCAAGAGCAGCATCCGCGCCCGGTATGCGACGCGGTGCTCGGTCTTGCCGGTTCGGAGGTTTCGCTGGAGGATCTCGACGTGCTCGGCTTGGAGCACAAACTTGCGGGGTTTGGGTCCGCGCACGGGGGGGCTCCCTTCACCAATCCCCCCACGAAGGATGTATCGGCGAAGGGCGGCACCGCCTTTAGGAAAAAGTTGCAGGATTAGTTCAACAGGGCACTAGACCCTGGACAAGCGCGGTTTCCGGGGGGCGCATTGGGAACGGCCGCGGATTGGCGTGGAGATTGCTTGCACGTAGTTCCCGTAGGGGACACCTCTACGGGAAGGGGCGATTTCGAGTGAATGCGAAAGAGCGGCGGAAGCTGGAGAAGAGGCGGCGGCGGATCGCGAAGCGGCTGGGCCGGAAGAACATGCCGAAGGGCGACGGCCCGGTCTTCAAGACATCGAACGTGAAGTACGAGGTGTCGGAGAAGGTGTCGGCGGTCCGGGCCGGCGGGGTGGCGGCGGCTCACGTCCTGGCCAAGAGTGTGGGACTGGTCGAGGCGATCGACCGCGCGCTGCATCTCCTGAAGATGCACCAGCCCTATCACGAGTCGGACCACGTGCTGAACATCGCGTATGTCATGATGGCCGGCGGCACGAAGCTCGAGGATCTCGAGCTGCTCCGGGAGGACGAGGCGTACATGGACCTCTTGGGCGCGCCGCGCATACCGGACCCCACGACGGCGGGCGACTTCCTGCGGCGCTTCTCGGCGCTCGACGTGATCGCGCTGATGGACGCGGTCAACCGGATTCGCGTGCCGCTCTGGAAGAAGCAGCCGCGCGAGTTCCGGCGCCGCGCGATCATCGACGCGGACGGGACGATCTCGCCGACCGACGGGGAGAAGAAGCTCGGGATGGGAATGTCGTACAAGGGCATCTGGGGATACCACCCGCTCCTGGTATCGCTCGCGAACACGCGGGAGCCGCTGTTCATCGTGAACCGTCCCGGGAACGCATCGAGTCAGGATGACGCGGCGCAGTGGATCGACCGGGCCGTCGAACTGACACGGAGCTCGTTCGACGAGGTGCTCGTGCGCGGCGACACGGCGTTCTCGCTGACGGAGAACTTCGACCGGTGGACCGAGGACGACGTGCGGTTCGTCTTCGGATACGACGCGTGCCCGAATCTGGTCCAGATCGCCGATTCGATGCCGAATTCGGCATGGAGGCCGCTGGAGCGGAAGCGGCGCAGGGCGAAGACGCGCGAGCGCGACAAGCGCGAGAACACGAAAGAGCGGATCGTCCGCGACAACGGGTACGAGAACATCAGGCTTGACTCCGAGCACCTCGCCGAGTTCAGCTACCGTCCGACGAAGTGCGCGCGCGACTACCGGATGATCGTGCTGCGGAAGAACCTGACCGTCGAGAAGGGCGAGATACATCTCTTCGACGACATCAGGTACTTCTTCTACGTCACCAACGACCGGGACATGACTCCCGAGGAAGTCGTCGGTCACGCGAACGCGCGATGCGACCAGGAGAACCTCATAGAGCAGCTGAAGAACGGGGTGAACGCCTTGCGCGTGCCGGTGTACGACCTGGTGTCAAACTGGGCGTACATGGTGATCGCGTCCCTGGCGTGGACGCTGAAGGCGTGGATGGGGCTCGTGCAGCCGCGGGAGTCGGACCGCGACGACCTCCTGAGGATGAAGTTCAAGAAGTTCCTGAACTGCATGATGCTCGTGCCGTGCCAGGTGGTGCGCGGTGCGCGCCGGGTGCTCGTGCGGGTGCTTGCATACACCGACCGGGTGCGGCTCCTGTTCGAGACGATCTCGGCGGTGCGTCGCATGAGGAAGGTCTGCGTCCCGTGACGGTGACGCGGTGCCCGGGCTTGGGGGGGAAGGCGACGGCGTGACGGCGGAGGAAACGGACGGCGGGCGGACGACGGAGGCGAAAAGGAACCGACCGAGTGGTCGCGCAGGGAGAGTGTCGGCACTTTCGACACGATCGGTCAATGCTGCCGTGTCATAGTGACACAAGCCGGCGCGCTTGTTCTGGGACTAGGCTGTGTCTGAGAATA
>CAZQOY010000223.1:0-3348 GCA_964595095.1 uncultured bacterium | reverse complement strand
GTATTCTTGGGCTGTCTATGATCGCTATCCGTAAATCTCTTCGGTTTGGCCTCGTGCCGGTGGTGTTCTTAGCCCTGACGTTAACAATGGGGTGTTCAGTGTTGAAAAGAGCCGCGTCCGACGAGGCCGACGAGGGTGGTGCTCCCACACCTGTTGAGCAGGACAGCACCAGGAAGAAGCCGACCACTTCAAAGGCCGAACCCTCTGCCACCGGTGGCAGCCAGCAGCCCTCCTCGCAGAAGCGTCAGCCTGCAGCCCGTCAGCCCACATCCAGAACCGGGCAGCCATCTTCGGCACAGCGACCCACCCGCCGGCCTACCAGGCGTGCAGCGCCCCCTGCCAGGACTTATTCCGCGGCTGAGCTCAAGGCCATGGCCTCCGATATTACATCCTTGGGCGACCAGCTGACCGCCCTCAATCGCCGGACCACGCATCGGCTGTCACAGGTGGCGCCGGACAGCCTGGCGGGGCAAGGCCTGCCCGAAAGCCGGCGCTACCGCCTTGCGGGGGACTACCGGCAGCTGCAACAGCTGATTCGCCAGCATGAGGATCATCCCGAAGACCTGGCCACCCTCGTTACCCTGGCGGATCTACAGCGCCGCAACCATAAACTCCACGAAGCCGAAGCTTATCTGCTCAAAGCACTGGCCCTGGAACCCCTGAACCAGAAGTTTCTGTTCGATCTGGGCTACCTTTACCTTGAGAATGGGGAACATACCAAGGCCTGGGGCACCTTTCAGGAGATCATCTACCTGAATCCCGAGAGCATCGAAGCCCGCCTCGCTCAGGGTCTGGTTCGGGAGAGGGAGGGCAACTACCAGGGGGCCGAGACCAGCTATCTCAAGGTAGAAGAGCAATTCGGTGCCGTGGCGGGTGTTTACTACCACCGAGCCTTGAATCTGGCGGCACGGGGGGACTATGGCGCGGCCGTAAACTCAGCCCGGGAAGGCCTGGCGCTGTATCCCGACCACGCCCCGCTCTATTATGCCCGGGGCCGCGCCTTCGCCGGGCTGGGCTTGCTGGACCGGGCCAAGACCGACTTCTATGACGTCCTCTCCCTGGATACCGACCTGTTGGAAGCGTACGCGGCCCTCGGTGAGGTGTCCCTGCAGGAGGGTAACGCCACCACCGCCATCCGGGTGTTACTGCGTCTGCTGGATGAACAACCGGGAGATGCGACTGCCTCCCTCAACCTGGGCCGGGCCTATCTCATGGACTTGAGGCTGCAGGAGGCAGTAAAGGAGTTGGAAATGCTGCATTACCTGCATCCTGAAGACCGGGAAGCAGACGTCTGGCTTGCGCAAGCCTGTTACCTTTACTCGCTGGAGCTCAGGGACCGGAGCCGGTTCCGGGAGGCTTTGGATGTTCATAACAAGGCTAGATCACTGTCCGCCGGGCAGCCACCCGGCTGGGTGGCAACCGCGCTGGCGAATGCCGGTGTAGCGGCACAGGCCCATGATGACTACCAACGATCTATTGACTATTTCCAGATGGCCCTTGAGAACGACCCGTTTCGGGCCGACAGCTACATAGGCCTTAGCCGGACTTACAAGGCCATGCGGGATACTTCACAGGCACGCGCCGCACTGCGACAGGCGCTGGCTATCGATCCCGACCATCCAGTCGCACGGGTGGAGTTGAACCGTATCACCGCTCCCTGACGACTGTCTCCGCTTGCCATATTTCTGACAGTAGACGTGTTCTCTATCAGGATATTCTTAGCAGTTACCGGTTTACTGGGAGCTGTGTCGCCGGTGTTTGCCTCTGGTGATGTACCGGGACAGGACGGGCTGCACCCTCAGCGACTATCCCGGCGAGAGCGAGGTTTGAGCAGTAGCAGTCCCTGCGAGGCGGTGTTATGGCGCGGAATTGATGCCATGTATTCCTACCGCTTTCACGAAGCGGAGGCCGCCTTGGATTCCGCCATGGTCCTTGATCCATACCATCCCGTGCCGCCTTTTGTGGCCGTAGCCAACCAATGGCAGCTGAGTCTTGCCGAACAGGGTTTTAAGGCCTCACATGAAGCCTTGCTCCAGGCCGTTGACGCCGCCATACCCAGGTATGATGCCATGATTTCCCGCTCTGGCCGCCGGGCGGATATCCTCCTTTTTCTGGGCGGCACCTACGGCTTGAGAGCCCGGGTTCACATGGGGTACAAGAACTGGCTGGCCGGCCTGTATTCCGGCGTAAAAGGGTGGAGATTGATTCGTCAAGCCTATGCCCTGGACAGCACCCTCACCGATGCCGACCTGCCCATCGGCGCATTCGATTACTACGCCGGTATGCACTCGGCCCCGGTGCAGTTGGCTGCCCGCTTATTCGGCATTGATCCGAACCGGTCCCGGAGCATTCAGGTGCTCCAGCGGGCGGTCAGTCAAGCTCCCTATGCCTGGATGGAGGCCGCCAGCATCCTCTCCATCATTTACCTGTACATCGAGGACGATCCCGAGATGGCCTACCAGTATACCGACCTGCTGCTGCGTCATTATCCCCAAAACTATTACTTCAACTTCCTGATGGGCGAGGAGCTGGTGAAGACTCATCGACTGGCCGAAGCGCGGGAGTTCATGCCCCCGCTGAAAAACCTCTATCAGCGGTCCCATCCCAACCAGCGGCTGGAATGGGAGCTCAAGTTCGCCGCCCTGGAGGCGGCCCTGGCCTTCGAGGAGGGGGACCTGGACAAGGCGCTGGAACGCTGCCGGTGGGTCATCGAGCATTATGACATTGAGTTCGACTGGCACCTGGGAATCGTCCACTATATCCGGGGGCAGATCAGGGAAAGCCGCGCCGACCTGGCCGGAGCCCGGGACGACTACCGCGTCGTGGCCAGAATGGGCAACCGGACCTACCTGGTTGAGGAGGCCCGGGCTGCGTTGGACCGTGTCAGCCGGATGATGAGCGGGCGGTAGAACACACTCCCGGGAGGGAGTTCGCTGTGCCGGGGCCTACTCGTTCGCGGCGTTATCGCAGATGAAGGGCTATTCCGCCGTTCACCTCAATCTCAGCGACTTCAATTGACGGGTGCACGTTCCCCCACTCATCCAGGAAGGCTGCGACGGGGATCCCCAGCTGGTCATCCTGCCGCAGCAGGCGTACCCGATCTTCAAAACGTCGTTGAATAACACCGTTGATTAGCTTATGCAGGGCAGCCAGGGCGGCCCGGAAGAGACTCCCTCGCAGGATCCCGACCCGCTCAAGCGTGAACCAGACCACCTCATCGCGGACCTGCCAGTTAGTGAAGCTCAGGGGCACGTTAACACTCCTGGCATCCGGGTCCCCGCGCGGGTGGAATCTCAGGGGCAGCTGGACCACATCCTGCCCGATGTGAAGCTGGTCCACCGCCAGCGA
>CAZQOY010000222.1:0-3364 GCA_964595095.1 uncultured bacterium | reverse complement strand
TCTCCGCCAACTTTCCAAACCAATTCCTTCAGGCTTTCTCAACTCTAAGAACTGTCCCGGAGGGATCCCCTCGGGATAAACCATGTCTACCTTGTGTCACTTAGTGGATGACCGTTCCAATTCTTTTCAAACGGTTCCAGGTGATAAAAGGAAATCGCTTGAAATCCAGTGAAAAATAAACAAAGAGGGCTTCGCCGAGGATATGATCGTGGGGTACAAAGCCCCAGAAGCGGGAATCGTAGCTCTGATCCCGGTTGTCCCCCATCATGAAGTAATAGTCCTGCTCCACAATGTAGTAATCTATCGGAACTCTATCTAATAGAACTTGGCCCCCTTCTTCGTGCCACTCCTTCCCCTCAATCACTGTGGCCACGTAGTACAGTATTTTGCGGTCGCGGACCGCTGACAGGGTATCCCCCCTGGACGGAACCCGTATGCGGTCATAGTTATCCTTATTCCCGTTGCCCCTGGGGAAGATGTTGGGATCAATCAAGCCCTTTGGCTGGGGTCCCCGCTCCAGGAACTGCAAGTGTTCGGGATGGTATAGGGATTTCCCGTCGACCAGGATTTCCCGCTCGCGAATCTCTACCGTCTGTCCGGGACCCGCTACCAGCCGCTTGACATACTTGTCCTGGGGACCATGAGGAAACTTGAATATCGCTACGTCACCGCTCCGGGGCTCGCGGAAGGCGGGGAACCGCAGCCACGGAATATCAAATCCGAGCCGCGTGTAGGGGATGCCCAGCCAGTCGGGAGTCCGCATGCCGTAGACGAACTTATTCCCGATGAGGAAATCCCCGATCATGATCGTCTTTTCCATGCTGCCGGTTGGAACGATGTAGGCTTCCACTACTGTGGCTCGCAGGGCCAGAGCAATCAGGACAATGATTCCCAGGGAGCGCAGTTCGTAGAGAAATCTGGAAGAGTCGCCAGGCTGGGTTGCCCGGGACCCGGATTTGTCAGTCATCTTTCTGCCTGTTTTCGTCATTGTTTATCTCACTATCTCGTTATGATCTCAATATCCGACCGCCCCGGATTCCCGGCGGGAGTCGGCCGCACCAAAATACCAGCCGCTATCCCGGTCAACGTAGATACAATGGGCGGCACCAATCGTACCGCCCCGATACCGCACTTTATGCCCCATACGCACCAGCCTTTTGCGAGTTTCCGGGCTGATACCCCGGGGCTCGGCTAAAATCTCGTCGGGCTTCCACTGATGATGAATCCGGGGTGCTTCAACCGCCGCTTTGAGGCCAAGGCCAAAATCTACGACGTTGGAGATGATCTGGGCAACCGTAGTGATGATAGTACTGCCACCAGGGGAGCCGACAACCAAGAGGAGAGTATCATTCCGGGTGACGATAGCCGGGGTCATGGAGCTGAGCATGCGCTTGCCGGGTTCGATGGCGTTGGCCTGACTTCCTACCAGTCCGTACCTGTCGGGATAGCCGGGCTTAACAGAAAAATCATCCATCTCGTTATTGAGCAAAAAGCCGGCCCCTCTGACCACTTCCCCGGAGCCATAGAAATCGTTGAGGGTAGTGGTGACGGCCACTGCGTTGCCCCAGCGGTCCACGACACTGTAATGGGTGGTCTCCTCGGATTCCAGGAGCAGCTTCACATCCCCGTGCGAGACGTCCTCGCTCGCCGTGGCCCAGTTGGGCGATACATCCCGCCAGCGTCGCGCCGCGTAGGCTTTGGAAATCAGCTTATCCACCGGAACGTTAACGAAATCGGCGTCGCCCAGGTAACGGGCCCGGTCGGCATAGGCCCGGCGTTCGGCCTCCACCATGACGTGGATGTGCTCGGCGGAATGAAATTCCAGCTGAGTAAAGTTCACCAGCTCCAGTTGATTCAGGATCTGGGCCAGGACGATTCCACCGGACGATGGCGGACCCATGCTGATGATGTGGGTACCACGATAATCGAATTCCACGGGCGGACGCTCCACCGCCTCATATTTGGCCAGATCCTGCCTGGTGATGAGGCCGCCGCGGCGCCGCATGTGCGCGGCCAGCAGCCGGGCGGTCTCGCCGGTGTAGAACTCAGCCGGGCCCTGGACGGCGATCCGCCGCAGGGTGGCGGCCAGTTCCGGCTGCTGGAACAGGGCATTGAGCCGCAGCGGCCGGCCGTTGGGATAGAAGATGCGCCTGGTTTCATCGAACCGGGTGAGGTTTTCCTCCCGATCCACCAGGTCCCGGTGCAGCTGATAGCCAACGGCAATGCCGTTCTCGGCCAGCTCCACAGCCGGGGTAACCACATCCTCCCAGGACAGACGGCCGTATTTAGCGTGTGCCAGCCCCAGCCCCCGAACCGATCCAGGAACACCGCTGGCCAGGATACTGGTGATGCTCAGGTCCTTGATGACATTGCCTTGCTCATCCAGATACATATCCCGGCTGGCGGCTGCGGGGGCTTTCTCCCGGTAATCAATGGTAGTGGTTCGGCCGTCACTGAAGCGGATGACCATGAAGCCGCCACCACCGATGTTCCCGGCGCTGGGCAGGGTGACCGCCAGGGCAAAGCCCGTTGCCACGGCGGCATCGATGGCGTTCCCGCCCCGCCGGAGAATATCCCGACCCATCCGAGAGGCGATCAGGTTACCCGATACCACCATGCCCCGACGCCCTACCGCGTCGGGTTGGCGAGCCTGGACTATCGGGATCAGAAGTCCGACAACCAGGCAAAGGGTTAGTATACGCTTAATCTGCATGGATGCCCTCAGGCCAGTGCGTAATGTTTGGCCCGGCTTTGGTAAACTTCACCGATATTACATCGAATCGCACCTGTGTGTCGATTTCTTTTTCGGCGCAGTACTGTTGGGCGGCGGCCATGATCCGGTCCCGCTTTTTAACACCTATCTGCTCTTCCGGCTCGCCCCACTCCCCTGCCCGGCGAGGGTTCGGCACCTGGGTTTTCACCTCGCAGATGACGGTTATGGCTCCCCTTTCGGCCACAATGTCCAGCTCCCCCAGATGGGCGGCGTGGTAGTTCATATCCCGGATGGTGTAGCCGTTCTCGATGAGGTAGGTGGCGGCCAGGCGCTCTCCCAGGCGACCCAGGATAGCGCGGTCCTTGAGGCTGCGCCACTGCGGCAGGTGCTGCTTAACCGGCCGGAAGGATTGGCGGTGAATGGGACAGGCCCCATGGTCGGCCAGCGCCTGGAGGTGGGCTTTGGTGCCGTAGCCCTTGTGCCGGTCAAAGCCGTACTCGGGATAGACCTTGTGATACTCGACCATGAGCCGGTCGCGGTGGACCTTGGCCACGATGGAGGCGGCGCTGATGGCCGATATGGTCTCGTCGCCGTCAACGATGGTCTCCTGGGAGGGGTGATCCAGTTGAATATTTTTGCCGTCAATGAGGA
>CAZQOY010000221.1:0-3397 GCA_964595095.1 uncultured bacterium | reverse complement strand
ATGGAGAAGACTCCCAGGGTGATGAGGACATCGTGGGCCAGGGCGGCCACCGCCCCCAGGGCGTAGTAGCGGTCAAACCGCAGGGAGATGTAGATCAGGATGCCCAGCAGGGCGAAGAGGACGGACTTCAACGCCTTACCCCGCAGCTCCCCGCCGATCTTGGATTCCACCGTTTCCAGGCGCCGAATCTCAAAGTCCATTCCTGCCAGAGCGTCCCGAAGCTGCTGCCTGACTGCTTCACCGGCCTCTTCGATAGGCACCCGGACAAGGATTTCATTCTCCTCACCGAATTGCTGGATGGTGGGGCTGCTGAACCCATAGTCCAGTAGACGATCCCGGACATCACCCACTTCGATAGGAGTGGAGAACTGGAGCTGGGCCAGGGTGCCGCCGGTAAAGTCAATGCCCATGGCCGGCCCCCCTTTGACGAGCAGTGAGGCAAGACCGATGACGATAACCACACCGGAGGCGATGGCGGCAATCTTCCGCTTGCCAAGGAAATCTATGTTGACGTTAGTAAGGAAGCGCATACTGGATACTCGATTCTGGATGCTGGATACTCGATACTGGATACTGGATGCTCGATACTAGATGCTGGATGCTCGATTCTGGATGCTGGATACTCGATTCTAGATGATTGTCCTGAGTCCGCCAGCTCCACAGGAGTCCCTTTGGGACCGGCGGACTGAAGGACTGGAAGCTGACTGCTGACCGCTGACTGCGGGCCACTAGATACTCAGAGTCTTGACTTTGGGACTTTGGGTCATGGTCATGAAAATGGTCCGGGTCATGAAGATGGCGGTAAACATGGAGGCCAGGATGCCCCAGAAGAGGGTTATGGCGAAACCCTTAATGGGCCCGGTGCCGAACTGAAAAAGGACCAGCGCCGCCAGGATGGTGGTGACATTGGCGTCGATGATGGTAATGGTGGCCCGGCCGTAGCCGCTGTCAATGGCCGCCCGGATAGACTTGCCCTTATCCAGTTCCTCCCGGATGCGCTCGAAGATGAGCACATTGGCATCCACGGCCATGCCCACTGTGAGGATCAGGCCGGCGATGCCGGGCAGGGTGAGGGTGGCCCTGAGGGAGGCCAGCGCCGCCAGCACCACCAGGATGTTCAGCACCAGGGCCAGGGTGGCAATCAGACCGCTGCCCTTGTAATAGAATATCATGAAGCCGATCACCAGCAGGCCTCCGATAGCGGCGGCGTTGATGCCGTGCCGGATGGAGTCCTGGCCCAGGCTGGGGCCGACGGAGCGCTCCTCGATGATATCCACTGGTGCGGGGAGGGAACCGGCTCGCAGGACAATGGCAATGAGCTTGGCCTCATCCATGCTTTCCATGCCTTCGATCACGGTCTGGCCGCCGGAGATCTTATCGCGGATCACCGGCGCCATGTGGATTTTTTTATCCAGTACAAGAGCTACCCGCCGGCCTACGTTAGCCCCGGTGAGCCGGGCCCAGGTCTTGGAACCTTCATTATTCATAGCTACGTTGACCACCGGCTGGTTAGCTGACGATGAGCCCATGGCCCCGATATTAGCCTTGGCCTCGGTGATCACGCCGCCCGTGAGGCCCGGTTCGCGGTAGAGATAGTATAGATAATAGAATTCTTCATTCGTGCCGGTAACGGGCAGGGTTTTGGCGCGGTTGCTCCAGAGGAAGATGCCGTCGTTGGGGATGATGGCCTGCACGTCGGGCCGCGTCAGGAGCGACTCGACGGCATAGCGATAACGGGCCGGGACCACCAGGTCATTGCCGGCGGCGTGGATATAGCCGGTGAAGGGATGTTCACCCAGCACATCCCGGGAGACGGTAATGCCTCCGGGGGCCGCTGCTGTGTCGGCACTGCTGCCGAGGACAGCCTCCAGGGCATCCTCCAGGGTATCGGCCGGGGCGGATGCGGCCGTGTCACCCGCGGCCAGCTCGGCAGAAGCGCCCGATGAGCCCAGAACCTCGTCAATCTTCAGCATGACGTCACGGGCTATGGTCAGGTCCTGAAGCAGGTTGAACTCCAGCAGGGCCGTGTTCTGGATGAGGTCCCGGGCCTGGGCGGGGTCCTTAACGCCGGCCAGCTCGACGATGATGCGGCGGCCGCCGGCTTTCTGGATAGTGGGCTCGGACACACCGAACTGGTCCACCCGGTTGCGTATGATCTCCAGGGCCCGGGTCACGGCGTCATCCGCCTCGGAGCGCAGGGCGGCGATGATGTCAGGCACCTTGGTGCCGTAGCTGGAAAAATAGCGGATGAGGCGGAGGTTAGTCTCGTCGGTTCTTCGCCTGAAGACGGTGAAGAAGTCAGCATCGGTAGCCTGGACTTCTTCACTGGTCCGGGCCAGGACCTCCTCAAAACGGTCGTCCTTGTTCTCGGCCAGGTTGCGGACGAGAGTGGGAATGTCCACTTCCAGTACCAGGTGGATGCCGCCCTGCAGATCCAGCCCCAGGTTGATGATCCGGTGTTCCAGGTCGGCCAGGGTCCCTTCAGACCGCCGGGCGTCCTTCTCCTCGTCGCTCAGGGCCCGGTATTCGAAGGTGGGCCAGATAGCCCAGATCACCCAGAGAAAGACGATACCGATAATAGCAAAGCGCAATGATGGCCGATTCAACATATAGCGTCGCTTATTGAAACATCGTGAATAAGGTTGTCATAGAATTCAGAAGCCAGCGGGAAAGTTAATCCCAGGTTCCCGTTCCAACAACTTGAAAGCAGGATGATTGGTGATTGGTAACTGGTAACTAGTGATTGGTGATTGGTGGCTGACTGCTGAAGGCCGCCCCCCGGCCTATTGGTGCAGGCGCGCGGTGACCCCCAATATGGCACGCTTGAACTTCTCCACCTGGTTCTGGGTGTGGAACAGGTCATCCACCGGGTGGAGTACGTCATGCGGGTACACGTCGGAATTGAGTTCGAGCAGGAAGGTGGATTCCATTCTCAGCTGGTAGTCCCTCAGAATTTCCCTGGCCACCTGCTTTTCTCTCAGATAATTGACGAACAACTTGACATGCCCATCAGTAGTCAGGTTGAACAAGGGCAAGATTCCCTCATCTGAGCGGGCCTTGAAAGTCACCATGCCGGTTTCATCCCCTCGGCCCCAACTGACCACATCGGCTTCCTGGGTGGTGAAGTTCACCAGGTCCTCCAACACATTCACCACGTGCGCGGGGCACTGGGCTTTAGCGAATTGAGTAAAAGTTTCGGAGTTCCATTTAGCCATTGGTTTCCCAGGTCTGTCTGAATCTAACGCTCAGCCGCCGGACCGCTGCGAAAACTTAAATAAAGACGCTTAGAGTGGTATAAAAGTTAATCAATCAGCGGGCGGTTGTCCGTACCTAATCCGGCACAACGCAAAGGAGGCGTTACCGTCGCACGGATGGCTTTGGAAACCGCCCGGAGGTA
>CAZQOY010000220.1:0-3407 GCA_964595095.1 uncultured bacterium | reverse complement strand
ACCAGGGTATCCTGAACCGCTACGTACTGGTGCTCAACCAGGCCTACGAGCCGGTAATGGTAACCAATGCCAAGCGGGCCGTGATCCTGGTGCTGCTGGGTAAGGCCGAGGAGGTGGTGAATTATACCGAGATCGTCCATTCCCCCAGCTTTCAGATGCCCCTGCCCAGCATCGTGCGCCTCGGTCGGTACGTTCGGGTCAGGGATAAGGAGATTGTACTGACCCGCAAGAACGTCCTCAAGCGGGACAACCATCACTGCCAGTATTGCGGCCGTACCTCGGTCCCCCTGACTCTTGACCATGTCGTCCCCAAGCAGCGTGGGGGAAGGGATACGTGGGATAACCTGGTGGCGGCCTGCCATCCCTGTAACGTACGGAAAGGTAACCGAACCCCTGCCGAGGCTGCCATGCCCCTCCAGCGGCGGCCGCACAAGCCCTCGCGCATCACGTATTTCCAGAAATTCGTCCGCAGGCGCCAGGCCGCCTGGCGTCCCTATCTGTTCATGGAACCGGCGGCGTGAAACGCAGGCGGGTCCTCAGCGGCATGCGGCCCACGGGAAAGCTCCACCTGGGGCATTACGTGGGCGCTCTGGAAAACTGGGTGTCCCTGCAGGAATCCTACGAGAATTTCCACCTCATCGCCGATTATCACGTCCTAACTACCCAACTGGATACTTCCCATATAACCGAAAACACCCAGGAGATGTTAAAGGACTGGTTGGCGGCCGGTATTGATCCTGAGCGGAGCCCCATTTTCCGGCAGAGCCAGATCAAGGAGCACACTGAGCTGTTCCTCGTCTTGAGCATGCTCATCACAGCCGCCCGTCTGGAACGCAACCCCACTCTCAAAGAGCAGTTGCGCGACCTGAACCTGGAGAATGTGGTCTACGGCCACCTGGGCTATCCGGTTCTACAAGCGGCGGATATCCTGCTGTATAAGGGAGAACTGGTTCCTGTGGGGGAAGACCAGGCACCCCACGTGGAAATTTCCCGGGAGCTGGCCCGCAAATTCAACCGGACCTACGGAGAGGTCTTTCCGGAACCAAAGGCCATGCTGACTCAATTCGCAAGGCTGCCGGGACTGGACGGTCAGGCGAAAATGAGCAAGTCCCTGGGCAACGCAATCCTGATGTCCGATGAACCGGAGACTATCCAGTCCAAGCTGCGCAAGGCCGTGACCGATTCTCAGAAAGTGCGCAGGGGTGATCCGGGACGGCCGGACGTCTGCCTGGTATTCACCCACCATACCCGGTTCAGCAAGGAACAGGTGCCGGAAATCCGGGCCGGCTGCGAAAGCGGCAGCCTGGACTGCGTGGAATGCAAACGCAAGTGCGCCCAGGCCATCGCCGATCAGCTGGAGCCTTTCCGTGGGCGGCGCCGCTACTATGATGATCACCCCGATGAGCTGGCCGAAATCCTGCATCACGGCGAAACCAGGGCCAAGGCCGAGGCTCAAGCCACGATGTCCGAGGCACGCCAGACCATGGGACTGGGTTCTCCGTAAGGATCCCTCCGGGAATGGCATACCACGTTCATCTGGAGAATTTTGAGGGCCCGCTGGATCTGCTGCTCTATTTCATCCAACGGGACAAAATTGATATCTACGACATTCCCATCGCTCACATCACAGCGGAATACCTCAGCTACCTGGAGATGATGGAGGTCTTGAACCTGTCAGTGGCGGGAGAGTTCATCCTCCTGGCCGCCACCCTTATGCACATCAAGGCCCGGATGCTGTTGCCCCGTTCTGAACCCACCGATGATGAACCGATCGAGGATCCGCGGCAGGTACTGATCCAACAGCTGATTGAATACCAGCGTTTCAAGAAAGCCTCGGAAGACCTGCGTTGGCTGGCAGAACTGCGCAGTGCTCACTATCCAATAGGGCGCACCGTTAATGGAGGGGATAACGGTATCGACCCCGGCGAATATCTCAGGGACGTTTCCCTTTTCCAGCTTATGGGTGTCATCAAAGAGATAATGGACCGGATGCCTAAGTCTGAGCCCTTGCAGGTGGAGGTGGAACCGATCAAGCTGGACGACAGTATCAGGGCAATCCATCAGGCCTTTGCGTCGGCCCGGCGGGTTTCCTTCCGGCAGGTCTTGAAAACCGCCCGGCATATCCAGGAAGTGGTGGTTCTGTTCCTGGCGGTCCTTGAAATGATGCGCCGCGGTATGATTGTCGCTCAGCAGCCGACTCCCTTTGAAGAAATTTACCTGATGAGAACCCTGACCGACTGATGGCCCATCCGATAACGGAAGAGATCCTGCAGATCACTGAAGCCCTGCTTACGGCCTCCCCTGATCCCCTCACCCAGGCCAGGCTGAATCAGAGCCTGCAGCGTAATGACATCAGCCTCCCGGAGGTGGTGGCGGCACTGCAGAAGCAGTTTCAGGAGCAACAGCGCCCGGTAGACATCGTTGCAGTGGCCGGCGGCTACCAGCTGGTGACCAGAGCCGAGTATCAACCCTACTTGCAGCGCCTGTTCCGTAAGGCAGGGAAGCTGAGCCTGACGCGGGCGGCACTGGAAACCCTGGCCGTGGTGGCCTACCGCCAGCCGGTTACCAGGATGGAAATTGATCAGATCAGGGGGGTTAACAGCGGGTCGGTGTTGCGGGCCCTGCTGGAGAAAGAGCTGGTGGCCATCAAGGGACGTGACGAAGGGATGGGCCGGCCCCTGCTCTACGGCACCACACCCGCATTCCTTCAGGCTTTCGGCCTCAATCGCCTCAGCGACCTGCCCAAGCTGAAAGAGATCGGTGAGATCATGGGTGATGGGGAGGCTGCAACACCGGTAGACTATGCGACTGAATAAGTACCTGGCCCGGTCGGGGGTAGCTGCGCGCCGTAAGGCTGACGAGCTCATCGCCGCTGGTCGAGTACGGGTGAATGATCGGCAGGTAACCGCTCCAGGTGTCGAAATCGGCGAGGATGACCTGGTGGAAGTGGATGGCCGGTCAGTTGAGCCACTGTCGGAACGGGTGGTCTATCTGCTCCACAAACCAGCCGGTGTGCTAAGCTCGGTTACTGACCCGCAGGGCCGAGGAACGGTGGTGGAACTCATTCGCGACAACCGGCGCCTGTTTCCCATAGGCCGGCTGGACCGGGATACAACCGGCGCCCTGCTCATCACCAACGACGGTAATCTGGCCAACCTGCTGACTCATCCCCGCTATGGTGTAGAGAAGTGCTACCTGGCGGAAGTAAAGGGCCGGTTGAACTCCCGCGCCATTGTCCGGCTCGGGGCGGGTATCGTCATTGCCGGCGGCATTAAAGTCCGGGCTCAGGTGCAGGAGATAGCCCGTCACGGCCAGCGAACCAGCTACCGACTTATTCTGACCGAAGGGAAAAACCGGGAGATCAAGCGCATCTTCACACAATATGGACTACCACTCGTGAGACTGCA
>CAZQOY010000219.1:1869-3411 GCA_964595095.1 uncultured bacterium | reverse complement strand
CGCCCCGCTGTTGGGTGATCACGCCTTCCCGGATGAGGCCGGTAAGCAGGCGGCGGAAAGCGGCATATTGATGCTCCTTCACCCCCAGCCGCCGGGCCAGGTCCTTACGCCGGTAAGTGCGCCCCTGCCGGGATTTCAGAAAGTCCAGGATATCTGCCTTGGTCACAACCTGCCGTCCTTTCCCATGGATAAGAAATTTACTAACCTCAGATGCACTTTCCCGGTCCTGAATTCATCGTCCCGGTTCCAGGCCAGGTCGATCTGGATCAGGTTCTGTCCCGCTTTCAGCAGCAAACCGATCCCCACCGCAGCAAGCCTGTCGAAGCCTGCCAGACAGCCGGCATCAAGAAAAAAGTGAATACGGGTAGCCGGACCGGTCCTGAAACGCAGCTCGGTCCGGGAGACAACGCCCCAGGGGACCAGGAACTGGTCTTCCCGGTACCCGCGAAGGGTGGCGCTGCCGCCGAAGCGCCCGAAATCGGCCAGCTGCGGCGTGAACTCCAGGGCGGCCAGACTCATGATCTGCACATCCTGGGCCAGGGTCAGGCGGGCAATACTGCCGGCCCAGGTCGCCTTGAGCCGTCCTCGTCCCAGAGCGGCTCGTGGACTGACATCAACGCCGGCCACCGTGCCACCCTCCAGGGCCACACTTACCCGGTAGCCCCGGCTGGGATTTACCGGGTGGTCGAGGGTCTGACGCTCAAGGGAAAGGTTGACATTACGGAAGCGATAAGGCACCAGCCCCCGATCCCGACCGTGGGGAGTAACCTGGAGGTTTCGCATACCTACGCCAAAGGCGGCGCTCCAGCCTTGGGCCGGGAGGGATACCAGCTGTACCTTCACATCCCGCTGCAGGTAGAGTGTGTCCCGCAGGTCCTGGGAAAACGACACCTGGCCCCCCAGCGGCAGCAGGGGGAGACGAGGCTCGGTGTAGGCTAGGTCGATGGTCTGAGTAGCCGGGTTCAGACGTCGCCAGTGAACGTGCAGGTAGCGGAGGGTGCCCAGGAAGTTAGGCAGATCCAGGGTTATTTCTCCGACCAGCCCGCCAGCTGGCGGGTCTCCCTGTTCATCGTACGCCGCCAACACCTGTACCGTTTTCCGGGATACATCCTCCAGACGGTACCGGATTCCGTATCCTTCACCACGGCTGAAATAGGATTTATCCACTACCCGCCAGGCAGGTCGGCTGGCGCTTTGCAGGAAGCCCCCTTGATGTGGGGCAGCCACACGCAAGAAGGTAACGAGATTCGGCAGTCCGGTACCTTCGCCATTAACAGCCACTATGGTGTCCGGCGGTGGAACCGGGATATCCTCACCATGGTATTTCAGGGTGAGGCTGCTATCAGACCACTTTTCCATAACCACACTTTCCAGCCGATAGACCACCCCCAGCCGTCCCCGGCGGCCTTCACTCACCAGCCGGTCGGTGAGGACAGGGGTTACCTGTGGTATCGACGAGACCAGCAATACGGTATCCGGTAGGACGACCTTCACCACCTGCCCCCTTAAGGGCGGGACCAGGCAGCTGCACAGCAGGATAAT
>CAZQOY010000219.1:0-1859 GCA_964595095.1 uncultured bacterium | reverse complement strand
GACGGGTAATCTCAAAACTGGGTCCTGAGCTCCAGGTTGGCGTTGGTAAAGGGGGTGCGTCCCGCCTCCTGCCGTGAGAAAATAGTAAGCGTGAGCAGCAGGCTGCGGGAGAGGTGAAACTGCCCGCTGGCCCGTATCCGCTGCGATATGCCGGTGGGAAAGCCTTCTGCCAGGAGGTAGGGGATGGCCATCTCCCGGCTGGCGGTTACGTAAAACCGTTCCAGGTCTACCCGCAGCCGGCCCCGGGAACCCACGACACGCTGCAAACCCGCGCCACAGGTGACAGTGCGTACCCATAATTCGTCCAGCTCCCGGTCCACTTCCTGCTGCCAGTTGCCGGTCAGGCTGGCAGTGAGGCGTTCTCCTATGGTCCCTGACACGGTACCCTTGCCCTGCCACTTCAGGACATCATGGCGGCGGAGTAGCGATACCATGGACTGGAGGGCTTTATGCTCACGGGTCAGCCGCAATTCCAGATTGACTTTCCGCCCGGCTACCTGGTGACGGCTTATCTGCTCCAGTTGCGCGGAGGACTGCTCCAGGGTCTCCCCGAGGGGTGTCCCTATAGCCATTCCGCCAATATTAGCCCGGTTTAACTTTATCAACCGTAAAAGGCGCAGTTTATACTGGGGTCGCCGGGGCTGGGTCTGGAGAGCGAGGTCCAGCTGCAGCCGGGACTGGACATCAATGGCGTTGGTATCATTCAGGGACGGTTTATAGTAAGTGGCCAGCGTATGCTTGTCCGTAACCGCCGCCAGTCGTCCCTGGAGGATAATCCGGGCTTCCTTGAAATCCCTGGCCAGCCCGAAGGGCAGCCGGATGCGGTTAAGGTCTGCCTGGACCCGGAATCGGGCTTTCACGGTATTAACCGGGCGTACCTCCCCTGCCGGGATGGTATATCGCATAAATGTGCCCGCCTCGTCAGGTACATAAGTGTCATATACCGGGTCGTAGCGATACTGTCCCAGCCCTGTTCCAACCGAATCATAAATAACCGCTTTGGATTCGGCGATGCTGCGCTCCAGCCGGTAGCGCAGGTCCAGCCACCAGGGCTTGCCCACCGGACGATGTACCAGCGAGAGGTTACCCATGAGATAGGAGAGGTCGTCCCGGTCGTCGCTGGTTACCTTTTCGTTGAAGGAGAGGGTGGTCTCCAGGCGACTGCCCCGGGACCCCGATTGCAGGAAGGACAGACGCCAGAGATGGGCCGTCTCGTCAAGCCCGGTCTGGAATACGTCTTGTCGGCGTTCCCGGCTGAGACCCACGCGGATGCCTCGGGGCAGCCAGGCTTGCAGGCCGAACGCCAGTTGGTTGACCCGGTAGCCGAAAGAGGGACCTCTTTGCCGGTCTTCGCTGTAGTACCTGAAAAATGGCGCCAGGTTCTTGAATTTATATTGCAGTTCACCATCGGCAAGCCGCCACCAGCGCTCTCTGTTTTCGCGAGAAAGGAGCGTCTGGGTGAACTTTCCCGTAAGCGGTCTGGTGTCGTTTCCGGTAACGCCCCAGCGCAGCCTGCCCGTCCTGGCACTGTCCGCCTCGATGCGCCCCAGCTCCGCGAAGGCCCGCTGCTGTCCCGCCTCCTCCAGGAAGAGGTTGACCGCCTGCCAGTGATACCCCTCAGGCTGGCCGTCCAGGTCCCAGTCCCGTTGAAACTCCACGGCGTCCCACCGGCCCGGTGGCTGAAACCGGCTGCCCTTACCCAGTCCATCCAACCGCACACCGGCACTCAGGGGGCGGCCCGCAAGCGCCAGGGGCCTGGACCGCCATTGGAACTGCACGGCGTAACCGGCGTCACGGTTGTCCCGGTCGTCCAGGGGTGAGTAGCGGTTGAGGTCCACGTCGCTGACGCCCAGCTCGAT
>CAZQOY010000218.1:0-3436 GCA_964595095.1 uncultured bacterium | reverse complement strand
TACATTTTTGTTCGGAAGACATTACAATTGAGCTCGTGAGCAGAAGGGAAGCCCGTGGCATTGCCATCCAACTGGCAGGGATCGTCCTCATCGCAGGGGTCGTCGTGCTCGGTGTCTTGCAGGTCCGCTGGGTGAGTGAAGCCTCTCACCTGGAGGAAGGGCGGATTCGTAAAAACCTTATCATGGGAGCTACACAGGCGCTGCAAGACAGCTCGGGTGAGATCCAGATCCTGCTTTCGCTCGTGCGTGTGGCTCCGGACGCCTACAGGAACGCTTCGTTCGACGAGACGATTGACGGCTTCCGCTTCTGGAAAGAGACCGCACCTTTCCCCCAGCTTTTGGAGGAGGTATACATCCTCTCTGCCACGCCTAACGAACCGGTTCTGGTGTTGTCTCTCGACAAGGGGACCTTCGTTCCAGTGGATCCACCTGATTTCTTCTCCGTGTACGTGGATAAGATCGCGCATGAGGACCCAATGAAGGTACTGCACTCCATGTACAGGGATCTGGCACAGAACGGCATGGTGGCTCAGCCGATCCTTGGAGGCCACTACCTCGACCGGTCTGGGGCGTCCCTGTCGTCCAGGCGCATCGAGGCCCTGTTGGCGCTGCGCCTCGACGAGGAAGTCCTCTATGCAGACATTCTTCCCTTTTACTTGAACCGGCACCTCGAGGGTTACCCCTTTCGGATCATTCGCAGCAACAGCGAGGAGACTCTGGCTCTTTCGGACATTCCTCCTCCGGAGCGTAGGCCGGATCTGGTCTTTCCCCTCATCGGTACTGCCCTGAGCGAGATGCGCTTGGCCGTATCCCTCGCTTTCTCCGCAACCGCAGACGAGAAGGCCACCATGCCTGGCGGGTCTACACGGTTGGCCGATAGTGATCCAGGCCTCCTGGCGGATCCGCTGGTGCGTTTCTGGCTTCTGAGAACGCGCAGAGGCGTGGCGCAACAAGAACTCTCCAGAGACCAAGTTCTCAACAACCATCCAATACGCTTGGAAATCTTCTTCCCCGAGGGCTCCGTGGAATCCGTAATGGCCGTACGAAAGGTATTGAACCTCACCGTGAGCGTAGGCATTCTGGCGCTGCTCCTCGGCAGCCTGGTTATCCTCTACCGCCTCTACAGGAAGACCGGAAAACTTCGCGAGTGTGAGCAGGACTTCGTGGCCTCGATGAGTCACGAGCTGCGAACACCCATATCCGTAATCCAGGCCGCCTCGGACAACCTGGTACACGGGATCGTCCGCGACCCGGGGCGGCTCTCCCGTTACGCCTCGGTTATCCGCGAGCAGGCGAAACGCCTGTCCAGGATGGTGGAAGGCATCCTGCTCTACTCCGGCCTGGAATACGAAAAGGGGAGTCGCCTCGATGTGGTGGAGGTGGATCTTCCAGGGCTGATCGAGGAGGTGACCACTTCCCTCGAACAACTTGCCATGGAGGCACACTCCAGGTTGAACGTCAGCATGGAGTCACTTCCCGCGACAATCTACACAGATCCAATGGCTTTCCGTCTTGTTCTCGAGAATCTCGTGGTAAACGCTATCCGCCACAGCAATCCGGGGGAAATCCGGCTAAACCTGGGCCATCGAGCCTTCGATACCCTGCGCATCACGGTAGAAGACGACGGCCCGGGCATTCCCCTCCGGGAGCAGTCGCGAGTATTCAACGCCTTTACCCGCGGAGAGCGCAGTATGCAAGAGCAGGGTCCGGGCAGCGGGCTCGGACTTCATCTGGTGCGAAGGATGGTGGGAATCCTGGGAGGTACGGTTACGCTGGAGAGCCCGTACTTCAACCTGGCGGAAGTCCCTCGACCCGGCTGCCGCTTTACCGTTGTTCTTTCTTTTCAAAAGCGAGTGGCGCGATGAGCAGAAGAATCCTGATCGTCGAGGATGAGGAGGGCCTCGTGCTCTCCCTCGAAGACCGTCTGAGGAGCGAGGGCTACGAGGTTGTCGCTGTCGGGGAGGGGGTGCGGGGTGAGTCCGAGGCGGCCGGCGGGACATACGACCTGATCATCCTGGATGTCATGCTCCCGGGGCGCGACGGATTCCAGGTCTGCCAGAACCTCAGAGAAGCCGGCCTGCAGACGCCGATTCTCCTGCTCACTGCAAGAAGTACGACCATCGACACTGTGATGGGGCTCAGGATCGGGGCCGACGACTATCTCACCAAGCCCTTTGACATGCAGGTTCTCCTGGCCCGTATTCAGGCACTGTTGCGGCGGGCTGGACACACCCTCCCTGCCAGGCGGATAAGAGGGGGGGTGTACCGTTTTGGCGAGTTCTGTCTGAATGGTGAGAAACGTGAGCTTAAGCGAAACAACTCGGTCATTCCTCTCAGTTTACAGGAGTATAAGCTTCTCCTGGTATTCGTACAGAACCCGGACTGCGTGCTTACCAGGAACGAGCTTCTGAACGAATCCTGGAGCTACGATTCGGAAACTATGACGCGGACGGTGGATGTTCATGTGGCCAGGCTGCGGCAGAAGCTTGGCGAGAAGATTCATCCCCACCATCTGCTCACCGTACTCGGACACGGTTATAAGTTTGTGCCTAATCCGCCCGGTGCATTTGTGCAGAATCGGGTGAATGGGTAAGACCCGGTGCGGAATGATATCACGGTGGTGTATTGATTGATAGAAAAGTTTATGATCCAAGTAAGGTAAAAAGCCGAAGCATACTTTTTTTTTGAACCCGGGAGCTCATTTCTTTGTTTATATATTATTTACACTTGATCTCGATAGAGATCAACGCGTCCAGGCAGAGCGAGCTGGAGGAGGCTCAAAAGAGCCTGGATGGGCTGATAGACACTAAACGGGAGTAAGAGCTTCAGCCCGGAGAGGATAAGGAACTTGACGGCATGGATGAGAAGGCCATGGAAGCGACCATCACCAGTCTCGAGACGAAGATCGGACGCCTGGTAGAGAAGATTCAAGCCACTTCCGTTACCAGCTCCATGGACGGTGAGATTCTTGAGATAGAGCCTTCCCTGGCCGTGCCGGGAAGCAGCTCTCTCCACGGAAGCATCTTGAACATCGGCAAGGTTGCCCAACAGTCATCCGACGGGCTGGGCGCCACCGTGTCCGTCAAGGTCAGACCGGAAGGATCCAGGAGTCGCTCCTTCTGGGATCAACGGCTGTGGGCGTTCTGGAGCTCGGTGATTGATAGTAAGACTTATATCACAGGATGGACGGAAAATCAAAAAAATGAGAGAGAACTCGGGAAATTGCCGTCAGGAAAGCAAAAAAACATACCTCAACCTTGATCCGGCACAATGAGGGAAAGAAAGTTTAGTTTAAACTTGCGGTATTTATCCCTGGAGGGGATCTCCCTATTTTCACAAGATCCAAATGTTTTATCTTAGCTTTCGGATCCGTACTTCCACATTTTTGACATCTTTGAGAAGGGCGACTAACTCTGATACATCCGTATCTCCATAG
>CAZQOY010000217.1:0-3439 GCA_964595095.1 uncultured bacterium | reverse complement strand
AGATCGTCATCCGCTTCGAGGAGTCCGAGGAGGGCATCGCCCTGACCCTGGACGGGCAGGTGAGACTGGAGATCGACAGCGGTGCGGTGGTCACCACCCGGCGGGCCACCTGGAACATCAACATGGTCCGCCTGCTGGACAGCGACTACTTCCAGGTCCTGCGCACAAAAATGGGCTGGAGCGGAGAGGCCCGGGGGGTGAGGGGGTGATTGTAATTCGAGGCACCAAAATGGGCTTGCCCGGCGTAGTATGAACGTAGCCGGGCTGGTCGGGTGAAGCCAGGGGGGTGAGGGGATGAGAGGAGTGAGAGGAGTGGCTGAGTTCTTCGTTAGGCGCTACTACAATAAACAAGGTAATTGCTAAGTATTTCGGACCAAATAATGTTTGATAGCGTTGATTTCAGTATTCCGTAACATTCTAAGAATCAATGGATAGACGTTCTTTTTTAAAATCAACTGTAGGAATTGTTAGTGTGTTAAGCACTTTTCCAACTATGATCAGTTGTTTCTCCAGAAATGATCAGAAAACAAAAAAGCCGAACATTGTAATTATTTTGGCTGATGACATGGGCTGGGCAGATCTTGGTTGCTATGGTGGGGAGGTGGATACACCAAATCTTGACCGTCTTGCTAAAGAAGGAATTCGATTCACCCAATTTCACAATACTGCCAAATGCTTTCCTTCACGGGCATGTCTTCTGACTGGTCTTTATGCACAACAGGTTGGGATGGATAAAAAGCCGGGGCATTTTAAAAATTGTGTTACCCTCGGCAAAGTGCTACAAGCTGCAGGTTATCGAACATTAATGACTGGGAAACATCACGGTTTGGATAATCCCCATGATCGTGGATTCGACCGGTACTTTGGACTGCGAGATGGGTGTTGCAACTACTTTAATCCAGGCGTTCAAAGAAGTGGAGAAGGTGTGCCCGCTCATAAGACACGTTTTTTCCCAAGGACATGGTGTATCGACGATAAAGTGTATGAGCCTTACACCCCAAAGGAGAAAGACTTTTACACCACGGATTATTTTACAAAATATGCACTGCAATACCTCGACGAATACAAGGAAGAGGGGAAGCCATTCTTCCTGTATCTATCTTACACAGCGCCGCACGATCCCCTAATGGCCTGGCCGGAAGATATTAAAAAGTACAAGGGAAAGTTCATGGCGGGCTATGAAGGATATCGCAAAGCCCGTTATAAACGACAAAAAGAAATGGGCCTGATAGATGAGAGTTTTCCATTATCCGAGCCCTACTACGGCGATTGGGATTCTCTTTCAGAGGAGGAAAAGATAAAGGAAGATGGGCGAATGGCCGTCTATGCTGCAATGATAGATCGAATGGACCAAAATATTGGCAAGGTGTTGGATAAAATTGAGGAAAGGGGGGAGCTTGACAATACTCTAATATTATTCGCATCTGACAATGGCTGCGCAGCCAGTTCAGAGGGAGATTTTTCTGAATATAATCCCACCGCAAATGAAGGTGAAATGGGTTCGATGACTCGCTGGACTAAAATTGGCAGATCATGGTCAAATGTCAGCAACACACCATTCCGGCTCTACAAAGATAACACTCATAAGGGTGGAAGCTGCACTCCGTTGATTGCGTATTGGCCGAAAGGTATCAAGGGGAAAAATAGAATCAGCCATGAAGTGGGTCACTTTATCGATATTATGCCTACCGTGGTGGAAATAGCCGGAGTAAGTTATCCGACCGAATTGAATGATCAAACAATACCACCGATGAAGGGAATCAGTCTCGTCCCGATCTTTCAGAAGAAAGAGCGTGGGGATCGAGGTACAATTTATTGGCAATGGAGTAAAGGGAAGGGCGTTCGTCATGAAAACTGGAGGCTCGTTTCGGATAATGATGGTCCATGGGAATTGTATGACATGAAAGTTGATAAAACGGAGACAAACGATTTGGTAAAAGAATTCCCGGAAATTGTCAAGAAACTTGATGCTATGTACCAAAACTGGGTGAAATGATATCCTGCATTTCTCCAAGCCCTTGAACTTTGCGCTCCTTGCGATTATCATAAACAATTGGTTGGTTAGATATGAGGGAAGTCGCAATACAAATAGCAAAGAGCATAGAAAATAAGTGGCGAATATTCGAAAATTGTACAGATGTTTATCAACGTGAACTTTGGCAAGCCGGATTTGCTGTTTTTTATTCACCAATGGTTAGAGAGCGACCAAATTTTTTGTTCGTAGGTGATAATCCTGGGGGAAATGCTAAAGATTTTGATCCAGATAAAATTGTTTATGTACCAGATCGGCACGATTATATGTATGAAAATTATGATCTTGCTGTGGAAATAATGACTATATTCTCAAATGCTAATTTACTAGATCAACTAAACATTCTGAAAAGACAAACAGATATTTTTTTTCGAAGCCCTAGTTTAGACAAATTAGGTGATCTCAGTGAACAGATAAGGAGTGATTTAGAAAATATTTGTTTAAAAAAACTTGAAGAAATAATACTACTCGTAAAACCTCGTATAATATTTTCTGAATCAGTAGGCACATCTGAGACTGGTTTCAAGTTACTGAAAAAACTTAATAGAAACATCACTGTAGAAAAAATAATGTTAAGCTTTATACCGAAGGCAAGGTATAGAAACTGTAGAATATATGAATCTTATAAATTAAACAACTTTTTTGTGAATGGAATAATACTGATACGTCATTTGACTGGAAGTAGAACTAAAGGCATTTATAACGAGTATCCTGAATTAAAATCATTAATATCAAAATTACTTGCTAAGGATTATGAAAAAATTATCCGTAACGCCTAACAATTCGCTCCACCTGACTTGCATTCCGCTGGCGCTCCATGCAGGCAAGTGAGCTCTGCCGTTAGGCCTCACGGAAACGATTTATAACCACAAAGCCGGAGACCGGGAAGCCCCCATGCCCCGGAACTCATGATTTTCGTTGCCGTACAGTAGGTGCGCGCAGTAGTATTTCGTCATGAGCAGGACACTTGTAATGAATTTTGAAGCTTACCCAACGTCGTGACGTGAAGATATCCGACTATTGTCACAGCCTAAAGGCCCGATCCTGATCGGTGGTCGGAGGATTTTACAAGGAGAAAAACATGAGGAAAAGGCCCCATACAAAGCTCGTACACGAGGGGCAGTATGTGGCTGAAGTCGATGTCGAATTGATTGATACGGATGAGGGTTGGTCGCCTTATTTATCCCTCGAGGATGCATACAAGCTGGACGATGTCCGTGAGGCCTTACGTCGTGGAGATGTCAGCAGTGCGGCGCGACTCGCCCGCGTCTTTAGCCTCACTCCCGTCGCGGTCTAGGCCGGGGATATCCCCTCCGGTATCTGCATCACCTGGCTGTCAACGCCAGCTTGCACCAAGTCCATCAAGATGCTGGAATAACTCACCCCTCGATTCCCTCTCTTTGAAAG
>CAZQOY010000216.1:0-3489 GCA_964595095.1 uncultured bacterium | reverse complement strand
CCTTTGTTGGACATGATCTCCACCGTCTCCACCGCTTCCGATTTGCCTACCACCCGGACCTTGTCGATCTCCCGCCACTCGAAGAGTTCGGGGCCGGCCAGGTTCAGGGATTTGGCGGTACACTGGATGTAGATGCCGTACTGTTTGGCGGAGGCCTCCAGGCGGGCGGCGGTGTTCACCACATCACCCATCATGGTGTAGTTCATGCGGGTGGTGGTGCCCATGTTGCCGGTAACGAACTCCCCGGAGTGAACGCCGATGCGCATGCGCATGTTGTGTACCAGCTCGGGCCACTTGTCCCCTTCGGAGGCCCACTTCTGCCGGAGCTCCGCCTGGGCTTTCTGCATACTGAGCGCAGTGTGCAGGGCCCGCAGGGCGTGGTCTTCCATGGGCATCGGTGCGCCGAAGATGCCGACGATGGCGTCGCCCTCGAATTTGTCCAGGGTGCCCCCTTCGTTCAGCAGGATATCGGTCATACTGGTGAGATACTCGTTGAGCAGCGCCACCAGCTGCTTGGCAGTGAGTATTTCGGAGAAACCGGAAAAGGACTGGATATCGGTGAAATAGGCGGTGCGCACGCCCGACTCCCCACCCAGCTGGGGTTCGAGTTTGTTCTCCACCATTTGCTCGATGAGTTCAGGGGATACGTACGTGCCGAAGGTCTTGCGCAGGAAGCGCTTGTCCTTCTCCAGGACCAGGAATTGATACAGATTCACGCTGAGAAATGTCCCGCCAAAGCTGATGATCGGCCGGACCATCTCGAACACTTCCAGCCCACCCAGGAAACGGGCGTAGGTGAACAGCATCCATCCCCCCGTAACGACGACGGTGATCAGCAGTGATGTTAACGCCTTGAACCATACGAGAAGGGCGCCCAACGCCAGTCCCAGCATAACCACGATCAGGAACATGGTATCTTTGGATACCGGGCGCACAAACTCGTCCATGAGGATACTCATGATGACGTTGGCGTGAATTTCCACTCCCGGGAAAGCTTCCTGCACCGGGGTGTTACGCAGGTCCATCAGGCCCGGCAGGGTGGAGCCGACCAGGACGATCTTGTCTTTGAAATACTCAGCCGGTAGCATCTCCGGCGAGGCCCAGGCATAGGGGATATAGCGGAAGGTGCGGTGGGTGCCATGGTAGTTCACCCATAGTCGTCCCTGGGGATCGATAGGGATGTCTCGCACCACCTCTCCGGTGCGGTTGGTCATTCTCAGCCGCTGATGCTTGAAATCATAATCCAGGCCGTCCCCGGGTACGTCCAGGATGTCCATGATGGCGGCCATGGTAAGGCTGGGATAGACCTGGCCGGCGCTGGAGAAATAGACCGCCGTGGGGCTCCGGCGGATTATGCCATCCGAGTCCAGGGGGAAGTTGGCGCTGCCGATTCCCCGGCTTGCATTCAGCAGATCAATAAAAGTGATGTCGAACCGTTCACCCGAAGGGAAATGGGCGGCGATGCCGGCGGGCAACGGCAGGGTCTTGGAGGCGGCATCCAGCAGGGTGGGAATGCGGACCACCTGCCCCTCTCTGGCTTTGCCGTCGGCGGGCAGAAGGTCCGTGTTAATGGACCGCAGGTATTCTGCTGCTGCGGGATCACCAAAAAAGAGCAGGGCTACACTCTCCAGATCCTCGCCCGGACCAATGACGTGCAGGTGCGCCCCTTCCGGCGGGGCCGTCATGGGGTACTGGAAGTTCAAGGTGTCGGCCTGGGAAAGGGCGATAGCGTGGTAAACGTTTCCCGCCCGGTGAGTGGCGTTTACAAAGGCGGTGTCCCGATGGGGATCTGGTTCGGGATCGAAGAGAATGTCAAAGATGACGGCTCGTGCCCCGCCGGAGGAGAGATAATCGATAAGCCGCCCGTGCCGGTCGTGGTACCAGCGGAAGTAGTTGCCCAGCTCGTTGATGCTTTGCTGGTCGATATCGATGATCAGGACGGTGTCAATGGACTCCTCCTGGAAATTTGAAGTCCTGGCCTGGAACCGGCTGTCATAGGAGCTGAACTCATAGTTGTCCACTACCCCCCTCAGAAAGGACCATCTGGCTGAGGTTGCGCCCCAAATAAAAAGGGCTGAGAGCACTCCCAGCCCGGACCCGATAAGCAGCCGCTTGAGCTTATCCGGCATATGCGCTGCGAATCACCCTGTTATACCAGGCTCATCAGGATTACTGGCCCTGCTGGGTGTCCAGGTCCTTGTTCCAGCGGACGAAATCAAGCTCGGCATCGGTTGCCTGGTCAAACTCGAACATATTGTATTTCCCGTCCCGGCGAACGTTGATCTGCATGCCTTCCACCAGGGTTATCCAGTCTTCCAGGGATACTTCGTAAGGCCCCGGCACCTGTGCCGGCGGGGCGACCTGCTGCGGGGGACCGATCTTGATCGCGCTCGGCGCGCCACCCGGCCCGGCATCCCCCTGGCCGGATTCTTCCACGGCCCCGGCCCAGATCACGTCCACCTTACCCTCGTAGACCAGCACGGAGCTCTCGGCCGTATCAGCCACGGCCCGGTACTTGGTGCCCCGGATGGCCGCCACGGCCGTAGGCGCGCGGATCGCCACGTTCTTGGTCTCACCGAAGGCCGCCTTGGCCGCAACCCATATCTGCCCCTTGCTCACCGTAACACTGAAGTTTTTCTTCAGGGGCGTCACACTGGCCTGGGTAAGCTCCAGCTCCGTCTGCTCGCCAATGCGGACTTTCCCGCCACCGTTGAGCGTGATTTCGCAGCGGGACTTCGGCAGCGTCTTGATCTTGTCACTGACGAATACTTCCTGGTTAAGGGCAACTTTCTCCCAGCCGGGATTCGGAGTAACCTGTACCTGGACCGTGCCCAGAGGAAACGTAACCCGCCCGAAGAGCTGCCTGTCCGGCGGGGGCGCTGGTCCGGCAGGCTTGCCTCTGGCCGAGAGCCCGCTTACAAGCATGACGATTAACAGAACTGGAACGACCCGATACATAACTATCCTATTCATGGTTCAGATCCCGGCGCTGCGCCCACCTCAGTCGAGAATGAACATCACCCGGCAATTGGCAATGGCTTCGGTAAATCCATCGTAGCGGGCGGCCTGCTGGGCATTGCTCATGGAAATAATCACATCGGTGGCCAGGGTACCGGAAGTGCGTGCTCCTTTAATGGTGAGGGGGTTGCCGGCTACTCTGGCGTCACCCTTGGCGGCCTCAATGTCTTTATGATACCCAACTACTCCCTGGGTAACGGCAAAATCGCGGGGATATTTTCCCGGACCGTACAGGATGGAACCGTCGTCGGCCAGAACACGCGGCGACATCGACGGCTTTATGCCCAGCCCCCGGGTGTCAATAATCAGGCCGGTAATGGGCTGTCCCGCAATGACCGGGGCCACCGGTGCGGATTCCGCGGGAACCGCTGCGGCGGGAGCGCCAGTGGCAGCTGGGGCCCCACCCGCAGGAGGAGGCACCGCGGTAGCCGTGGTGGGAAGTACCACATCCATAATGCCGCTCATGGGTAC
>CAZQOY010000215.1:0-3525 GCA_964595095.1 uncultured bacterium | reverse complement strand
AAGATTCTTCTGGTAAATACCGGCGGCCAGCTCGCACAGGTCCAGGACCTGCTGCACCGTGGCCTTCCGGCGGGGATCGGTGGTCCCGGATAGTTCAACCGGGATGCCGTACCTCTCACCCAGCCGCTGCACCGCCTCCACGAACTCCAGCTTCTCCAGCTCCATGACGAAGGTGATGGCGTTGCCGCCCTTGCCGCAGCCGAAGCAGTGGAAGATCTGCTTCTGCGGGTTGACGCTGAAGCTGGGGGTCTTTTCCTGGTGGAAAGGGCACAGGCCGAACCAGTTGCGGCCCCGGCGTTTGAGCTGCACGTAGCCGCTCACCACATCCAGGATGTCAGCGGCGTCACGAATCCGGTTGATGGTCTCTTCGGGAATGCGGGCCATGGATGCTACTATTTTACTATGATGGGAAGGGGAAAAGTAGCAGTAGCAGTAGCAGTTGGCAGTTGGCAGTTGGCAGTTGGCCGTCAGCAACGGACTACGGACTACTATCAGCCAGCTATGCTGGTGCGATACAGCTCCACGAATTCGGCCGGGGATACCACCTTCATCCCCCGGCGATGGTCTTCCGGATAGTGCTTGACATTGCCGGTAACCAGGCATTCGGCTTCCCCAGACATGGCGACTTCCAGGAAAGGCTCGTCGTCAGGATCGGGTAAATTCCGTGGCAAAGGCGAAGTTACCACGAGGTGACCGGCAGCCTCGATCTGCTCTAGAATCGCATCCACTTCTGCTCTTAAAATGGGGAATTTAGGCCGAAGCAAGACGTCACGGTACTCGGTGATGATGCGGGCATCATAGCAGATTGTAACGGCCTTGGAAATGACCATTTGCAGTATTGTCCCGGGCTTCCCGTGCGGGTTCAGCAGCCCTGAGACAATTACATTGGTATCTAAGACAATTTTCACCCGCGGCGGCTTTTCCGCACCGCCGCGATTTCGGCGTTAATCTCCTCAAGGGTCATGTCCGCAAGACCCATTTTGACCGCCCGTTGCTGTATAGCGTCAAGTGCGGCCATGGCCCGGGCGCGGCGGATAGCCGCCAGGGTCTCCTCCAGGCGGTCCTCCTGAACAGCGGAGAGAATGGCGATAGGCTTGCCGTTGGACGTGATCACCAGCTCCTTCTCATCTTTCAGCTGTCCCCAGACCCGGGCCGACTTGCCCCTCAAGTCTCTTACGGAAACGAAGCGCATTATTCCTCCTTATGCTATCTACCGGCTAGTGTACACATATATCACCCAATATGCAACACAATATGGTACACGATATGGCTCACACCATTAATTGACGGCTGTCCGGTCATGATCTATTCGCAGCTGACTGGGTTCAGTTCCGTAGAATGCGGGAAGTCTTGCCCGGCATAATAGCAGCGTAGCCGGGTCGCGCCCCTGGCCGTTCAGTCCACGGGGAGGCCAAGGTACGGATATGGAATCATATGCTGCTACTCAAGAAAGCAGTTGCCTGCCCGATAATTGTGATGTAAGATAGGGTGTAATCATCCCCAATAGGCCCGAGTGGTCATTGGCCCCCTCCAGGCCACGGTCTGGAGGGTTTTTCTTCAGCTTATGTCCAATAGAGTCACATTTCCCCCCGTCTATAATCCACTGTTCCTCTAAGGCTTGCCCCTCAGGCGCCGGGCGAAGAAGTCGGCCGCCGGGCGCTAGGCAGGCTTATTCCTGCTGCTTGCGCTACCGTGTATCCTGCTTCCACCCCGGCCCCTTGACGAACCGGCCCGGTGTGGCCCCGGTGTGCTCGCCGCCATCCAGCACCTGAACGCCGTTGACGAAAACGTGGATCACGCCGGTGGCGTACTGGTGGGGCCGCTCGAAGGTGGCATGATCGGTGATGGTGGCGGGATCGAAGACCACCACGTCGGCGAAGTAGCCGGGGATGAGACTCCCCCGCTTTTTGAGCTTAAGGTTACCAGCGGGAAATGAGGTCAGGCGGCGGACGGCCTCCTCCAGGGATATGACCTGCTCCTCCCGCACGTACCTGCCCAGCAGCCGGGCGAAGGAGCCGTAGGCCCGGGGATGGGGGTTGGAGTTGGTAAACGGGGGCTCTGGGGCTATGGCCCCGGCGTCCGAGCAGAAGCTCACCCAGGGCTGGGTGAGCTTCTTACGGAGATTCTCTGCGGACATGGCGAATCCAACGATACCCACCCGACTGTCGTCCTCGATGACCAACTCAATCATGGTCTCTTCGGGTGAGGTGCCGCGCATGGCCGCGACCTCCGCCAGGGTATTGCCTGTCAGGTGACGCAGTTTCTCGTTGCGGAAGTCCACCAGCAGGATGTCCTCAGGGGGTAGAATGTCCAGTTCGGTCTTAAGTCGCTGGCGAACGGCCGGGTCCTTCAGGCGCTCCACCCAGGCCTGGTGGCCCCCTTCCTGAACCCAGGCAGGAAAGAAGATATCCAGACCAGTGGAGAAGGCCCGATAGGGATACACATCGGCGGTGATTTGCAGCCCCTGGGCCCGGGCCGCCTCGATGCGCCCGATCACCTCATCCAGCTTGTGCCAGTTTTGCTTACGGGAGGCTTTCAGGTGGTAGATCTCCCCCCGGATGCCCGCCTCCCGCACGATGGAAAAGAATTCATCCAAAGCGGGAAAGATGCCATCCCCTTCATGCCGTAGGTGGGCGATGTACAGGCCGTCGTATTCCGCGGCCACCCTGGTTAGCTCAACCAGCTCATCGGTAGCGGCAAAGCTGGCCGGAGAGTATTCCAGGGCCGAGCTGACCCCCACAGCGCCCTCCTCCATGGCCTGGCGCACCAGGGCCTTCATCCGCTCCAGCTCTTCAGGGGTCGGGGAGCGATCTTCGTAGCCCACCTCGTGAATGCGCACGGCGGTGGCGCCCACGAAAGAAGCCACGTTGGTGGAGACGCCCTTGTCTTCCAGGAATTGGAGGTACTCGCCCAGGGTGGTCCAGGTGATGTCGTACTTGATGTCACCCTGTCTGGCGCGGCGGTCGGCCTTCATCTCCTCGTTCAAGGGCCCCATGGAGGTGCCCTCGCCCATGACCTCCAAGGTCACCCCCTGGCGGATGTCGCTCTGGCCGCGGCCGTCGTGGATGAGGGAGACGTTGGCCCAGCTGAGCATATTGATGAAGCCGGGGGTAACGGCCATACCGGAGGCGTCTATCTCAATGCGGCCGCTCAGGGTGTCCAGGTCACCGATGGCGGCGATGGTGTCGCTCCTGATGGCCAGGTCGGCAGTGTAGGGGGTTGAGCCACTGCCATCGTAGATAGTGCCGCCGCGGATGATGACGTCGTAGTCGGGGCGTGGACCGCAGGCTGAAAGCAATAGCGCGGCAGACATCAGGGCAAGGGTAAAAGCTAACTGTTTCATTTGTCATATCCCCCTGGTTCCGGGATGACAGGATAATGCGACTTTGACGCCGGGAATTTAAGGCGCGCCCATTCTATCGTATAGAAATGCTTTGCCAGGTATATTCGGTGGTAAGGGCGGGTGAACGTTGCTGAACGGACGAGGTGGCACTACTCCACCAGCGCCCGGGCGGCTGCCTCCAG
>CAZQOY010000214.1:0-3537 GCA_964595095.1 uncultured bacterium | reverse complement strand
GTAGCTCCTCGAACAGTCCTTATGTCAGGTACCCCTATGCAGAATGGCCCTCAGGACCTATGGTCTCTTCTCCATATCGTCTCTCCTAAGCAGTATGATGATTACTGGAGATTCGTAAATACCTTCTGCTATCGAGTCGAGATTAAGCCAGGCGTAAAGATAGTAACTGGCTTCCGTAAAAGCAGTAGAGAGACTCTAAGAGCTATACTACACCGACATATGATTAGGCATGAAAAGGACGTCCTTAATCTTATACCTAAGTTCTACAGAGACATACCTGTAGAGCTTACTCCTTCTCAAAGAATCAAGTATGACCAAATGGAGCAAGAACTCTTTGTAGAGCTAGATTCTGGAGAAGAGATTCGAGCTTCTTCTCTTCTAGCAAGAGTTACCCGATTACGCCAGATATGTCTGGAACCTACTCTTACCTCTAAAGAAGAGATCCTAAATACTAATGCTGCTAAGACTCTAGTTCTCTTAGACCTCTTAGATAGTGTAGACACCCCTGTGATCGTCTACTCCTACTTCGAGCGTTATCTACGTCTTCTACATCAGTATATACCTGACGCAGCTTACTATGCTGGACCTGTTAGTAATGCTGATAAGTATGACGAAGAAGCACGCTTTAAGGCAGGAGACACTAAAGTCTTTCTAGGGTCCTTAAAGACTGCTGGAGTAGGTCTTAACCTTCAAATAGCTCAGACGATAATCTTCATGGATCTATGGTGGAATCCAACAGTCAACGAACAAGCAGAAGATAGAGCTCATAGAATAGGGCAAGAGCATGAGCTCCAGATTATTAGACTCTCAGCCTACAACACAATAGAAGATGCTCTAAGAAAAGTTGTTAGAACTAAAGAGGGTTGGATATCTGATGTTGTATCTATAAAAGAAGCTATCGCACTTAGACGAGACGGAGCTTTCCAACATGCCTAACTACTATACCCTCTCTAGTAAAGGGGCACAATGGACTGAGGGAGTAGGAAGTGATCCTTCTCAGTATGACTTTACTTTAGCAGCATTAGCTGAACTTCAAGAAGAGTCATCTACTCCTCAGACAGTAGGTCAAATAGCTAAAGCTGCTGAAGAAAGCTCCTCACACACTGAAGCTGCCTTGGACCTACTAGATCGAGAAGGCTTCGTAATTACCTCATCTACTATAACAGTCGAAGCTGAGGGTCGACGTATACCTCGAACTTTAGAAGAGATAGAGGAATCCTACCAACGAGAGTTAGCTGCTTCTGCAAAGTACTCCAAAAGCATCCCTGGACGAGCTTCACGTAGAAGATACTGGCAAGGTAAAGGTCGACTACGTCAGCGAGAATGGCAGAAGACTGATAAGGGCTTAGCTACAGCTTCTCGAGCTGCTGAAAGACTTAAGAAGCGCATTGTTGTTACTCCCTTAGGACTACAACATGCCCAGACAAGTAGAGACAAGCTATCTGATAGTCTCCGCTTCATTCTTCTTGAGAAAGCTATAAAGGATGAAGTAGAAGACGATGTACTAACTAAACTGAGAGATAAGCAATTTGTCCTATAGGAGCATCATGCCAAAGTTTGAAGTAGAAATCACCAAAGCCGATATAGACGCTATCCGAGAAGTCCTCGCTGACAATCTCGAAGGAGATGAAACTGACGAGGAGATAATCGCTGAAGCTTTCTACTTCGAAACCCATAGTGGTGAAGCCGACCTTCGCTCTAAAGTCCATATTAAGGAGATGGCTAACTCAGCACGCTTGATACTACGTGAACGTGGTGAGTACAGAGGCTAAGGAGACAAAAGATGCCTGAAGAATCCTACTATCTAACCGACGCGGGTGAGCTACATGTAGACACTCACATAACCTCGCTGCAGATGATAGACGTAAACATAATGCTGGCTATCCGCAACGAAGTCGACCTATATACTCTCGATATCGATCACGGTCTTCTATTACAAAGACTAACTGAGCTAAGAAGACTAGGCTATATAAAGCAAGATAACGAATAAAGGAGACTCTTATGGTAATGCGAATGGCCGGCACAGCTCGAAAACTTCCCGAAGGTACTCAGGTACAGTTTACAACTGATATACCTGACAGTGATGTCCTAAAAGGAGACATAGGTACTCTTACGCGAGTAACTCTCCCTCGAGGCCGTGGCTTTGAATACGTAGTAGTATTCGACGATGGATCAAGTGCTCAGGTAGAGTCTAACACTCAATTCTTCGTCACACAGGTCACACCTGAAGAAGCTGCAGCTCAGAAAGAGTTCTACGGCCGAATAGGTCGAGGCGCTCGATCTATAGGACGAGGAATAGGTAGAGGACTAAGACGAGGAGCAAAAGAAGCAGGTAGAAGCATAGTTACAGGAGTAACAGCTGCTACAGCCCCTCCTAGAGCCGCACCTAGACAGCAGCCCTACTACGCTCAACCCGCTCCTCAACAATATCCTCGACAAGTTCCTCAATCAAAAGATCCTTGGTTTGGAGGTGGAGGAGATATAGACCCATTAGGACCTCCTCCTGATAATAGTCCCATTGAGCCCTTAGGCTAGCTTCCACCTCTTCTATCATCATTGACAATCCTGTTAAGGTGTAGGATAATAGCTATAGAGCCTTAGATAGAGGTACAACTCATGGGTTATGAACAGCACGGACTAACACGCGAAGAGGATAATGTCCTCGGAGGCATAGGCACTCAAGAAGGACAACCAGACTCTTCTACAGCTGATGACTTCTCTGATCCTGAGCTAGCTCTTAGAGGAGCTCAAAGTCTAGAGCAGAAGGGTCTACTCTACTTCGAAGACGATAACGAAACCATGCGTCTCACTCCAAAAGGGCTGAGACTCTGGCACATAAGAGCAAGAGAAGAAGAAGACCCTTTTACATCTGAAGATCAGGATTAACTCCATAGAGCTATTATATGATAGAGACTAAACAAGTTCACGCTGTAGTAATTGCCATATTTGTGCATGGCAATAGAGTCTTTATCAACCAGCGGACTGCTCCACCTATGCTAGAAGGTAAGTGGGAGTTTGCTGGAGGTAAGGTAGAATACGGAGAAACTCTAACTCAGGCTCTAGAGCGAGAAATAGAAGAAGAGCTGAATGTAGGAGTAACAGTTGGACCATTAGTATACGCTACTACTTCTACCTACACTAATCATAATGTACTACTGTTCTTTAGGTGTACAATGATAGGTGACGTAGATCAGGGAAAATGCGTGACGTTAGAAGAACTTAGAGAACATGATACACTACCTGATTCCAACATGGAAGAAGCAGCATATGAAGCGCTAGCTATAACAATTGGCAGACTTTCTTCCCGAGCAGCAAGAGTTTAACATGTCTATGCCTAAGCTATATTGGCTGGTAAAACAACCTGAAGACCCTCAGCCCAGAATGGACTATATACTTACTGGATCTATGAAAGATGCCTACGAAGTTCTATATGACTGCTTCCTAGGTGAGGAAGTCTCAAGAAGCGAGATAATACAGACTCTCGAACAAGAAGGAGTTGATCCTCTTCTATTCGATGAGCTAGTTAGAGTCGGAGTA
>CAZQOY010000213.1:0-3551 GCA_964595095.1 uncultured bacterium | reverse complement strand
ATGGCAGACGTTGCACGACTCCACCAGATGCATCTTCCACTGGTGGGGCGTGTACTGACCCTTCTCCATCTTGAAGTGCGGATTGTGGCACGAAACACAGGTGACCTCCTGTGTGACCTCATCGGCTTTCCAGTGCCGGGAGGCCAGGAAGTCTTCCAGCACATCCTGATGGCATACGCCGCACACCTGCCGCGGGTGCCCGACCCACGACACCTCGTGCCGACCGTGGCAGTCGGAGCAGTTGGGGATGGAGGTATAGCCCTTCTGCATCAAGGGGCCGAAGAAGCCCTCCACAAAGACCGCCTGCTCTTCTTCGTGGCAAGACCCGCAGTCCGGCAGGACCAGGCGTTCCCGGTGCGGCCAGTCGTCCACCCCGGCCAGTTCGGTGTGGCAGTCGACGCAGGCGAAATCCGCATGCGGGCTGTCCGCCAGGTGCTCACTGGTGACATACAGCGAGAGCTCAATCCCGTACCGGACCACTTTATGGTCGGGATCGTCATGGCAGGTCTCGCAGGTCTCGTTGTCCTGGGCATGCAAGGGGAACAGCATGAGGAGCACCAGGGAAAGGCCCAGGGTAAAGGGGCGTATGTGACCGGCTGAAAATCCAATCATGGTTTGCAGAGATCTTTTTGGGAACTATTCATAGTTATAGTAATCAGCCCGGATGAAGGTGTTGTTGTTTTACCGGGATTACCGGATGGGGCTAGTTCCCAAATACATTCTGTACGCCGTTGATATGCTTGGAGAGGCCATCTGGCGTAATGAAGTAGTTGTCCTCACTGTCCAGATCCACCACGCCTGAGTGGCAAGGACCACAGTTGGCTCCCTCGCTGATAGTTCTGTGCCCATCAGGCGGTAGTCCGTGGCAGGTGCCGCACAGATCGGTGTCAATAGCAGTGGTCCAGCTCCAGGCAATGTCATTACCGGTGACGCCGTTGAAATCAAAAGCACCGTGGCAGTAGACGCTGGCGCAGGTAGCGTTCTGCCTATCCCAGACAGGTGTTAGCGAGCCATCGTCGGTGGCCAGGGTGTCAAAGGTTACCTCGGCATAGGGGCTGTCGTCGATATGACCAGCCGCCCAGGCGGAATCGGGCACCACATGGCAGGAAGCGCAGCCCACATTTACGGTCAAGTTGCTAGGATTGGTGTAATGACTGGTATGGACGCCGACGGTTACACTATCCGTGGAGCTGTTGCCGACAACGTCCTCAAACTGGCTATCCTCTCTATAGGTATGACAATTATTACAGGCGTAAATGGCATCCAGAACCGATTGTCCCTCCTCTAACCGATGGCAATTTTCACTACTACATCCAGGCGCATCATCACTTCCTGTCAAATCCTCGCCGTGGCACGATTTACAGGAAATCAGGTCGTAGCCGACGGCCCGGATCTTAGCCTGATGTTCAATGCTCCAGTTGTCGGGATGAACCTTTCCCCCTTCGCCCACTTCAGTGCAGCTCCACACGGTGATGAGAAGCAGTAAGGCCAGCCTGGAAATGAAAAAAGACCTACTTACCATGGCACTGCAGACAGGTAAGATCGCTGGCGGGTTCGTGACAGACGATGCAGTAGTCGGGCTTGTCCAGGGCTTCCTCCCGGTGATACCCACCGCCTGATTGGCTGGTCCACTGAATGCTGTTGTGGCTCATAGGCATCACGTTTATCGCCCGGTGACAGCTCATGCATTCCTGGGGCATGGCGTGGCAGGTGCCGCACTCCTTCTCAAAGCCGAAAAACTCTCCGGCGTGCAGGAATTCGTAGTTGGCGGGATGGACCTTCTTTTCCAGCTGCGTCTGGGCATGACAGGACTCGCAGTCGGCCTGCTGGTGGCACAGGGAACACTCACCGTTACTGTCGTCTGGGATGAACAGCCCGTGGACCTCGGACCAGTCCAGGCCATGGCTGACGGGCTGCTTACCTTCCAGGGAGGCGTGGCAGGCATAGCAGCCGGCGTCGGTGAGGGGCACGGCATGGCAGTCCATGCAGGGTCCCATTTCCGGCGGCGTGCGGGGCGCAAGGGCTGCGCTACTCGCCGTGGCGGAGTGACACTGGTCGCAAACAATCGCCACGGCCAGGTGGGTCTGATGCGGGAAAAGCAAGCCGGCGGTGGGCTGCCAGGTGTAGGTTGTCGGATCATCGGGCTGAGTGTGGCAGACGGAACACTCCTCCGGCGCAGTGTCACCGTCATGACAGGCGCTGCACTGATCCATGACCGGCAGCAGGTCGTGGCTGAGCTGGGTGCTGGTCGCCAGGTTTTCATGGCACTCGCCGCACTCCAGACCCAGATCCTCAACGTGGGTAACATGGTGAAAGATGATGCGGTCGGGAGCGTCACTCTCGATGGCCTGGGCGGCCAGGGGTCCTGAATAAGCTAGAAGTACGACAGTAATAAGGCCGCTATAGCGCATAGCTCACCTGCAAACCGATCCGGCCGTCCTGTTTGAAGTACCGGTTCTGGGTATACTGGCCGAAGAGCCGATAGCTCCAATGACGCCCCATAGTTCCCCGGATCCAGAAAGCCCCCATAAGCGCCGACAGGTATTCCTTAGCAATCCCCAAGTCCGCCACGGCCGGGGACTGGTTATCGTACAAAGTGTATGTATTAGTGCCGAAGCTGAGTCCCACCCTGGTTTTTCTGAATAGTGTATGCTGCCCGCTCAGCGACAGGTACTGGCTCCCGTAGAGGGACTGGACCCGGGATTGCCAGGCTAATGCCAGTCCGCCCCAGGTAAGCCGGGTCGAGAGATAACGGCCTGAACTCTCCCCCAGCCGCTGCACGAGACCCAGACGGAACTGCATATTTCTTATAACTCGGACATTCAGGCCGGCTGCAAATGCCTGGCGCGGGGCCGGCGGCTCGTCAGCCATAGGGTAAGCGGTCATGGTTAGATGTCGGGCATAGCGGTATTGCGCGTAGGTGCCGACTTTCGGTGTCAGACTCACCTGGGTCCGGAGCCGAATTTTATCAATGGACGGGTGCATGAGGTCCAGGGCCAGATCGGCTACCTGGGTGATGCGCCGTCCGAAGCGTCGTCTCAAGGTGCTACCGGCATACAGCCTGCGCTCGCCACCCATTTCATTGGTCCACAACTGGAGCGTTGCATGGGAAGGACCGGTCGTGCGCCGATACAGGCCCCCGGCCACCACCGTCCCGGCATCACCGTAATCAGTGCCCAGCATGTTACGGGGCGTTACGCCAGCGTATAGGGTGATCTGTCGCTGATTGCCGAAGGAGCCTTTCCGCCGGTCCAGAGTGAGCCCGTCAAAGCGGGTCGTGTGGAGCGCGTCCCACTGGACCTGCCGGCCTACGGTCGTTTTCCAGGCGGGATTCAGCCGGACCTGTACGTAACCTGAATAGAGGTGCAGGCCAGCGGGCCGGGTCAGGGTGGCGGGCATGACGTCCCCCAGCAGGTACCAGCTCAGACGCTCACCGATGTTATGGCGCACGGTAAGCTGCCCCCGCCAGACCAGGGCTTCGGCTGCGGTCAGGTCACTGCGGGGGTAGACCAGAACGCCCCGAAGGGCCACTTCAGGTCTAGTGACAGGAA
>CAZQOY010000212.1:0-3606 GCA_964595095.1 uncultured bacterium | reverse complement strand
CCTGGCCGTGGCCTGCCCCAAGTGCCAGATACACCTGACCTGCACCATGAAGGACAAGGCGGTGAGTGAAAAATACGGCATTAAAATTCGCGACATTGCGGCCATCACCCTGGAGAGGATGGCGTGACAGATCGATGGCGGAAGACCCACACAGCACTGGAAAATGATCGAGCGCGTTGTCATAGCCGGCCTGCTGGCCCTGAAGGATTATATCGCTACCCACGTGCTGACGTGCCTGGTCCCGGCCTTTCTGCTCGCCGGGAAGGGCTGAAATGGCAGTTCCGGCGATCAGCGTATACTTATTCATTCGCAAGGGTACCGGCCGGGCCCTGCGGGAATATTCAAACATAGGAGAAATCCATGGCAGATGGTGATCTGAGAATTGGAGTCTTTGTCTGCGAGTGCGGCAGCAATATTGCCGGGTCGCTGGACTGTAAAGCGGTGAGAGCGTTCGCGGAGACCTTGCCCGATGTGGCCTGTGCGGTCCTTAACAAATACACCTGCGCCGAGCCGGGTCAACAGGAGATCAAGAAACACATCAAGGAGCACAACCTGAACCGGGTGGTGGTCGCCTCGTGTACTCCGCGCATGCACGAACCCACGTTCCGCCAGTGCGTCTCGGATGCCGGGCTGAATCCCTACCTGATGGAGATGGCGAATATCCGCGAGCACTGCAGCTGGGCGCACCTGAACGACTGGGACGGCGCTACGGCGAAGGCCAAGGACATCGTCAAGGTGGCGGTAGCCCGGGCCAGGCTGCTCCAGCCCCGGATCGAGTCCGTACTCCCCGTGCATAAGGACGTGCTGGTCGTCGGCGGCGGTATTGCCGGAATCCAGGCGTCGCTCGACTTGGCGGACGCGGGTTATCAGGTCAATTTAGTAGAAAAGGAGGCATCCGTCGGTGGGATCATGGCTGCGTTGGACAAGACGTACCCCACCATGGATTGTTCCATATGAATACTCGGTCCTAAGATGATGGATGTCGGTCGACATCCCCGCATTAACCTCCTGACCTACAGCGAAATAGAGAATATCTCTGGCTACATCGGCAACTTCCACGTCACGGCGCGGAAGAAGGCCCGGTTCGTGGATGAAGCAGAGTGCAACGCCTGCGGCGAATGCGAGAAGGTGTGCCCGGTGGTGGCCGCCGATGAGTTCCAGCAGGGATTTTCCTCCCGCAAGGCAATCTACATGCCCTTCCCTCAGGCGGTCCCTTCCGTCTATATTCTGAACGACCAAAACTGCCTGGGCCATAACCCCATCGCCTGCGGCAAATGCGCCGACGTGTGCGAGAAACAGTGCATCGATTTCGATATGAAGGACGAGATGATTCAACTCGACGTGGGCGCTGTTATTGTCGCCACCGGCATGGACGTGTACGACCCCACCGAGATGGACGAGTACGGCTATACGCGCTATGAGAACGTGATCACCAGCATGGAGTTCGAGCGGCTCATCTCGGCGGGCGGCCCCACCGAAGGGCATTTTATCCGCCCCACGGATCGGGAAACGCCCAAGCGCATCGGTTTCATCCAGTGCGTGGGCTCACGATCCCACAGCGAGAAAGGCAATCCCTATTGCAGCAACATCTGCTGCATGAACACCATCAAGGACAGCCTGCTGTTGAAAGACCACTACCCCGGTACCGACATCAAGGTGTTCTACATCGACATCCGGGCCTTCGGGAAGGGGTTCGAGGACCTGTTCCAGCGCAGCAAGCAGTCCGGTGTCCAGTACATCCGGGGTCTCCCCGGTGAGGTCTTTGAAGACCCCAAGACCAGGAATATCATGCTGACGGTGGAAAATACGGCCACCGGCTCTATCGAGGATCACGAGTTCGATATGGTAGTGCTGTCCACCGGCGTGATCCCCCGCCACGACAGCGAGGTCATCCGCCAGCTGTTATCCCTGTCACGCACCGAAGACGGCTTCTTTATGGAGTCCCACCCCAAGCTGAGACCGGTAGACGCCCCTACGGGCGGGGTCTTTTTCGCCGGGTGCGTTGAATCGCCCAAGGATGTGAAGGACAGCGTTACCCAGGCCAGCGCGGCCGCGGCCAGGGCCGAGATCCTGCTGAACGCCGGGCAGATCAGCGTGGAGGCCATCACCTCCGAGCTCATCCCCGATATGTGCACCGGCTGCGGGATTTGCGTGCGGGTCTGCCCGTTCAACGCCATCACCGGCGGCGACGCCAAGACCAAGACCCCGGTTGAGATCGTCGAGGCGGCCTGCAAGGGCTGTGGCACCTGCGCGGCCGAGTGCAACTTCGACGCTATCCTTATGAAGCACTTCGAGGACGCCCAGATCATAGCCCAGATCGACGCCATCCTGGACCAGAACCCGATGGAGAAGATCGTTACCTTCGCCTGCAACTGGTGCTCGTACGCCGGCGCCGACCTGGCGGGACTATCCCGGATGCAGTACCCCACCAGCCAGCGGATCATCAGGACCATGTGCAGCGGCCGGGTCGATTCCAATTTCATTCTGCACGCTTTCGAGCAGGGCGCGCCCATCGTACTGGTCTCCGGTTGCCACTTCGTAGACTGCCACTACATCGACGCCAACCGCTGGACCCAGAAGCGGGTAGAGAAATTGTGGGACGACCTGGAGAAGCTGGGCATCCGGCCCGAGCGGCTGCAGCTGGAGTGGATCAGCGCGGCCGAGGGCCAGAAGTGGGCCCGGACCATGAAGGAGCTCGAAGAGATGCGGCAGCAGGTGACCGAAGAGGAAGTAGAGCACACCAGGCAGGTCCTCAAGGAAGCCCGGCAGAAGGCCGAGGCTCGCAAACAGGCCAAGGAGTCAAAGCCGAAGGCTGCGGAAAAAGCGCCAGCCGCGGAGGCTGTGGCCTAGCATAGGAAGGCAAATATGGAAGAAGCGCCCTTCAAGTGTCTGCGCTGCGGACACGAGTTCAAAGCCCCGTATGACAAAAAAGTGCCCCTGGAGCGCACCTGCCCCAAGTGCGGCAGCAACAGCGTCCGGCCAATTAAGGGGAAAGCCAAAGTTGCTAAGGCTTAATCGACGTATTGATGTGTAGGTGGCTTGCCCCGTGTAGCGGGGCCCTGCCCTGCGTAGCGAAGCGTAGCGGGGCCTGTCCCAAGTGCGGCAGCAACAGCGTCCGCCGGGTCAAGCAGGCCGCCAAGCGGGCGGAAGCCTGGATATAACAGCGGGGCATACCCGGGAGACGGTTCACCCAATAGGGAGGTTATGATGAAAGCGAACGAGCACCAATATTTCCGAGCCTTTGTAAACGTGACTCAGGCTATCAGTTCCACCCTGGACCTCCAGGAAGTCCTGGACCGGATCGTGGCCAACGCCGTGGAGGTCCTGAAGCTGAAAGCCGGGCTTTTCAGCCTCTGGAACAAGCACGAGAACCGCCTGGAAATCGTCTCACATCTGAACCTGAGTCAGGACTTCCTGGAAAAGGGTCCCATCTACGCCGATAAGAGCGTGCCCCGGGCCATCACCACCAGAAAACCGGCCGTCATTCCCGACATCGAGCACGACGATCAGCTGCAGTACCCCGATGCCTGCCGCAAGGAGGGCATCAAGGCCCTGCTCTCCATACCCGTCATTTTCAAGGAGGAAACCATCGGCGTGCTGCGGCTG
>CAZQOY010000211.1:0-3609 GCA_964595095.1 uncultured bacterium | reverse complement strand
GATAGAGTGGGGGGTAATCTCCGTAAAATGAGCGCCGGACTTCGCCTGTGGCGGTAGAGCGCTCGTGGCCGACTCGCTCGATCAGGAAGTCAATGGCCTCCTGGGGCGTCATCGTGCCCAGGTGGAAACTCAGCGAGAAGATGATCCGGGCTGCCCGATGCATGCGCCAGAATAGCATTCCCACCCGGTCCTCGGGTGTCTGGGGGAAGCCGAGGTCAAACAAAAGCATCTCCCAGTAGAGCGCCCATCCTTCGGTCCAAAACGGGGTGGAGAAAGCGCGTCGGTGAGAGTTATAGCGACTCGTCATGAATCCCTGGAGGTGATGGCCGGGGATCAACTCGTGATGGACTGTGGCTCGGGAGAAATGGATGTTGTTGCCTCGCATGCTCATGAGCTTCTCCTCGTTGGTCATCTCGTCCGTCGGGAAAGACACTCGGATAGTTTCGCCTCCGGTGAAGAATGGAGATACCTTCTGCCTCTCCGGCGACATCATCTCGATCCGCCAGGTCTCCTCGGCTAGCGGGGGGATGGTCAGGAGGTCTCGCTGCTGGAGGAATGCCACCGCCTCGTGCGCCAGATCCCGGACGAGGTCAGGCTGGCGGCCCGGCTCCACATGGAGCGTCTTGACTTTCTCCAGAGCCGCCTTCCAATCGTCACCGAAGCCCATCTCAGCCGCAGCCTTCTTCATCTCGGTCTCGCACCAGGCGTACTCTCGTTTCCCAATATCAATGAGCTCCTCGGGTGAGTAGGGGATCATCTCGTAGATCAGATCGACTCGCATTCCTTCCGCCCCGATGGGGTCTCCCACGATCGGCGGGTCCTCCCCTTCCTTGAATCCCACAACTTCCTCGTTGATGAACTTGACGTACGCCTCCAGGGCGGCGTCAGACTTGTTATAGGGATCGGTGACCCACCAGTTGAAGAGCGGATCGTAGCCGGCGTAGTACTCGAACCACCGTTCCAGCCGATTCTGAAGGCTTTCCAAGGCTCTGGAGGCACGTAGCGCCACGATCCGGGAGATTCCAGAACTCTTGCCTTTATTCCCCAGCATCTCCTCGACGGCCTTCCGGGTTTGTTCGATCTCATCGGTTAGCGTAGCCAGCGCCGCCGCGACCGTCGCCGGGTCCACCGACTCCATGCGCCTGCGCGCCTCGTCCAGAGCTATAATTGCGCCCGCAAAGGGCATGAAAGTCTCCATCTCGGCTGAGAGCTTTTCTTCACGGGCGAGCAGCTCGAGCTCGTAGCGCAGCTGATTGCCCAGGAGGACGTAGTCGATGCGGCCCTCAACGCCGAGGGCGTCAAACTCGACCTCTACTAGCCGCGAGCGCCAGCCTTCGTAGAAGGCCTGAAGCCAGGCCCGCCGGGCAGGAGAGTATTGCACATCGTAGCGGCGGAGCAGGCCGCTGCGGTCCGTCGAGTAGAGCGCCACTACGTCCCTAAGCTCGCTGGTCGGCAGGCCCAGGATAACCTCGAAGTCAGGCTCGGCAAGAACCGCGGGTCGAGCCACGTCGGCGGCAGGCGCTGCTGTCGTCGCCAGTTGTTCAGATGTTTTAATAGCCGGTTTTGCACTTCTGCTTTCCGGCACATCTGCCTCACAAGCAAATAGCAATAAACAAAATAATGGAAAAAACATCCTTTTTTTATTCATAGTATCTCCTTCAATTCAAGTAAAATGGCTAACTTATATCAGGCTGCACATCTGCTCAAAGGAGAAGTGCGGAATATCGGCACGCTCCTTGGCATGCTCGACGGTAATCGCACAGATATTTCCATCACGGTCCAGATCGAGCAAAGTGTCTTCGTCCAAGTCTTTGGTCTCCGCGACCTCCGCGGACTCAAATTCGATGTATAAAGTATCAGTATTCTGAGAGTATTTGATTTCCATGGTGTAAAACTCTGATCAAAGAAAGCGTTATGCACGGTTTCTCCGTCTGGAAGTAGAATAACACGGAGATATCTTTCTTCCAGCTCCTCAACAGGTGCCAAGCGACGAATACGGCCGTCTTGCTGAATAACCTCTTTTACCGGATGCTCAATAACCGGCAGTATCCACTCTAATTTAATCATCGCTCGGTCCGAACGGCCATGCAATGCTTCGAAGAAGTGCGAAGCGGTAAACCGCCTCGCCAAATCGAAAAAACCCCCGCTAACGGCGGGGCTGTCCATCCCTGCCAGGCGGCTGCCTCGGCGTAGCCGCCTACGGCGAGCCTCAGTCGTCTTTTTTCCCCCGTCCCGAAGGGACCCCTTTTCGGGGAAGGGATCCATTCGGAGATTAAGCGAATTCCCGAAGAATCCTATCCCAAAGGGATCCATTCGGACGGACATTGATGGATTCGCCTTTCTCCCTTTACCCGATGCCTGCTCTTGGGACTCACCCGCTTCCGCCAACTGGCGGAGGCCTCCCTTAAGAGCACTCACCCCCTTCCGCCAGGGACGGCTCCTTGGTCCAGAACGGCTTCCACTTCTCATCGGGCGAAGGCGGCGTCAGCAGGCTCACAATAATCAGCGCCAGGATGGAGGCACCACCGGCTGGATAAATAATGTAATCATAGTCCCAGCTGGTGATTCCCATCGAGTTGAGCGCACCAAAAATAAAGGTGACCACTATACCCGCGGCGATGGAAGCGATGCCGCCAGCTGGAGTCACGCGCCGCCATAGAAACGCCGCCAGCAAGGCCGGTGTGACTGCCGCCCCTACCATGGTGTAGGCGTACAAGGCCATATCCAGGATACTTGTAAAGAAGGTCGAAATGACGTAGGCCACCACAGCCAGCGCTACAATCGCGAGGCGTTGGAAAACGATAATGGCGCGGTCGGAGGCCTGGGGATTAATGAACCGCTGGTAAATGTCGCGGGCCAGATTGGTTGATGGTACCATCAGGAAGGTGTTGGCGGTGGAAAAAATTATAGCTATGGCGCCGGCCATCAACAGCATCCCGGCGATTACGGGAAGGTTGTAGCGGGCCAGCTGCAGGATGATCGTCTCGGTCGCGCGGAAGTCAAAATCACCGCCTGCCATGAGGGAAGGGTCATTCCAGTAGATGCCGCTACCGAAAACAGCGGTGGCGACCAGAACGGTTTCGATGATAACTACGCCAACTATCATCCCGATCACCGCCAGGCGGGCCGACCTTTCGTCTTTGGCCGAGAAGAACTTCTGGTATATGCCGCTTTCTCCCAGCAGCAGCAGGAAGGTGGGAAAGAACAGGCCCAGGGCGGCTGCAAGACCGGGGCCACCGAAAGCCGTGAAATGTTCGGCCGGCAGGGTGGCCGTAAGCTGGGTCCAGCCCCCGGCGGCTTTCAGGACCAGTGGCGCGGCGATGAGGATGCTGCCCGTGATGATGATACCGTTGAAAATATCGATGGCCACGATCGACATCATCCCGGCAAATACCGTGTAAAGCACAACCAGCACCCCGATGATCGCCTGCCCAACCATCGGGCCGATCTCGTATGAAGTGCCTTGGGTAAGTATATAAAGCAGGCGGCCACCGCCGATGAACTGGTAGCTGGCGATGGTTAGATACGCGATAATGATCGCCACCGTCCCGAGCAGCCGCGCCGACGGATGATAGCGCAGTTCGAGGATATCGGGGACCGTATACTGGG
>CAZQOY010000210.1:1165-3707 GCA_964595095.1 uncultured bacterium | reverse complement strand
GATTTTCAAAAATATCGGTTTCTCAGTTATTAGTCTTAATCAGGGATTGCAGCTTCTGACGCGGACTTTCGGAGCAGTGACCAGAGTAGTCCAGGATTTCGTTGATACCGGCGCGCGGTTTGAATCACGCTTGTCTAACATCAACACGCTCATTTCTGGAGATTCAACAAAGGTTATAAAGACACTCAGAATAGGCATCAAAGATCTTCTCGAAGTGGTACCGAAAGATGCAGATGATCTCGGTGCGGCTGCCTATCAGATAATGTCTGCCGGAGTTTCTGACGCGAGTGACGTTCTAAAAGTTCTTAAATCCTCGAGTAAGCTAGCAGTAGCGGGTCTCGGGTCAACTACTGAAGCAGTCGATATCGTAACATCCGCTCTGAATGCCTTCGGCTTCTCAGCATCAGAGTCTGACAGAATCTCCAATATATTTTTCAAGACTGTCAAGGCTGGGAAAACCACAGTCGGAGAGCTGGCAGCGGGCTTTGGTAATGTCGGTGCGTTTGCAGCTACATATAAAATCGACCTCGAGGAACTACAAGCAGCAACAGCCGCGCTCACTACCGAAGGAACAGCCACGTCAGTCGCACAGACTAGAATCCAAGCCTCCATCGTAGCCCTTATCAAACCCACTGCTGAATTGAAAAATATTTATCAGTCATTGGGCATTGAAAATGTTGAATTGAATATTGCCAGTGAAGGCCTCGTCCCTACTCTTAGGCGAGTTATCAAGGAAATCGAACGTTTAGGATTATCGGCGCCGAAGGTGTTTGGGAGAGTCGAGGGATTGTCTGCGGCATTATCACTCGCAGGTAGTGCCGCCAATAAATTCGATGAAATTCTTAAGGATCTTAAATCAGGAACGGATGCAGTAGCAGAAGGATTTAAGAAACAAACCTCGACCGTGACTGCCCAGACACAGCTGTTCAAAAACTCCATCGACAGTCTTAAGGAGTCCATATTTAATGACTTCAAACCGGCCATACTAGAAATTTTGAAATCCCTCAAAATCCTTTCAAAAGAAATCGAAGAGAATAGAGGTGGAGTCGTTAAATTCTTTGGCGAGATTGGAATATTAGCTCTCCAAACTGCCGATCTCATAGTCCAAGGTTTTTCAATGATTGTTACCGTCATGCGGGAATTCGCTCATGGAGTAGACCGCGATATCGTAAGGCCCTATCAGACAATGGTTGAGCAGATCCGCCAAATATTGCAGGGCAACTTTGGGGCTATCTTTAAGAGTACGGAAGAGCTTCTTGGTGCCCCGCTAGATCAACTAGGAGAGCTCGAAAAGCGGGTTGGGTTTATAACGGAGAAAACTCAGTTTCTGATAAACAAAATAAAGCAGGCGATAGCTGAAGCGTCGAGGGCAGGCGGGGGCAGGACTGAGGAAGCGGCTCCTAGAGGTGATAAGGAAGAGAAATCACTCCGTGAGATGGCCAATCAGATCGATAGACAATCAAGCGCTATAAGAAATCTATCATCTATTGAGAATGCGCGTCGGAGCACACTATCGAGAAGCAATGATGCGATGGAACGACAGAAGGAATTACTGAAGTCCGGGGCGATATCGGCCAATGAATTCTCTATTAACTTCGGCAACTTACTTAAGATTCAACAGTCATTGCGGCCGGCAACAGTGAATTTGGCGGCGGGTCTTGGAGAGGTCAAACAACAGATCGATGAGATATTCAAGTCGGGAAAAGCAGCGACGGAGGAACAGATAAGTGCCATGATCGAAAAGGTTCAGGCTTTCCGACGAGAGGCACGTACTACCTACGGCATCAAAGTACCCGAAGATATTAAGAAATCAGCCGATGAAGCTCGACAGCTTATCGGGGAACTCTCTAAAGCGAGTGATATAAACATGGCCAAGGTACTCAAAGACGTACCGTCTATCTTGAAACGAGCAAAAGAAGAGAGTGCTGGTATGGCAACGAATATAGCTACTGCCACCCGCAATGCGGGTGCATTGAGCATTCAATTAGATGCCGTCGCTAGGGCTAGGAACAAAGCGGGAGTTTAGATATGGAAGATCTGTCAAAGAGCGTTGAGCGGGCAAATAAAAACCTGGATATAACTATACAATATTTAAAAACATTGAGCGGGATATCGCCTCGCCATGGGGAGACGAGGATCGAGCGGAACCTGGAGGAGGAGTTAAAGCGGATAAGACTGATGACGAATGAGCCCGACTGATTATGCGTTTCGCAATTTATAGTACCGACAACATCGATCCCGATTTGGCCGCGGACGCCACTTTCTTCGATCTGGATCCGGATGCCGGCGAATATGATCCACGCTTCGACTGGGAGGCGCGCGGCTCGCACCAGGAGACCTTGGGGGGGCGCGTCGATCAGGATTTCGGGTTTAATATCAAGGATCGCAAGATCCGCATCGCCGGGGACGATATGCTCGAAGAGATGCGCGTGCCCCTGGAGATCAAACATCATAAGGTTGACCAGGATTGGAACTTCACCGATGGACTGGAGGTCTTTCGTGTGCGCTTTAGCCGCAAGCCGCGTGGTTTCGTCGCGACGTT
>CAZQOY010000210.1:0-1155 GCA_964595095.1 uncultured bacterium | reverse complement strand
CGATCCACCACCGCTTGCTTACGTGCGGTACAACTACGAGATTATTTTACTGGTGGACAGTCAATTGAAATAGGAAGATGAGACAATTTTTCAATATTCTTCTCGACGGTTCATCGATCCTGGAGAAGATAAAATCCGTGCGGATCGAACGCCGGCGCGACCGCGCCGTGGACACGTTCACCTTATCATTGGCCGACTTTTCCCTCTATTCGCAATTTGATTTCGGTCTGGTTCCAACCTCGGAACGTCTGCACGTAGGAACGGCAAAAGGCACTCCTAAAACGGATGGATTTACGTCCGATACCGGGGTCCTTACGTCGTCGTCCTCTGATTTTACAGCAGAGGGTGTGACGACAGATGACATAATTGAGATCATCAATTCCAGTGTTGCTGCCGACATGGGTGGATGGCCTATCACGGCTGTCGGCGTCACAACTCTGACCAGTTCCCATACGTTCGGGACGGCTGCAGGCATTGAATTCATCGTACTCAAAAATCAAGGCAAGTTTTTCGTTGAGAAGCCTGATGTGCTGGAGGATAAGAATCAAATAGCTATTCCCTCCCTATGGGGACGTAACGGCCTGGCAAGGCTTACCGATCCGTTTGCTGCGAAGCTGACAAAGACTTTCAAGAACAAAACTACCTTTTCCGCTGTCGTAAAGGACCTCGTTAAAGACGGTGGTATGGATGAGACGAAGGTCCAGATTGATATAGACGACTACATTATACCCGGGAACCTTCTGTCCGTTTCTAATCGTTATCCTCTTCAGATCATCATCGACCTGGCCACGAAAACGAATGGATATGTCCGTTCCAAGAAGAGCGGGGATTTGCACATCAAAAAAGATATCTTTCACTGGGACGGTCTGTCCATAGCAGAGACTCTTGGTGACGATGAAATTCTGGAGATGACTGAGCAAGTGGACTTCCCTGAATTCGGAAATAGGATTCTTGTTCGATCTGTTCTGCCTGAATCAGGTCAAGACGTAAGGGTGTCTCTATCTTTGGAGACGAGCTGCATCCGGGGTGATGGCCGTGCGCAGGTTGCCGCCCAGGCTGTTGTTACCGATATAAAAGGTAATCCTGTACCGAATGGTACGTTGGTCACATGGACTAGAGATGATCCAAGTCTTTTTTCGCTTGCAAGCAAGACCT
>CAZQOY010000209.1:0-3732 GCA_964595095.1 uncultured bacterium | reverse complement strand
CTCCTCGTAGGTTAGAGGCTTCGCTGGACCTGGCTGAGAGATCACATCTATGCCTGGAGCTGACGATGTTGGTGTAGTTGTTGCCATCTTATCTCCTCTTAATATTACTCATTGTTAGTGGCCACTCACCCTGCTCGATCCTTTTCCTAGCTGAGAGGTAGCCATCACGAGAGACGTCGAGACCTTCAAGTAGAGCCTTACCTTTAGTCTCCATCCCTTCTGGAAACCTGAGACCTTCCTCAGCAGGAGCTGGAGCACCTGGTGCAGTAGGAGGTTCTCCACCTGGTGCATTAGGTGCTGTAGCAGCTGCCTTGACTAGCTCATCAGTCTTGTGACCTTTGATGTTGTAGTAAGCTGTCTCCCACATCTGAGAGTCTCTCTGTGCTTCAGGTGTGCACTTAGCCATAATAGTCTTGACATCAGCTGCGAAGTCGTCCCAGTCAGGATGCTTGGACTTAGCTACTAACTCAGCTGCCTCAATGAGAGTTGTGTTGGAGCTTGCTAGCTCCTCTCTAGTGGGAGCAACTCTCGCAATGGCTGCTGCTGGGTCAGTATAGAGATCAGCAGCTGTAAGCTTCCCATTTGGCGGGTTAGTAGGAGGTTGAGTAGGAGACCTCTCTGTTGCCTTACTCTCATAGTACGCTGCAATCTCAGCAGGAGACTTACCATTGAGCTCTGTTGGGAGACCAGCGTAATCCTCTTCTTTGAATGTTGTATCTGGCATATATCCTCTCTTTGTTAGATAACGCTTCTAGCATGATCCTCTCCACTTCCATTCACCTTGATTTGCATATTGTCCTGTTGGTCAAAGCCAACGAGCGTCCTAGCAACGTCAATTGGTATGTGGTAGATCTCCCTAAGGACTGCTGCCTTCCCCTGAGCTCGCCGAAACGAATCACCCTCAGAGTTCTCGAGCTCAGACAACACTGCTACCCTTAAGTGCAGTAAGACGTTCTGATAAGGCTTGTAGTCCTCCGATTGAAACATCCTCTTTAGGCTCAGGCATTCCTTTCGACTCAGCGTACTCAGCTCCTTCTTCAGGACTTCCTCCCAGAACTGTCCTCGTGTCGATGAGGAGCGCGTCGCGATCGCCAATATCATACGCATTGAGTATCCTATCGGATAGATCACGAGCGCTATCAAGCACTTGGAGAAGAAGTTGAGCAAGGGGATGCTTCTGGTCAGGCATTTGCGCGACAATGCTCGCAGCTTCGACCACTTGTCGATAGTAAGATGCCATGGTATTGGCCATGAGGAGGAGCGCTGAGCGATCGGTCTCTTTGTTGGCACTTGCATCTGAAGCTCCTATGTCAAAGAATAATTCGAACTCTTTGGTGCTCTTGTGAAGCTCAAAGACTTGCTTGATTAGTTGACCAGAATCACCCATAGAGGCTAGTTTGGAAGTAGCCTCGGGTAAGTTGTAGTGAGTGTCAAAAGCGATGGTACCCAAGCGATGAAAGGGATAACGAAGACGATGGATGTAGAGATCGAGGCGTCGATTGCCTTCGGAGATGAGAGCCAGAGTCCCTCCGGTGTTGTAGATCCCACGCTTGCCCTCAAGTTGACCTGCTCCCATTCCTTGCATAGGAGTAGTAACTGCTGAGTAGCGATCAGCTAGGTTTAGTACAAAGGTCTCTTCCTCCACCATAGAGTTGTAGTTAATACCGAAGACTAGAGGTTCGAGATCATCCATGTGCTCTAGTTCAAAGACCTTGGATGGATACCACTCAGTAGCTGGATTAGGTACTCCTGCATACTTCCTCTTCTTCCAACCTGGAACGTTGGAGATAGTATTGCTATCTCGCCTAGAATTGTGAATTTGTGCTTGTTCCTCTTGAGATTGCTCTAGGATCTCTGCAAGCCCTGTGCCGAAGAACAAACCAGAGCGATGATTGATTCTAAAGTCTACAAAGCAGTTCTCGCCAGTATCGTAAGGGTTGTAGATACCTCGAAGAATTGTATTCTCGCCAGTCCCAAGAGGGTTAAAGGTACAAACGATAGCGTAACGTTTAGAGGCATCATTAGTGATTGGGTAGCTTAGCCAGGCTTCTATGACGTTATAAGGGCGAGTTACATCTATAGAGAGATCGATGCCTGCACCTCGTGCTACTGCCTCTCTAGCTGGGTTAGAGGCGGGCTGACTAGGACTCATCAAGAGGGCATCGCAGGCCTTTTCATTCCAGTTGTAGTCACGAGAGGCTTTGCGGTATTCAACTTCCTCTTTAGTTAGACGAACTCTATGAAAGAGAATCGATACATCCTTGAGAGTTTGAGCAGTAACAGGATAAGGCCAAAAGTCATCATAGTCTACTGGATAGAGCTTCATTCCAGCTCTCTTGATTTCCTTGCCCTCATTTGCTCCCTCTAAAGCTCCTCCAACCCAGATAGGATCTCTCACATAGGGAGCCTTAAGGAGACAAGTGCCAGTCTTCACAGTAGTATGGAGAGTGAGATCTACTGCTTGGAAGAGATCGAGGCCCCTAAAGACAACTGTCTCAAACCATCTAGCAAGGGCATCCATGTGCTTTCTAGTGATTATGCTATCTGGAGTTAGGAATCGAGGTTTCATGAAAGGCTTAGGAGCAAAGAGGAGACCCATGAGTCTAGCGTGCATGATATCGGTACTCATGCGAATAAGCTGAGGGACAAAGTTTGAAGCGTTGTAAAAGGGTGTAGTTCGAATTGCTACCTTCGGCTTAGCTAGATAGTTCTCCTCCCAGCGGCGATAGTGGTTATCTACAGCATCCTTTCTAGCCTTGAGAGAGTGACTGAACTTAGAGATTAGGTAGCTTGCTAGTGTCTCTTTGGTGTCGTTAGGGAGCACTAATGGAGTAATCTCACGCACTAAACATACCCTCCAAAGTTGAACTCAGTATCGATTCTAGAGATCTGCTGTTGCTTGCGTGCTACAGCATCATACTTCTCTATTTCAATGTCTTCGAAGCTATCTGGACGATGGAGATGATGGATTCCAGTAGCGGTTGCATCAAGTAGATCAACCTTAGCATTGACGCCGAGAGAAGCAATCTGATTGATTAGGTCTGATACCATTCTTCCTCCAATCTGGAGGTAGATGCGACCTTCCTCTAGAGCTATCTGAATGAAGACTCTAATCCTGTCCTCTTTGCTAGAACCACGATTGCCACCTTCTGGACGCCAATCTTCAGCAATAAGAGGACGATGAGTAAGTGGCTTCTCGAGAGTAGAGCAAGTAGCACAACTAGTCTGAAGTCTCATCGCTTGAATGATATCGCCTATGGATTTGTAGGCTCCCACTGCCTCATACTTATTAGTGTGGAAGCGAAAGGAATCATTCATGATCTGCCAACGATGGATTGCTCGACTAAAGCCTGCATTCTCTTCCCAGAGAGCTAGGATGAAGATTCTACCATCAGAGGCCATCCCTACTGCAGCTAGAGCATCTTTGGATTTTGCAAAGGCTCCACCTCCAGAGGGATCGTAGATGCAGACACGATGAAGCTCGCGTAGGCTAACCGGAGGAGAGTCATCAGTCGGAGTTAACTTGGTACCCTTGTCTTCGATGGTGTAACGCTTGAGCTTATTTACATTTAGAGAGCCAGAGAGGTCTGGGATAGGATTATTGAGGTAGTTGCAAGAGTACTTATAGTCTCCTTCTCGCTGCCTAATCTGATCGAGAGTCTCAGAGCTGAATCTCTCTGGAAAGAGAGTTTCTCTACCGCCTATCTTCTCTTCAGCTGAGTATATATGCCA
>CAZQOY010000208.1:0-3741 GCA_964595095.1 uncultured bacterium | reverse complement strand
TAACACCACTCTCCAAATTCACCCATGTACTAGCCAGATTCATGCCTTATCCGCCCTTGAGCAGCCGGAAAGGGAACGCCGGCGGGAGGCTTGAGACTTGAGGCTTGAGGCTTGAGGCTTGGGGCTTGAGGCTTGAGGCTTGAGGCTTGAGGCTTGAGGCTTGGGGCTTGGGGCTTGGGACTGGTCCCGCTTTCAGAGTACCACCATCGGCTGGAGGATAAGCTCCCAGGACTTGACCTTCTCCGCGCCGAACCTTTACGAATTTCTCCTAACCGGGTTCAGAAGTTGACCGGCACCAGTCAATAATGTGGCGCAGCTCATCCAGCCTCACCGTCCGGCCGCGCTGTCCGATGGATTTTACCACCTCCAGCACCCGCAGGGCCATGTGATCGTCTTCGTCAACGCCGATCTTCTCAAACGCCCATTTAATGGAGGACAGGCCCGCCATATGGTCCAGCGCTACGTTCATCGTCTGACCTAAAAGCTCAGGCGCGATGCTCTGATAGTGCATGGGATTCTGTGCGGATGCATGGGTGTGAACGCCCGCGCAGTGGGTGAACGCGTTGGCCCCTACCAGGGGGAAATTGGCCGGGACCGGTACCTCCGAGTGCTGGCTGACCAGCCGGTAAAGCTCGGGAAGCCGCTTGAAATCCCACGCATTTTCCTCACCGAAGTCCACAGACAGGGCATGGAGCAACTGGGCTAGGTCAACAATGCCGGCCCGCTCGCCCAGACCAAGTACCGAGGCATCGATAACTTCGGCCCCGGCACGGCAGCCATCCAACGCATTGGCAAGGGCCAGCCCCCGGTCGTTGTGACAGTGTACCGCTATCTTCGGGCAGAGATCCCTGTCGGCCAGTCCTGCTTTCAGACGTGATACATAATCATACATACTGCGCGAGGTACCCGGTATCATATAACCGGTGGTATCCGCCACGCTGATAATATCGGCCCCCGCCTGAACCGCAGCCACGGAAACGTCCATCACGTTCCGGAACCGTGAGCGCACAGCGTCTTCCGGGGTATACCGGATAATGAGTTCGGGTTTCCGTTCCTTCCCATAGGCAATCACCCCGGCTACCTGATCGACCGCCCGGTGCAGTTCCTTCTTATGGACGTGGGTCAGGCGATCCTCGGAGACGCAGAAAAAGATACCCAGGAATCCAACCCCGCATTCCAGGGCCAGGTCCACATCCTCTTTCAGGGAGCGGGAATGAGCACCGATAGCCGCCTTGAACCCCTGTCGGGAAATCAGCCTGGTGGCATTGTAAATATCCGGGCTGACCCTGGGGTGTCCCGCCTCAATGATATCGACGCCCACCTGGTCGAGCAGCTCGGCGATGGCCAGTTTGATGTGGCCGTCAAAGAATACCCCGGGGGTCTGTTCACCTTCCCGCAGTGTGCTGTCCAGTATCTGTATCATCGTAGTTGGCGCTATTTCTCCATGAGACTCTGTTTATGTCAAAACTGGCTGTTAGTGCCGTCAGACAGGCTACGATGCCATGAGCGCATTCAGCATGGACTCAAGTACTTTTATCGACTTCCAATACTCCCCCAGATGGACCCGTTCGTCCGGGGTATGGTCCAGGGATGAGTCGCCGGGTCCATAGGCCACAATGGGGCATTCCCACACCGGCCCGACAACATTCATGTCCGTGGTGCCCGTCTTAAGCACAAACCGGGGACGGGCCTGCTGCTCCCGGATAGATGCCAGAAAAGCGCGTACCAGAGGCGAATTCTTCCGACCCATAAAGGCCTCTTCCCGGTTCACGACCTCCCATTCGTATTGACCGGCAGTGGCCGATTCCAGGATGTCAAGGAGGACAGGCTCCAGGTCCGGTGTAGCAATGTCAAGGGGTAGACGAAACCCGGCCTCGAGTTCGGCGGTGCCGTAAGCGCCATCGTCGGTGGTAGTGATACGCTGCAGGAACGGCGAGAGCCGCTGAAATTCCCTGTCCCGTTCGGTATTGACCCTGTGGCAGTAGCTTACCATAGCGTTCCAGCATTCAACGGCTGTCTCCGCCGGCAGCCGGTCCCGGCCGGCAGAATGGGAGAAGGGCAGCCGCAGCCTGACTTTCGCCAGCAGGACCCCTTTATAGCCCAGGGTTATGCGATCCCAGCCGCTCGGCTCTCCGATCACGCAGTACTCGGGCCGGCCCTTCAGGCTCACCCGGTGGCGGGCGCCCCGGCTGGTAGGCGATTCCTCCTCAACCGCCGCGACTACCACCACCCGCCAGCCTTGAGGAACGTCAACGGCGGCCGCCGCAGACGCAAAGGCGCACAGCGGGCCCTTGGCATCCACGGTGCCCCTTCCATAGAGCCATTCACCCTCGCGGTAAACGGGAAGCTCGCCGGGAAAGGTATCGATGTGTCCCAGTAGAAGTACCTCTCGAGGACCGTCCCCTTTCTGACCTACTGGATTGCCAACGTCGTCCAGGTGAGCATCAAAATCGTGGCGGCCGAGCCAATCCACCAGGCAGGCGGAGGCCTCATGCTCCTGCCGGGAGGGACTGGGGATAGCCACCAGGTCTTCCAGGAGGGATACGGCTACATCCCTGCCGGCACCCTGAGGATTTACCTGTTTCTCGTGTCTTCCCATGATGGCGCGACATTAACCTCCTTCGACAAGCTCAGGACTTTCGCTTTTTTCAAACTCCTGTAAGACCTCAGCTATGCCCCGCACAATATAAGCCAGATCCTCCTCAGCTATTACCAGCGGGGGCAGCAGGCGCAAGACCGTCGGCCCTGCCGGTGTAACCAGGATACCCCTGTTCATAAGAGCTTTGACCACCGGCCCTGCCCGGTGACGCAGGTCCACCCCGATCATAAGCCCGCGTCCACGCACTTCACGTATCCTGGGAGAATCCAATCCTCTCAATTCCTGGATTATTTGTTCGCCGAGTCTGGCTGCCCTAGCGGGAAGATTTTCATCCGTCATAATACGGAGTACCGCCCTGCCGGCGGCACAGGCCAGGGGGTTGCCACCAAGAGTAGAGCCATGAGAACCAGAGGGGAGCGTGCCGAGAGATTCACGCCAGATCACCGCTCCAAGAGGCACTCCTCCCCCAAGGCCTTTCCCCACGCAGAGGATATCGGGCAGAAGATCAAAGTGCTCGCACGCAAACCATTTGCCGGTGCGTCCCATACCGGTCTGCACCTCGTCTACTACCAGAAGCGCCCCCTGCTCATCACACAAACCTCGCACAGCCTGAAGGTAATCCTGGTCAGCGGGCCAGACACCGCCCTCCCCCTGGATAATCTCCAGCACTACCGCCGCCGTGCGCTCGGTCACCGCAGCTTGCAGCGCCTCGATGTCATTCGGCGGTACATGGCTGACTCCCGGGAGCAGGGGATGAAAAGCATCCCTGTATTTCGGATTCCAGGTCAAGCTCAAGGCTCCTAAGGTACGACCGTGGAACCCCCGTCGATGCGCCACCAAATCAGTACGTCCGGTGAAGCAGCGGGCAGCTTTTATTGCCCCCTCAATAGCCTCGGTGCCGGAATTACACAGGAACACCCGGTTCAGGTCACCGGGGGTACGGGCCGTCAGATCACGCATAAATAAAGCCCGCTGATCGCTGTAATAGGCTTCGTTGCAGACGACCAGCTTGCCCAGCTGCTCATGAAGCGCTGCGATCAGCACCGGATGGCTGTGCCCGATGTTGGCAACGCCGATACCTGCCATGCCGTCGATATAGCGGTTCCCGTCGGTGTCCCATAATATTGCCCCCTGGCCGCGGA
>CAZQOY010000207.1:0-3777 GCA_964595095.1 uncultured bacterium | reverse complement strand
GTCCATCAGTCAGTCCCAAAGTATAAATACGCTCATTTATGCAAGTAAGCACTAGCTAGAAAATTAAGGGGCCGGGTATCGGTATCTTCGCGCCAGCTCGTAGCCCACCACCCCGAACGCCGTGGCTACATTCAGCGACTGTTTGATCCCGGCCATGGGCAGCTCCAGGCACAGGTCCGCCAGCGCCACCAGCTCCTCCGAGACCCCCACCACCTCGTTGCCCACCACGAAGCAGACCGGGAATCGCACCGGTGCTTCCCAGAAGTCCACCGCGTCGGCGGTCTGCTCCAGCACCACGATCTGCATGCCTTTCTCCTGGAGGCTGCGGGCCAGCGCCACCGCGTCGGCGTGCTTCTCCCAGGGTACGGTGTGCTCGGCTCCCAGGGCGGTCTTGGTGATGCCCCGATGGGGTGGGAAGGCGGTGTAGCCGCACAGGTACAGGCAGGACAGGTGCAGGGCGTCGGCGGTACGGAACATGCTGCCCACGTTATAGGCCGAGCGTACATCCTCCAGGATGGCGTAGATGGGCGGGCGGGGACGGTTGCGCACCTCATCCAGTGAGGGCCGGGCGGCTTTCAGTTCCGTGTCGCTGAGCTTGCGGCGACCTTGATCTGTCGGGCTGCGGCCAGAAGAGTCAGGCATAGGGTCCTAATTTCAGAGCAGCTGCTTAAAAGCCTCCACCGTTAGCCCGGCGTCTTTGATGATACCGTCCATTGTGTAGGCGTTGACAGGGTTTGCTCGGGGAATGGTGATAATGCGCTCGCCGTTGGTCATAGAAATGTGCTTCCCCTCGCGCACAACCCAATACCCGGCCTTTTCAAACGCCTTAATAGCGCGACGGGGTGAGATTCCGGGAAGTTTGGGCAACCTTAAACCGCAACTTCGACCTGGCGGGTTTCTTTATCCCTGGTCAACTCTTCGACAGTTGCGAGGTAGGTTTCAATGGCGTCCTTGATATTCTCCAGGGCCTCTTCTTCCGTGCGGCCCTGGGACCAGCACCCTGGAAGCCCAGGACACCATACCGCATAGCCTTCGTCGGTTCGCTCAATTTTCACTTTATATTTCACGTGTCCCTCTCAGTGGGATCATTCGATTATTTTCATGTGATTGAATATAAGCTCTGGCAGGAAAAATTCAATGGCAAAAGCAGCTCATCGCGGTTGCGCACCTCATCCAGTGAGGGCCGGGCCTCTTTCAACTCGAGGTCGGTGAGCTTGCGGCGGGACATGGAGGGAATTTGCGCTGTAAGTGGGTGTCAGGCGATCCTGAGGCTATTATAGATGACCGTCGCCCTTCGAGAGTCTCAGGGTGACCAACCGGAAATTAACGTTCTTTGCGTCTTGGCGGTTTTTCTTTTTTGGCGTCCTTGCGGTTCAGATTCTTTTTATTCGTGCCAATTCGTGTTAATTCGTGGCTGATATACCTCTCTGCGCCCTCTGCGGGCTCCGCGGTGAAAATCGCCAATCACCAATCGCCAATCGCCAATCACCAATCACCAGTCACCAGTTACCAATCACCAGTTAACCGCGACCGTAAAGCAGCTGCGGGTGCCGGTGTGGCAGGCGGGACCGACCTGCTCCACCCTGACCAGCAATGTGTCCCGGTCACAGTCGGCAGTAATCGATTGGATGGTCTGGATATGGCCGCTGGTCTCGCCCTTGCGCCAGAGCTGCTGGCGGCTCCGCGACCAGAAGCAGGTGCGCCCTTCCTCCAGGGAAATCTTCAAACTCTCGGCGTTCATATACGCCAGCATCAGCACCTCGCCGTTCTCCGCATCCTGGACGATGGCGGGGATCAGGCCGTCCGGGTTGTATTTCAAATCCTTAACGCTTTCCACTTTGGTCGTCACTGTGCTTCTCCTTTAATTCGTACAAGAATTCCCGCCTGCTGCAGATAGGTTTTCACTTCGTTAATCGTGAAGATGCCCCGGTGAAAGACCGAGGCCGCCAGTACCGCGTCGGCCTTTCCTTTTTCAACAGCGTCCTTGAAGTGGCTCAGCTGCCCGATACCACCGGAGGCGATTACCGGCACGTGCACGGTCTCGCTGACCTGTCGTGTAATTTCTAAGTCCACCCCCGCCTGGGTGCCGTCGGCGTCTATGCTGGTGAGCAGGATCTCGCCGGCCCCCCGCTCGGCTATTTCCCGGGTCCAGGCTACAGCTCCCCGGCCGGTAGCCCTGCTGCCGCTGTGGGAGAAGACCTCCCATCTGCCGGGCGCGGTGCGCCTGACGTCCACGGCCACTACCATACACTGGGAGCCGAAGCGGTTGGCCCCATCGGTAACGACCTGGGGATCGATCAATGCGGCGGTATTGAGGGCGATCTTGTCGGCGCCGGCCGCCAGCAGCCCTTCCATGTCCTCCAGGGCCCGGATGCCGCCGCCGATGGTGAAGGGGATGAACACCTCCCGGGCTACCCGCCTGGTCAGGTCCAGCACGTGCCGGCGGGCCTGCACGCTGGCCGAGATGTCCAGGAACACCAGCTCGTCGGCCCCCAGGTCGCTGTAGCGGGAGCCGAGCTCCACCGGGTCGCCTTCACGCACCAGGTTGACGAACTTGACCCCTTTCACCACCTGGCCGTCGTGCACGTCCAGGCAGGGGATAATGCGCCGGGTCAGGCCGTCTGGTCGCCGCTCAGGCATGTCGCCAGCTCCTCCAAGGTAATTCTGCCGTCGTAGAAAGCCTTACCCACAATAACCCCCGTAACCCCCAGCTCCGCCAGGGCCGCCACCGCCTGGATGTCCGCTGCGGAGCCGATGCCACCCGAAGCGGTGACCTCCATCCGCGTGCTTTCGGATACGGCCCGCAGCTGAGCCAGGTTCGCCCCCCCCAGGGTGCCGTCGGTGGCGATATCGGTGTAGATCACCCGCTCAAAGCCGATCTCTTCCAGCCGGGCGATAAGCTCCAGGGCGGGAATGGTGGTGGTCTCCTGCCAGCCGTGCACCGCGACCTGGCCACCGCGGGCATCCACTCCGGCCACCAGCCGTCCAGGGAAACGCTCCAGCCAGCCGGGAAGGTCGTCCCAATTGCTCATAAGGCTGGAGCCCAGGATCACGTGCTTCGCGCCGCTGTCCAGGGCCTGCCGGATATGTTCCGCCGTACGAATACCGCCGCCCAGCTCGATGCCGATGCCCGTAGCTGCCAGGGCCTTCACGGTAGCCAGGTTCACCGGCTCACCCGCCCTGGCCCCGTCCAGGTCCACCACGTGCAGCCAGTCCAGCCCAACGCTCTGAAACAGCCGGGCCAATTCCACCGGCTTCTGAGGATACATGGTGCTGCGGCTGTAATCGCCTTGGACCAGGCGCACGCAGCGGCCGTTTATCAGGTCGATGGCCGGGATTACCCTAAAACTTCCCATCGGCGAACCTCCGCAGGATATCCAGGCCATATTCCTGGGACTTTTCCGGGTGAAACTGCACGCCCAGAACGCTACCCTTCCGGATCGCCGCCGCCAGTGGCCCTCCATAGCTCGTATCGGCGATCACTACGGTGGGATCATCGGGAACGCAGCAGTAGGAATGGACGAAATAGCCGTATCCCGGCCCGGGAACCAGCTGGTTGCCAGGCCGGGGAATTACCTTGTTCCATCCCATGTGCACTTCCCTGGACGCCCCCTCGATTTTCCTTACCGGGCCGGGGATCAGTCCCAGGCCGGTATATTGGCCCCGCTCGCTGCTATCAGTCAGCAGCAGCTGCATCCCTAGGCAGATACCCAGGAGTGGTTTCCCGGACGCGGCCCACTCCAGGAGAAACTCGTCCACGTCGCAGCCGCGCAGCCG
>CAZQOY010000206.1:0-3800 GCA_964595095.1 uncultured bacterium | reverse complement strand
CCGCTGCCCAGCCGGTATTTCAGGAAGGAGCCGGAGATACTGGCAGACGTTCCCCGGCGGGTAGAGCCGGGCCGGCCCCTGCCCCTCCTCCTGCTGGTGAAAGACGCCCACCGCTATCCCATCACCCTGGAGCGGGTGACGGTTGAGCTGGGGACCAGCCAGGGGCGGCAGGCGCTGCCGGAGATCGCCATCGGCCGCGAGATCGCCGACCACTGGTGGCACCGCACCGTCATGCTGGAACGCCCCTTCCCCAGCGGTGACATTAGCCTGTGGGTGACCTTTCACTACAAGATACGAGGCCGGCCCCGCACCTGCACTACCCACAACCTCCGCTCCCTGAAGCCCCGGCCCCTGCGGGTGCACCTGGCCGGCGAATCCCTGCCGGGCGAAAACGTGATCTGGGGCGACCTGCACGTGCATACTTCATTCACCGAGGATATGATGGAGTTCGGCGCACCGCTGGCGGCAACCCGACAGGCCGCCACCGCCGCCGGCCTGGACTTCTTCTGCGCCGCAGACCACTCCTACGACCTGGACGACCTGCCCGGTAACTGGCGCGCCGCCGATCCCGAGCTAACCAAGTGGCACAATTCCCAGGGAGCGGTCGCGGCCCTCAATACGCAAGGTAACGGGGCCCTGATTGTGCCCGGGGAGGAGATGTCGGTGCGAAATGCCTCCGGTGGGAACGTCCACGCCCTAGTGCTCGGCCATCCCGAGTTCCTCCCCGGCTCCGGCGATGGGGGCGAACAGCTGTTCAGGACGCGGTCGGAGCTGGATGTGGAAGAACTTTGTCAACGCCTCGCTCCTGACAGCATCGCCGTGGCCGCCCATCCTTGCTACCGTTTTCCGCTCATTCAGCGGCTATTAATACGCCGGGGTATGTGGGAAGACCGGGATATGCAGCACCCCGGCATCTGCGGTCTGCAGATTCTCAACGGCCGCATCGGCGAGGACTTCTTCAGGGGAATGGCGGAGTGGAAGAACCTCCTCCTGGAGGGCCACCACAAGTTCATCTACGCCGGCAGCGACGCCCACGGCAACTTTAATATGTACCGGCAGATCAGGATGCCCTTTGTGTCGCTGGAAGAGCGCCGCACTTACGTCCTTGGTATCTGCCGCACTGGTGTTCCGGCCGTTGAGCCGGGCGACGTGGCTGGCATCCTGGCGGCGCTTAAGGCCGGGCGGTGTATCATCAGTACGGGACCTTTTATCAACATGAGTATCACTGCGGAAGGCCGGACCGCCGCCATCGGCGAGACGATCCGGGCCGGCAGGGTTAAGGTGGGCCTGGAGCTGAGCAGTTCGGCGGAATTCGGTCCCCTGGCGGGCTTCCGGCTGCTGCGGGGCCGGGTAGGTCACGGGCCGGAGGAGCTGCTGGAAGAGACGTCTTTTAAAGGCGAGCGGTACGACGCCGCGTGGGAGGGCGCTTTCGAGCTGGAATCTGGCACTACCTACTTCCGGGCGGAGGTGGAGTCGCGACATCCAGGGAGAACAATCACCGGCCTGGCGCTGACCAATCCCATCTGGGTGGAGAGTTTCTAGTTTCTAGTTTCGAGTTCCTGGTTCCTGGTTTCAAGCCGTCAGCCCCGCCGTCGGTGGGGTCAGCCGTGAACACTCAGCAATCAGCGGTAAGCAATCACCAGTACCCAGGCCTTCGAAGCGTTCAGGGACCGGGATGCCGAGCCGGGTAAGTTCACCAAGATTCTCATTGATGTGAAAGCCTGGCCGTTGCCAGGCTAAAATTTGTATTTATATTAAGATGAATGTTCTTTGATGATTCAATCGTCATCGTTAAAATAAGGTAAGCAAACTTGTGAATTCTAAAGACAAATATTCAAGAGAACTTTTAGTCTGAATTATCTTACTTTTGCCATAAATTAAACATAAAGGATAGACACAATGAAAAATATTTATAGCTCGTTTAGGATACCTTGGTTAAGATTATTTCTACTGATAATAGTTGGCTTTGCCGGTAAAACAGTTTTCGCTCAAGAAGACGAATTCAACACTCGAGTCATTCAAGACTACATTTATAGCCTGCATCTTTATCGCGACAAATTATTAGCTGATAAATACCGGCCGATCTATCATTTCGTAATTCCGGAAGGGGCCGCACATCCTTTCGATCCGAATGGTGCTATCTACTGGAAGGGGAGGTATCATCTTTTTTACATATTCCAAACTGTGAAACCCCGCTATGGTCATAGAGGAGACGCCTGGGGGCATATTTCCAGCCACGACCTCGTTCACTGGCGTTTTCACCCTACCGCTTTAAAACCAAGCGGTGCTGAGGTGGCAATCTATAGCGGCAATGCATTCATAAACAAAGAAGGTGTGCCAACAATCATGTATCAAGGATTAGGTGCCGGAAACTGTATTGCAACCTGCACCGATGATATGCTGAACCATTGGGAAAAATCAAAGTCAAATCCTGTTATTCCATATCCCGAATTTGAACAAGACAATGACGGAGCAGTCTTTAGATCAATATTAGACAAACTGCCTGAGTATGGAAAATATGATGTATGGGACCCGCATGCATGGCTCGAAGGTGACACTTATTACTCCATTTCCGGAAACAATAGTTTGTGGCCTGGGCAAAAAGCGACGCTGTGGAAATCAAAGGATTTAGAAAACTGGGCTTTGGTGGGCGATTTTTTTCATCATGACGAAGAAAAGGGAGCTCTCGATTGCCCTGATTTTTTCAAGCTCGGTGATAAGTATGTTCTCCTTTATCTTAGAAGAGGTTTGCAATACTATATTGGAGAATTCACAAATGAACAGTTTTACCCTGAAAAACATGGCACAATGTCGTGGGATAGTGGTGTTGGTTATGCACCGGAAAGTCTGGTAGATGATAAAGGTCGCAGAATTATGTGGGCTGCGCTTTACGACAGCCGGACCCGTTGGGGAGCTAGCGATGCATTTATAAAACACGGCTGGGACGGCACAATGACGCTTCCCCGAGTGCTCAGCCTGGATGAGAACGGTGAGTTACTTATGGAACCCGTCGAAGAGCTTCAGGCTCTCAGGGCAGAGCACATTCAAAAAAAGAATCTCACAGTAACAGATTCAGAATTAATAATTGATGACATAGAAGGAAACAATCTGGAATTAGATATTACTATTTCTCCTCAAGGTGCAAAGGAATTTGGGGTCAAAGTTTGCTATGCGCCGGATGGTGCCGAACAGACAGCCATCATTTATGATTCAAAGAAAAAAGTCATTCGTGTTGATTTGTCCATGACCTCATTAGATAGCAGTCTAATGGATCGGCGTTACAGGCGGCGTAGTTATAAACAAGAAGCAGAATTGGACCTAGAACCGGGTGAATCACTTAATCTTCATATATTCATAGATGGGTCTGTCATGGAGGTTTTCGTTAATAACCGTCTATGCCTAACCCATCGGATTTACCCGACACGTGATGATAGCAAAGGTATTGTTTTGTTCAGTAAGGGAGGTAAGATTGATATCCCGGTATTTGATGCCTGGAAGATGTATCCTTCAAATCCGTGGTAGTTCAGATGGAATAACCTTACCCGCGAAACCTCGCCCGCAGGCGTATGTAAAAGATCCTGGCTGCTTAGAGCCGGCCCAAGGTATTCGGAGAATGATGAATGGTAATCAGCTGGAAAGGTTCAAGCAGAGAATGCTTCAAATGAGGCGTCAGTTAAACCTTGGAAATGCGGAATGTGTCTCTTAGTTTTAGGCCCTGAATGTCCAATATGCTCTGAAGACCTGCAGCAGCCAGAGAATCTTCTCACGGATCAGTTCGTAATTCCTCCCGTTGTTGTTTC
>CAZQOY010000205.1:0-3844 GCA_964595095.1 uncultured bacterium | reverse complement strand
CACTCTACGGGCGCATCAACCAGCGGGGCCCGGTGGAGATGGGCTGGCGCACCAACGCTCGCAACCTGAACCTCAACCGGGACTACTCCAAGCTGGACACCCCGGAAATCCAGGCCATCGTACGGGTCATCAACCAGTGGGAGCCGGACCTCTATCTGGACCTGCACGTAACCAACGGCATCGATAAACAGTACGATATCACCTTCTGCTATAACGGACAGCAGAGCTGGTCCCCCGGCATCGCCGCCTGGCTGGAGAAGCGCCTGACCCCGGCCCTGAACCAGGACCTGAAGGCCATGGGGCACATTCCCGGCCCCCACATCTTTGCCAGAGATAGACGGGATCTCTCCAGGGGCGTTATGACCTTGACCTCTGGACCGCGCTACTCCAACGGCTATGGCGACGCCCGCCACCTGCCCACCGTCCTGGTCGAGAGCCACTCGCTGAAGCCCTACCGGCAGCGGGTGCTGGGCACCTACGTGCTGCTGGAGAGCTCGCTACGCACTCTGGCAAAGTATGGCAGGCAGCTGCGCCGGGCCGTCACCGCTGACCGCGCCCGACAACCGGAGCGGGTACCCCTGACGTGGAAGGTGCCCGATGCCAAGCCTGACGAGATAGAGTTCCTCGGTGTCCAATGGGAAACAACACCTTCCGACATCAGCGGCGGGGATCGCATCAACTACACCGGTCAGCCGGTTACCCTGACGGTGCCGTATATCAAATACAACGAGCCGGAAGTATCAGTCACCCGTCCCCGGGCCTATTGGATACCCCCCTCCTGGCCCGAAGTCATCGACCGGCTGGCCCGCCACGGCATATACCTGGAGACGATAGCCGAGCCCCGTGAAGTGGTCGTGGAACTGGCCCGCCTCAGTGAGGTCAATCTGGCCGATGAGCCCTTTGAGGGACACGTGCCGGTGACGGCGGTCGCCAGGTTTGAACGGCGCACAGTGACTTTCCCCGCCGGATCGGTGCGAGTGCCCACCGACCAGCCCCTGGGCGACCTGGCCGTCCTGCTCCTGGAACCGGACTCGCCGGATTCCTTTTTCCAGTGGGGCTTCTTCCTGGAGGTCCTCCAGCGCGCCGAGTACGTGGAGGGATACGTGATGGAACCCCTGGCTCGGCGCATGCTGGATCGCAACCCGACACTAAAACGGGCCTTCGAGAAGAAGTTGACCGAGGATGACGACTTCGCCGCTGATCCCCGGGCACGCCTGATGTGGTTCTACGAGCGTACCCCCTACTTCGACGACCGCTGGCGGGTGTACCCGGTGGGGAGGGAGTAAAGACACCCTGAATTAATTGCGTATACAACATATATGTTGTAACTTCCTGTACCTGTTTTGCTACTCAACTTACTACGTTCGTTTATCTTACCTTAGTATAAGGAAATGACCGATGAACGGAAACGAACTTGTCAAGCTGCTTAAACAGAACGGTTGGCAATTAGATCGCATCAGCGGCAGTCATCGCATCATGGTCAAAGGGAGCAAGACTATATCAGTGCCGGTACACGGCAAAAAGGAGCTCGGGAAAGGTATCACGCAAGCTATTTTGAAACGGGCCGGTATTAAGAAATGATTCGCTATCATTTAAAAGTACATAAAGACGGAGGCACATTCTGGGGAGAATTCCCCGACCTGGAGGGGTGCTTCACCGATGGGACCTCAAAGGAGGAACTTGCCGCCAACGCCGTAGAGGCCCTAACCGGCTGGATCAGCAGCGTCATCGAGCGCGGCTTCAAGATACCAGGGCCAGCCTATAGCGCCTCAGGTTCCATTCCCATTGCTCTGCCCCTTCCTATGGGGGTGGCCTTGCAGCTCCGCTGGATACGCGAGGCCAGACGTTTATCACAACAGGAGGTGGCCCGCAGGCTCGGTATCTCCTACCAGGCCTACCAACGCTTTGAAAATCCCGTCAAGGCTAACCCGAACCTGAAAACCCTTGAAAGGCTTTCAAACCTATATCACGTCCCACCGGAGAAGCTGTTGGGCGGTCCTCCTTTGCGTTAATGCCTGTTTGTTGGATTGTGTATCCGGTGGCGCGGGAGTAGGGGGGCTTACGTTGGAATTACTGGACTTATATCCAGTGGAAGTCCTGTATTTATTGAATAAGTCTCAAAGACTGAAACCCAGGTGATCGGCTACCGCCTGGCGGTCAGCGGGCAGAGTGGCGGGGGTTGACGAGACAGAGATGGCCGTATCCGGGTCTTTCAGTCCGTGCCCGGTAATAATGCACACCACAATATCGCCCGATTTAAAAAAGTCCTTTTGAGCCAATTTCAATATCCCGGCCACGCCCGCAGCCGATGCCGGTTCGCAGAAAACCCCCTCGACCGAGCCAAGCAGCCGGTAAGCGGCTATAATTTCCTCGTCAGTGACGGCGTCGATAATGCCCCCTGATTCGTCCCTGGCCTGGACCGCAGCCTCCCAGCTGGCAGGGTGGCCGATGCGAATGGCGCTGGCGACCGTCTCGGGATGTGCTACCGGCTTACCCAAGACGATTGGCGCGGCACCGGCGGCCTGAAAACCCAGCATTTGGGGCAGCCGCGTCAGCTTCCCGGCGGCCTGATAAGTCTTGTACCCGCGCCAGTAGGCGGTAATGTTGCCCGCGTTGCCCACCGGCATAGCCTGATAGGTGGGACCATTACCCAATTTGTCAACTATCTCAAAGGCCCCGGTGGTCTGCCCTTCGATCCGGTAGGGGTTGATGGAATTGACAACTTCCACCGGAAAGGTACTGACGAGATAGCGAACAATCTCCAGTGCCTGATCGAAATTGCCCTGGATCGCGACCACCTCGGCCCCGCACAGCGAGATATGCGCCAGCTTGCCCAGGGCAACCTTGCCCTCAGGCAGGAGCACAATGCAGCGCAGGCCGGCCCTGCCAGCATAGGCCGCCGCGGAAGCAGCCGTGTTTCCCGTTGAGGCGCATACTACCGCCCCGGCACCCTTTTCCCGGGCCTTCGATATCGCCAGGGTCATCCCGCGATCTTTGAACGACCCGGTGGGGTTGCACCCCTCGATCTTGAGATAAACCTCAGCGCCGATCTCCTTCGCCAGCGCGGGCGCCGGTAGCAGGGGCGTGTCTCCCTCCCCCAGGGAAACAACCGGTGTCTCGTCGGTTACCGAGAGAAAGCGCCGGTATTTATCGATGAGAGAAGAAGCCATTTTCAATGTTCTTATTCAGGCTGTACACTATTCATGTTCGAGTTTTGTTACGTTTCCCTTGCGAATTCACGGGATCAAAATAATTGCACGTGAGGCTGCCATACAAGGATTTACATAAACATCCCGCTTCCCTCACACTGTCATCGCGAACCTCGTCCCGATCCTTCGGGACGGGGTGTGGCGATCTCGGTAATCATTTCCCCAAACGAAACTACTTCGCGGAGTTTATACTGAGCGCAGCGAAAGTGCTCAAAACTCTGCATGGATTGACTATCAGCTGAACAGCAGCTTCAGGTAGAACAGGGGATTGGCCAGCTGCTTCCGGGGTACCTCATTGGCGATCATACCGGCGATGAGGTCGCCCACTTCCCTGTTCCGGGCGGCCTTGCTAATGACGAAGTTCAGCAGTAGCCGGTAGCGGCCGATCTTCTGCAGCTGGCTGCTGACCCGGAGCTCGCCGCCGATGGACTCCCACAGACGCCGGTCGTAGCGCTCCAGGAAGGCCTCGCTTACGTCCCCCGCCTCAATGGCTTCCCGGGCCGTCTCCACCGCGAACCTGGCCGAGTACAGGGCGTTGCCGATGCCCTCGCCGGTGAAGGGATCGATGAGGCCGGCGGCGTCGCCCAGGAGCATGAACCCGTTGCCCACCATCCGGCGGTGCTTGCTGCCCACCG
>CAZQOY010000204.1:244-3900 GCA_964595095.1 uncultured bacterium | reverse complement strand
ATCCTCGAAAACCTCCGGCGCCCGATCTACCTGGGCCTCACACTCATCACCGACGGCGACATGGAGGCCTCCGGCACCGGCAACTGGACCGCGTCCGGCACTGGCGGCACGCCGACGCTCGCCAAGAGCACCACGTCAGGCCGTGTGCTGCACGGCAGGCGCGCGCTGAGCATCACCAACGATGGCTCGACCACCGTGGGGTTCGCGAAGTCGGAGACGATTGACGTGTCCGAGAACCGCAACGTGTTCGTCTCGGCTGACGTGTATATCACTCCTGGCGACAAGGCCAAGATCTCGCTAATCGACATAACCAACTCTAGCGCCGAAATCGAGACGGCCGAGTCACTCGCCAGTGGCTTCGTGCACTTCGAGTTCACCGCCGTCGTGCCAGCCGACTCCGAGGACATCCAGATATGGTTGGAGTCAGTAGCTGCGTCCGACGTGACCTACTGGGGTAGCGTACAGCTGCTCTTCTCCAACCGCCAGGTCTACGACTATCCGAGTGCGCTCGAGTGGGGCGAGGACTTCGACAAGGTCTTCTACTACCCGCACGGCCCGGGCCTCACCAACACCGGCGAGGACCTCTCGTTCGAGCCCTTCGGTAAGCCGGCCCAGGTGTGGAGCCCGGCGGAAATCATCCGCGACGAGACGGCCGTGATTCCGTTCCGGATTATGTTGAAGAAGGGCACCATCAACAAGCCCATCATGGTCGGTGGCAACATCGACTACGACGTGCTGTCGTCCGAGACCGACACCACCAACGCGCCGGAAGACATCGTCGTTGCCCTAACCTACGCCGATCTGTTGGACGCATGGGCGCAGGAGGACATCGTGGACGACAAGTTCCAGGCAGCGCAGGTCAAGATGTCCAAGGCAGAGAACGTCAGGCGGCTGCTCGGCCCGAGAATGCGGCACTTCTGGACACCCAAGGGGCGCGTACACGGAACTAGGAGCAGGTAAGCCATGCCTAGACGAGCAAGAAAAGGCGAACGCATACTGAAACTCTGGAACAACTGGAGCTCGGGAATCGGCTACCTGAGAGATGACGGCAGAACGCCGGGCATGTATAACGCATCCGGCATCCTCGGCGGCTCTAATGAGTTGCGCGCTGCGCAGTTCATGAACGACAACACCCACAGCGGCCAGTCGACTGCAACTGACTTGGTTGCGACCTACTTCTTTGACGAGAACATTAGCTCAACCACGTCCGTGCTGTACGCTATCATGAACAGGGTCGGGGCCAACGCCGGCGAGATCGTTAAGATCAGCATGCAGAACTCGAACTTCGGCACCGCCATCACCACCGACACGGCTGAGCGCAACAGCACAATACCCTTTGGCAGGCCTATTAGGTACCAGGATGCCTGGTACATCCCTGACACGAGCGTCACCCACAAGGTAACCGCCTTCAGCGTCAGTGCGAACGATACGTGGGCCTCGGGCGACGCAGGTACCGGTGGCACGCATCTAGCTATGCTTAACCACCAGGCAACGGAAGCGACGACAGGCGCCAGCAAGGGTGTGAGAATTCTGCCGCCAGACCAGGACATCAACACAAACGCCAATTGGGCCGGCTACTTCGACTGCGGCGATAACCGTGAAGCGGCGTCGGACATGTTCTCCATTGGCGACCTCATGTTCGTCACCAAGAAGAGTGGTCTGTACTCGTTCGGCAACAAGAACGGCGTGGAGATCTCGGGCCAGGTGTTCTCGGACTACGGTAACTGGAAGTCGAGCTTTAACAATCAGCCGACCGCACTGTGGAAGGGCGGCGCAGTCATCCCTCACCCGATGGGCTTGCTGTACTACACCCCAGGCGAGCCGTTCACCCCGATCGGCTTCGAGTCTAAGGAATCAGCACAGGGCATCCCGGCTGAGGGCGTCACCGAGCTAGGAATCGGTAGATACCACGGCGTGACGGTGGCGGGTGACTATCTCTACACCATCTACCAGCCGGACAAGAGCAGCACGTCGGCGTTGCTCATGTCGGGTTACGCGCCAGGCGCATTCCCCAGCAATATCTCGTGGCAGGTTCTCGGAGGTCTCACACTGAATGGCAACCAGGACGACGCCGTGCACGGCATCCACGCTACGGCGCTAGGCTTTCCCGAGGCTTCGGGTGAGGAGCACCCCTCGTTGTGGTTCACGTTCGTGGGCGGTGGAACCGCTTCCGAGAACTCCTCGCGGCTTGCCCATGTGGTCCTCGGTGCCCGTGGACAACCACTGCGCACCAGGACGAGCACGCACAAGGTCGTGGTCGCGGGCGACGCATGGATGTCAGAGCTCTACTTCGACGAGCCAGTGGAACTTAAGCGCATCGTTGTCTACTGCGAGGACATGGCCAGCGACGACGAGTGGCAGATCTCAGCCGTCTACAACGGCACCGGCAACGACATCAAGATCGGCAAGCCATTCATCAGCGCGGGCAGGCAGGAGCGACCGATCATGCGCCGGGACATCTACCGAATGGTGCTGCACATCAACTTCGTGGGCACGTCGACAGCCGCCAGGGTGGCACCAAGCATCAAGAGAATTGAGCTTTGGGGCCCAGATGAAGAAGCGGTGTAAACTGACATGGCCACTGAAAGGGAAGTAGAGCAGACCCTAAAGAATATCCAGTTTGATCTAACAAATATGGACTCCAGGCTGGAGTTTGCTGAGCGGCGTGTCCAGGCCATCCGTTACCAGAACTTCATTGATAATTTTCTGCAGGGCGGTGTAGATCCCGTCAGCGAGTTCCTTGACTTCAAGCTTGTCGACTCACCGGCTAACCCACCCTCAACCTTCATCCGAATCTTCGCTGATACCGACAACGCTAACCACCTCACGCAGCGTGACTCCTCTGGTGCCGAGATCGACCTGGCGTACCTTGACGCCGACGCCATTGCGGCTGTGGAGGGCGAGGCCACCCTTGACCTTACAGGTGCAGTTACAATTGCCTCGACGCTGGTTGTTGATGTCGCCGCTGTGTTCAACGAATCTGGAGCAAACGTAAACTTTCGGGTAGAGGGAGTTGGAATTGCCAACGCTTTGTTTGTACAGGGTAGTGACGGCAATGTTGGTATTGGTACAGGTAGTCCAACACACAAACTACATGTTTTATCAACAGGGCTGGTCCGTACAATGTCAGAGTCTACAGACACCACTGGACGGGCGATCGTTACAGCTCAGGCTAGTCACGGTCCGGATGTCTTTCTGGACCTCCGCGCTCATGGCACAACTTACAGCGAAACCCTACTTGGGTTGTCTATGACTGGAGCTGTTGCTGTGGTAGGAAATCCGAAAAATAATGGCATGGCGATTGGGACCTTTTCAGACTTTCCGCTCATCTTCGCCACAAACAACACGCAGCGATTAGTCATCAGCAAAGCGGGCGCGGCAGACTTCCAAGGTAACGCCGTCACGATGGGTGCGCTCACTGCAGACCAAGCGTCAACAACAGCTGCAATTCCTGTCCTGCTGCTCGACCAGGCCGACCTGAGCGAAGAGATGATCGAGTTTGTCAGTACTATTGGCACAGGTAATGCGATAGAGGCGGCAGTGGCGAAGACCCTGACGACCACCCACTTCATCAAGGTGACGTTGCCCGGGAGTCTAACCCGCTATATACCAGCAGGAACGATAGCATAGGAGGAAGCATGACACCACAAGATGCA
>CAZQOY010000204.1:0-234 GCA_964595095.1 uncultured bacterium | reverse complement strand
CGTCGATAAGTCGGCCGCCGAGACCATAGCGGTGCTTTGGGACTTCGGGTCGCAAGGCCCTAAGACGGACGTGATAGCGGAGTCCACTGGGGCGGCTGGTGTCACTATTGACTCGGTTCTCCTCAAGGACGGCCTGGTAGACGGCGTTGACATCGCTGCGCGCGACCATGCTAAATACACTAACGCAGAAGCTATTAGCGCTGTGGAGGGGGAGGCCACGTTGGTCCTGGCAGG
>CAZQOY010000203.1:0-3961 GCA_964595095.1 uncultured bacterium | reverse complement strand
TTCCAGCCAGACAAACGACCGATCAGTGGCCAGCTGTTTCCGGTAATAAGCCGCTGGACGGTGGAAGATACGGGCAAACAAGTTCACCAGAGTATCGGTGTGTTCAATTACCTGGGGATCGGCGGCGAAAGAGTAGTGCATGATGTTGGAGGTGAGCACCTCACCATTCCGGTCTTCGATATTTCCCCGGACGGCAGGCAGGACCTCCACGTTGGTGCTCTGGCGTTGTGCCCGGCTGCTGTAAACGTCGTGATTTAATATCTGGATGTAAAACAGCTTACCTACCACCGCCAGCATCAGGCCGGTTACCAGGGCGTTTACCAGGATAACCCGTGGCCGATACTGGAAGTACAGCCGTGTCACGGGTTTGGCTCCGAGAGATATACAATAAGCGATTCGGCGGGGGGAATTACCATTTCCAGCCGGGAACGGGCAATGCCGGTGATCCGGTCGATCTGGGAGAGCTGGTCGACAGTCGCCTGCAGCTCGCGGTTGGTATTTTCGATTTCCAGGACCTGTTCCTTTTTTCCTGTCAGTTCTGCCGCAGCCACGTCTGTCTGATTATAAATCCACAGGTAGGAGATGGCGGCGCTTACCAGGAAGAAGGTCCAGAAAAAGAAAGTGATGGGAGAAGGGCCGTTGCTGCGACTACTCCGAGAACGAGCAGGAGAACGCACGCTGCGGCGCACACCACCCATTACAGCCGCTCCGCTGCGCGCAATTTAGCCGACCTGCACCGGGAATTGAAGGCCAGTTCCTCCGAAGACGGGGTAACAGGCTTACGAGTGAGTATCTTAAAGGAAGCCGTATGGCCGCAGATACATTGGGGAAGGTGGGCCGGACAGAGACAGTCCTTCGATTCCCGGGCAAAGAACCGTTTCACCAGCCGGTCTTCGAGGGAATGGTAGGAGATAATGACCACCCGGCGGCCCGATTCCAGCATGCTGCTGAGGAGTTCCAGGGCGGTCTGGAGGATGTTCAGTTCATCATTAATAAAAATCCGCAAAGCCTGGAAGACCCTGGCCAGAGATCTGCCGGCCAGGGGGCCTTTGGCAACAGTCCGCACGGTTTCCGCCAGCGCGCCGGAGGTGGTTAGACGGCCGGCTGCGGCCTCATTATGAATGGCTACGGCAATGGCGCGGAACTGGCGTTCCTCCCCATATCGGGCCAGGATGTCGGCCAGAGTCTCAGGCGTCAGGTGCAGCAGCACCTGGTACAGAGGCCTCCCGTGAGTGGGATCGAAACGCATGTCCAACGGCTCGTCCGACTGGAAACTGAACCCCCGACCGCTGGCCTCCAGGCTGAAGCTGGACAATCCCAGATCAAGCAGCACGCCCTGACACTCCCTTACCGCCAGCTCCTGCAGAAATGAGGCCACCTGTGCATAGGAGCCCTGGTGCAGGACCACTCGTGATAAATCAGCGGCCAGGTGATCCCGGGCAACGGCCAGGGATTCGGCGTCAAGGTCAACACCCAACACCCTCCCTTCCGGCGAGAGCCGGGAAAGAATAGCGGCCGTATGCCCACCAGTCCCAACGGTACCATCCACATACCATCCGTCGGGAGTGGTAACCAGCCAGTTCAGGACCTCGTCCACCATTACGGGGATATGAGTGATTTCCTGGATAAGGCCGTTCATGAGGGTCAGGAAAATATTTCATCAGATATGGCATCCATTTCATCCTGCTGGCCGGCGAACTGGCTATCGGATTCATTGAGCCGCTCCGGGTCCCAGATTTCGATATGATCGAGCATGCCCACAATCTCGGCGCCCTTCCCTATGCCGGCGTAATCAATCAGCTCAGCGGGCAGCGCAATCCGGCCCTGCTGGTCGTACTGCAAAGCTTCCGCGTGGCGGACAAAGTTCCGAGTATAGTGACGGTGGAGTGCGCGCCTTTTGTTCATTCCGATCAGTTTTTCCACAATCTGGTTCCAGACCTCCACCGGATAGAGAACGACACAGGGATCAGCCCCCCTGGTAGCCACAAACGTGCGGTCGTTGGCCGGATTCAGGGCCTTCCGCATTTTAGACGGAATGTTGACCCGGCCTTTGGCATCAAGGGTGTAGCTGTAGCTGCCGGTAAATGAATTGTCGGTTGAATTCAATTCGCTCGCCTGCTCATTAGAATGAGTATTCAGATTCCGCCATATAACTGAGCGCCATTCAGTAAGGGGCGCAGTTTCAGGGATATCTACCCACTTTTACCCACAAACATATTAGTTTTACCCGCCAATGTCAAGAGAAATAGGAGATAACAATAATTCCCCAGTTTTTATGGCTAGAGGTGCGATTCTTTCCTCCTTGACATGTTTTAACAGGAAAGGTTCGCATAAGCAAAAAAACCGCCACGGCCACTTATCGATGATCTCTCAATTCGTTGGATTGCCCCCCCGATAGCCGCATTGATTGACGGATTAGTGGGTAAAATTCTTTAGAACAATATTCAAGGTACGGTCGGGTTTTTTAGTTGTGCATTACGTATACTTTCAATTAAGTTGCCACGGTATGAATTTGCAGCACGTCCATCATCACCATCATTATGGACTCGGTTCCAAGTAGGGATTCGAGGGGTTCGTGCTGTAATTAAATCGCAGCGTACAAAAGTTTTACTGAAGACCCTCGGAGACCCCGAGGGTCTTTATTATAGCAGGAGGACATTATCACAATGGCGAATATTCTGAAGTTGGGACTGCCCAAAGGCTCGCTGCAGGAAAGCACCCTGGCCATTTTTAAAAAGGCCGGGTGGAACTTCATCGTCTCCAGCCGTACCTATACCCCTTACTGCGACGACACCGAGCTGGACGCCCTGCTCATCCGCGCCCAGGAGATAGCCCGGTATGTGGAGCAGGGTATCTTTGACGCCGGCATTACCGGCAAGGATTGGATCCTGGAGAACGGCGCCGATGTCGAAGAGGTATGCGAACTGGTGTACGCCAAGGCTTCCCTGCGGCCGGTGCGGTGGGTGCTGGCGGTGCCCGAGGAATCGCCGGTGCAGTCGGTGACGGACCTGGAGGGCCGGCACATCAGCACCGAAGTGGTAAACATCACCCGGCAGTACCTGGCCAGGCACGGGGTGAATGCCGAGGTGGAATTTTCCTGGGGAGCCACGGAAGCCAAGCCCCGGCTGCTCTCGGACGCTATCGTCGAGGTAACCGAGACCGGCTCCTCCCTGCGGGCAAACAAGCTCCGTATTGTGGACACTGTATTGAAATCCACTACCCGCTTTATCGCCAACCATAAGGCCTACCAGGACTCGTGGAAGCGGCAGAAAATTGACAACCTGGCCCTTCTTCTGCAAAGCGGCATCATGGCAACCGGCCACGTGGGGCTTAAAATGAACGTCTCCAGTGAGAAACTTGACCAGGTCATGGCCATGCTGCCGGCGATGAAGACTCCGACGGTGAGCCAGCTCTATAGCGGCACCGGGGCGGCGGTGGAGGTGATAGTGGAAGAGCAGACGGTGCGGGAGATCATCCCCAACCTCATCCAGGCCGGCGCCACCGACATCATCGAGTACCCGCTTAATAAGGTGATCCCGTAGATGAGCATATTACCCATCATCACCAGCGAGTCGCAGCTGAATGAGCGGCTGGAGCGCCGCCGGCAAGTCCTGGACGATGGCCGCGCCTCGGTAACGGATATCCTGGCCCGGGTAAAGCAGCAGGGCGACCGGGCCCTGCGCCGGCTGACGGAGAAGTTCGACGGCGTCAGGATTGACGATCTGATGGTACCCGCCCAGGCACTGGAGTCAGGAGAAGCCTCTCTTTCAGACCAGCTGAAGGCGACCATCCTCGCCGCCGCCGACAATATCCGCGCTTTCCATGAGCGGCAGCTGCCGACCGGCTTTACTATTACCCGGAAAGACGGCATAGAGGCATCCTGGCGCTGGCGGCCGATCCAGCGGGCGGGGGCCTACATCCCCGGCGGGCGGTACCCCCTCCTCTCCACCATCCTGATGAC
>CAZQOY010000202.1:0-3988 GCA_964595095.1 uncultured bacterium | reverse complement strand
AGTGGCGGCGATGGTGGCCTGGAGCGATTCCTGCTGGTTGGTCAGCTCGGCGCGTTTCTCTGCGACTTGCAGTTCATCCGCTTTTATCTTATCGACCAGCTGCTGGTTCTCTTCGTTTAATTCGAGCTGATGGAACTCGCTTTCGTCCAGCGTTTTTTTGGAGCCGTCAATCTCCGCTGTGAGAGCATCATAGGCCCGGTTAGTGGATACCAACAGGATCTGTTCCTTGTATTTTTTCAGATGCCCGCGGGCCTCTTCAATGGTAACCTGCAACTGACGGCTTTCTTGATAGATATGTTTCAGCCGGGCTTGTTTCTCAGCAATGCTTTGCACCAGGATTTCCAGCTGCCGGGCGAGGTGTTCCACTTGGGCCGGCAGGTCACCCTTCAGCTCCTCGATCTCCATCAGCTGGGAGTCGATGGCTTGCAGCTTGATCAGCCGGGCCAGGTTCTCCTTCATGACTCTTTCCTGTTTCGGTGAATAAAAAATGCACCGGACGGTGCGTATAATCGGGTGCAATGAAACGACATAGGGTGAGACTTATACACCCCCAACGATAACATCAATTGGTCAACCACGGCGTCATGTGGGCGGTATCCGATTCGAACGGATGACCTCTGCGATGTGAACGCAGCGCTCTAACCGGCTGAGCTAACCGCCCCGGAAAAAGGCCGGGTAATTTAACGCCCGCTGGGGGAAAGGGAAAGCCTTGCCTTGCCCGGCCTGCCGTCATAATTTGATTCACAACCTTATGAGATCAGGGATGTATCCACTATGCCACTCAGACGAAATCAGGCTGTCCAGCTTCCTGGGGACTGATCCAAGATGAATCCCATCGGTATCGGAGTCCTGCTATTTATTGCCTATTTCGGCTTCCGTGGCTTCCAGCGAGGATTCATTGATGAGGTGGGCCGCCTGGTAGGCCTGGTGGTGGCCGTTATACTGGCCTACCAGTTCTCGCCACTCCTGGCGGAGCATATCGGTCTTGAAAATGAGCTGGCCCGGTCGGCGGCGGCCTTCGTAGGTATTTTCCTGGTTACCCTCATCGCCATGATGCTCATCATCCGCTTCGTGAGTGCCCTGGTGGAGCTGGGCCTGCTGGAGTGGCTGGACAAGCTCGGCGGCACCCTTTTCGGCCTGCTCAAGAGTATCGTGGTCCTGGGGGTGCTTATCTACGTTATGGAGAGCTTTGACGAAACCAGGACGTTTGTTCTTAAACTGGAAAGGCAGTCCGTCATCTACCGGAACGTGGTGATCGTGAAAGACGGTCTGTTCAAGGTCCTGTCTCTTGACCGGATGATTGAGGATGTCCACGACCGGATGAAGGAGGTCGAGACGGATGATATCCTGCGCCCTTTGCTGAAGGATCGCTGACATCATCGTCCCTCGTTGAGCTGCCGTCAACCAGTCACCAATCGACATTCTTCAATCAACAATCATCATTCGACAATGTCCCCCACCCCGTCAGTGCCCACCTGGGATAATAGCCTTGGTGACCTGCTTCACTTCAACCAGGTCCTGGAAGGCATCGGCGGGCTGTGCCTCACCACCGTTGCACAGGAGCTGGTTAAAGCCCTGTGGCCCACCACCGATCCGCAGCAGCTGAACCTGCGCTTTACAGCCACCGCTGAGCTTCACACTCTGCTGGAGAAGGATTCGCCACCTCTCCTGAGCGCTTTCCCGGATGTCCGCCCGGCCCTGAAGCGGCTGCTGAGGGGCGCCAGCGTCCTGACCCCGGAAGACTTCCACCAGCTGCGCCAGGTTATGCTGCTGTTGAGCCCCCTGCAAAGCTTCTTCCAGGAGCAGAGTGACCTCACCTTCTGGCGGGAAGCAACTAAGCACCTCGATCCCTGGCCGCAGGGAGTAAAGGAGATCGACCGGGTGGTGGACGAAGACCTGTCCATTAAGTCCACCGCCAGCAGGGAGCTGCGGCGATTGCGTGGGGTAATTCGCAAGTTAGAGGAACAAGTGCGGCGGCGGCTGGACGAGCTGCATGCCCAGGCCCTGAGGTCCGGCTGGGCCCAGGACGAACCCATCGCCTGGCGGGAGGGGCGGCTGGTAATCGCCCTTAAGGCAAGCCATAAGCGCAAATTCCGGGGGCTGATCCACGGCCATTCCAGCTCCGGGGCCACCGCCTTTGTGGAGCCGCTGGAAGTCTTTGACATGAACAACGAGCTGGCCGTCCTCCGGGACGATGAAAAGGCCGAGGAACTCCGCCTCCTGGCCACCCTGACCGATGCCCTGCGCCCCCATACCGACGACCTGATGCAGAGCGTGGAGATACTCTACCGCCTGGATGCTCACCTGGCCCAGGCCCGCTGGGCGATGAGCCATGAAGCCATCCAACCACGCTTAACGTCGGAAGGACCCATAGAGCTGGCGGGTGCCCGAAATCCCGTACTGCTCGACCTGTCCGGTCCTTCGACCCGGCCCTTCGGCTCGGCTCAGGACGAGCTCAGGACGAGCGGTCAGACGGACCTATCCGGCGTCCAGACGGAGCGCCGGGAAGTGGTACCCCTGGATATCCACTTGGGGGAGCCGGTCCCAAAGGGATCCATACGGAAGCGCATCCTGCTCATCTCCGGTCCCAACGCCGGGGGCAAAACGGTAGTCCTGCTCACGGTGGGCCTGGCGGTCATGCTGGCCCAGAGCGGCCTGTTTATTCCCGCCAGACAGGCCACGCTGCCAATCTTCCAGGCCCTTTATACCGACCTGGGGGATCGGCAGTCCCTGGAGGAGGACCTCTCCACCTTCTCCGCCCACCTGACAAACCTACAGGCTATCCTATCCCGGTGCGATCAGGCCGCCCTGGTGCTCCTGGACGAACTGGGTACGGGCACCGAGCCCGAGGCCGGGGCCGCCCTGGGTCAGACTTTCCTGGAGGCGATCCGCGAGCGGGGAGGTTTCTGCCTGGCCACTACCCATCTCAACCGCCTCAAGCTCTGGGCCCAGGACGAAGCGGGTATTATGAATGCCGGCATGGCCTTCGATGCTAAGGAGCTGCGCCCCACCTACCGGCTGGAAATAGGACGCCCGGGAGCCAGCTTCGCCCTGGAGATCGCCCGGCGCATGGGACTGGACGAGCGGCTGCTCCAGCGCGCCCAGGCCCTTATGCCCGATGCCGCGGTCAACCTGGAGGATCTGCTGGTCTCCCTGGAAAATGACCGGGCCGGCGTGCAGCGCCTGAGAGCGGAGCTGGAGCGCCAGTTGCAGGACGTGGAACGGCGTGAGCGGCAGCTGTCTGAGAAGGAGTCCGAGATCAACGCCACCCACCGCCGCGCCCACAAGGACGCCCTGCGTGATGCGGAGCAGCTGGTATCGGAGATGAACCGCCGCCTGGAGGCCGCCATCGCCGAAGTGCGCAGCAAGGGGGAGGACCTGACAAAGGCGGACATTCGCGGCGCCAAGCGGGCCGTCGCCCGGGAGCGCCGTCGGGTAGCCCACGAGCGGGCCGAGCTGGCAGCTGAGGAACCGGCGGCGCTGGCCATGGAGGACATCCAGCCGGGAGGGTGGGTGATCATCAAGGATCAGGGCCGGCCGGCGCAGGTGGAGAAACGGTATCCGGGTCGCAAGCGTGTGACGGTAAACGTGGAGGGCCTGCGCCTGACCCTGCCCATAGATCAGCTGGCACCGGGCAGGGAGCCACCACAGGAGAAAGCCGATTCTGCTTCTGCCGTGGCAGCCGTTGTAAAAGTAGCTATGACCGGGCAGGCGAGCTACCGCCTGGACCTGCGCGGTCAGCGGGGAGACGAAGCCGTGGCGGAGGTGGACCGCTTCCTGAACCGGGCAGTACTGGCAGGACTGTTAGAACTGGAGATCATCCACGGCAAAGGGACCGGCGCGCTGCAGAAACGGGTGCGGGAGTTCCTGGAGGGACACCCCCAGGTGAAATCCTTCCGCTTCGCCGACTTCGACGCCGGGGGGACCGGGGTAACGCTGGTGGAGCTGAAGTAATTTTTACTGCATCCTCCGCTTAGTATGTATATAT
>CAZQOY010000201.1:0-3995 GCA_964595095.1 uncultured bacterium | reverse complement strand
ATAAAATGATAGCCCCGACTTGATTCGGGGCTTTTTTTCATGACCCGGGGAGATTCTCTTTCCCCCCTCTATCCGTGGGAGAGGGGGAGACACGCAGTGTCCGGGGTGAGTTCATCGTACCACCCCGAGGCCAGCCCCGGCCCCCACGATGCCCGCTACCTGTTCGAGGGGTTTATAGGGATGATGGGGAGGTAGTTCCGAGTTTCGAGTTGTCCCTTCATCCCGGCCGTTCGGCGGAGCTCACGGCAAGACTCAGAGCAGGCTGCCTAATTCTCCCCCTTGACCAATGGCGTAGATGATTTTGACGGCTTTGGCTCCGAAACGGCCTCAACCCTGGTAGAGCCTGAGTAAACACTCGCTTTTCTCCCCCGCACAAGACCATCGGACATCTCGACAACCGCCGTAGACTCACTGAGTAACTTAATCACTAACGTATTCAGTGAAACACTTTCCCGCCGTGCCATCATTACCAATCGCCGGTGAAGCGACTTTGGCAGGCGCACCCTGAACTGGCCCGAGTAGGATTCCAGGATAAGAGGCTCAGGTTGGTTCTCCTCGCCCAGGACTTCCAGATGGACGCTCATGGCATCCCTGAATTCCCTGAGCGCCTCATCATAAGTATCGCCAAATGCCGACACGTGAAGGAGCTCTTCGGAAGCCGCGATGAAACACTCATCTTCATCGCTCCATTGGATCTGAATGGAATATTTAATTGAGTCCGTCATAATACTTCCCTACCTGATTAGATCATATTTCTCGATAATGTCTAACAGGTCATCCACCTGATACCGTTTCGCTTCTCCGTACTTGTCGAGACATCTATGGTTCCACATGCGGTACCACTTTTCAGGCTGATATTACATCACCGGATTTCGATTGTCAACGTTCTTTTACCATCCAGCCACCACTACCCTCACTAGCTTCTGGCCGGATGAGATTCCTTGTCGGCCAGCCCCGGGCCGCACGATCATATTACTCATTTTGCGGAATTCATTAAACTTATAGAATAAGTCCACGCCTGACTTCAAGACTCTGGGAGGCTAATGTTCCCCGGCCGGCAGGAAACTCACCCGCAGGCAAGACGGATGTTTGCGGGAACGGTAAACCCGCTGAGTTGCCTCCATGAAGTCCTTTTCCTTCGCCTTGAAGATATTGTCCACGTACTTCTGGGGGTTACGATCTACCAGAGGAAACCACGTGCTCTGGACCTGGACCATTATCCGGTGTCCGGCCTGGAAGTTGTGGAGCACGTCCTGGAGCTCGAATGTGACCTTCGTCGGCTGGTCAGGGACAAAGGGCTCGGGATGTTCGTAGCTGTTGCGGAACCGGCCGCGGATTACCTCGCTGCGGACCATCATCTGGTAACCGCCCATGTGCATGCTGCGCGGCAAGTCCTCGTGGTCCCCGGTAGTGTCGGGGAACACGTCGATGAGTTTCACGATCCAGTCGGAAGCTGTTCCCGAGGTTGAGACCCACAGGTCCGCCAGCAGCGGGCCGGCCATGATGATGTCTTCCTTCAGGACGTCAGTCTGGTAAACCAGAACGTCCGGCCGTCGCGCCGCGAAGCGCTGATCGTCGGTCATGTACTCGCGCGTCATCCCGGTGGTGATGTCCTGCGTATAAGGGGCCGGCTTGTCGGGATCGCTGACGTACTCATCCCAGACCTCCCTCAAATTGAGCGGGGCATTGAAGGATAGCTTTCCCTCCGCGCGGAAGTAAAGGCTTTCAGATTCCAGATTCCGGGGCGGCCAATCCTCGAAGGTCCGCCACTGATTGACCCCGGTCACGAACACGTAGGCTTCCGGCAGCTGCAGCTCCCCTTCGTCCTTCAGGTAATAATTGAAAAATGGCAGCTCAATGTTTTCCCGGTAAAAGAGCGCAGTGCTGGAACCGAACTGGATGTTGCCCAGTTCCTCCCCATCGGTACGGGCCCAACCACCGTGACGCCACGGCCCCATGACCAGAATATTAAAAATATTCGGGTTCTGCGCTTCAATGGACCGGTAAATCTTCAGCGGTCCGTACAGGTCCTCGGCATCAAACCAGCCACCTACGGTCATAACGGCTGGTGACACGTTTTTCATGTGTGGAACGATGTTGCGGGCTTGCCAGAAGGCGTCGTAATTGGGATGATTCATGGCTTCGGTCCAGAAAGCTACCTGTCCTTTCAGGTACAGATCATCGAGATTTCCCAAGGGTCCCACATCGAGGAACCATTGGTAGCCGTCCGGGGTGCCATGTTTAAAGCGGGGCGGCCCTTCAGTAGTGAGACTGTCCCGAGGGAGGCCGAATCTCGAAAAGAAATTGAAAGTATGGGATAGAAAAAAGGCACCATGATGGTGAAAGTCGTCGTACCACCAATCCCCGATAGGGGCCTGGGGGGATACCGCCATCAGGGCTGGGTGGGCGTCAATCATGCCTGCTGCGGCATAGAAACCAGGATAGGAGATGCCCCACTGTCCCACCTTGCCGTTATGGTTGGGAATATTCTCAAGCAGCCATGCGATAGTGTCATAGGTGTCCGAGCTTTCGTCGATGTCCCGGCTGGACTGCTTTTCCGGCATGTGGGGCGTCATGTTGACAAACTTACCTTCGGACATGAAGCGGCCGCGCACGTCCTGATAAACGAAGATATAGCCCTCCTGTGCGAGTTGCTCGCTCGGCCCGAGGCTTCCGGGGTACTGATCCGCGCCATAGGGACGTACGCTGTAGGGAGTTCTTAGCATCATGATCGGGTAGGGCTGAGTGGTGTCCTTCGGCATATAAACTGTTGTGAATAACCGCGCACCGTCGCGCATCGGTACCTGGTACTCCTGCTTGGTGTAGCTGTCACGGATGTAATTCTTAGTGCTATCATTCTCCTGACCCCGGAGGACAGTTGGTCCTGCCAGGTTCGTCAGGGCGAAAAAGGCCCCGATCAGGAGCATTGATCGGACCTTAGGGGTTGCTGCAATCATTATCTCAACTCCTTTATTGATTTGTAACACAAACTTACATCCTGGTGCAGCTCCCATCGGGGCTGTATCAGGCAAAGGGCTTCAGAGTGTCCACCAGCGTGGGCGCGCCCACCTCCTCCAGCCGGTACGTCACCCGCGTGGAAGGCTTGCTGATATTGATCACCCGCCGCAGGTCAATAGGCGTGGCGATGACGACGGCCTCTTTCGTCAGTGCCCCAGCTGTACGTTCCCTTCCTGATAGTCACAAGTAAAGGGAAACCGGCTGAGCAGGTCACGTCTCCGATAAAGCTGCCCCGCACAATCACAGCACCATCTCGATGGGCTCGCGGGTGATAAAATCAACACAGGTATGTGCCGGGTCGGACAGCTTGGACAATAGACCTTCCAGTTCCGGGTCGCTGGTTAATACTTGACAATCCTTGACCCCGATCCACTGGTCTGTATATCGTTCCAGAAGTGCTTCCAGATTTTCGTTGATCCATACATGATCGGCCTCAAACTCCAGCAATTCGTCGGTCAGCTGCTCTTTCATTTTTCATGACCTCCAACGATCTCATTTCAACAGGTTTTGGCTAACATCTAAATATACGACTATTGGCTGGGATAATCCGCATAGTAGCTGTTAAAAAAACATCCAGGTCCAGCACACAAGCCACTACTCACAGCTCTCATCAGTTAGCCAGATAAGATTCCTCGTCAGCCAGCTCTTCTCGCGCACTGGGCGCATAGAGCGAACGACAACCCCCAGCCGCTGGCTTATATTCCGGCGCTATGATGATGCCCCCGCCATATCGCCCCGAAGGGTTTTCTCCTGGACATTCTGCACCGTCGCCCATTATGCCCGCCGGAAAACTGTACACCACCCCAACAGTGCTCCCGTCGGGGAATACCCCCAAAAAATTAAATTCTGTATAGATTTTGTTCAATTTTGCGCCGTCATTGCTTCCCTGTCGGAGCACCTGGTGGAGCGCTGCCGGGCGCGTGCAGGGACCCGGCAGGCGGCATCAAAACAGCGGATTGGCGGAGTCTCAGACCGTC
>CAZQOY010000200.1:2845-4018 GCA_964595095.1 uncultured bacterium | reverse complement strand
GGGCCGCTCTGAGCGGAAACACCGGGAAGCGGGCCTGGAAAAGCTCGGCGTTAGGCCGGGCGAGACCGTCCTGGAGGTCGGGTTCGGCACCGGCCACGCCTTGCTGGCGCTGGCCCGGGCGGTGGGCGATTCGGGCCGGGTCTATGGTGTAGACATATCCAAAGGGATGCGTGGTGTAGCCCGGGTAAGGCTGGAGGAGGCCGGGCTGATCGACCGGGTGACGCTGGCCTGCGGCGACGCTGCCGAGCTACCATACGAAGATGATTTCTTCGATGCAGTCTTCATGAGCTTCACCCTAGAGCTGTTCGACACGCCGGAGATTCCGGTAGTCCTGTGTCAGTGCGGGCGGGTGCTGCGCGGTGGTGGGCGGCTGGGCGTAGTGGCTATGGCCAAGGGGGAGCCGCTGGGGGTGATGGAGCGGCTGTATGAGTGGGCGCATCGGAGATGGCCCAAGTACATTGACTGCCGGCCTATCTACGCATCCCGAGCGGTGGAGGAAGCCGGGTTTCGTGTCCTGGATGTAGCCAAACTATCTATGTGGGGCCTGTCGGGGGAGATTGTGCTGGGGGAGAAGGGGTGATTTGAGGAAGTGGCAGTAGCAGCTTGCCCGGCGTAACGCAAGTGTAGCCGGGTGGCAATTGGCAGTCCGTTGTCGGTCGTAATCCGGCATCCAGCCCTTCGATAACCCTTCGACAAGCTCAGGGCATGGCTCAGGGCATGGCTCAGGGCAAGCATCCAGTATCCAGCCCCGCCGCCCCGCCGCTTGGCGAGACTGGTCCCGCAGGAAGCGGGGCTGGCGGGATTCCATCCAGTATCTAGCAGGTGGCAGGGCGTGGCGGAACCGGGAAGGAAAGGCCGCCCTAGAGTAGTTCGATTTTCATCACCGTAACCGCCTGTCCGCCAAGGAGGACCCGGTCATCCTGCACATGCACCTTTACCACCCCACCCCTAGCCGAGGCCTGGTAGCCCACCAGCTCGGTCTTGTCCAGGCGCTCTGCCCAGTAAGGCCCCAGGCAGCAGTGCGCCGAGCCGGTGACGGGATCCTCGTCGATCCCGAGCGCGGGGAAGAAGGCGCGGGAGATGAAGTCGTATTCCGGTTGGTCCGAAGGAGCCGTGACGATGACGCCCCGCTTATCCACGGAGCGTAGTAGGGCGAAGTCCGGGCGCAGTCCC
>CAZQOY010000200.1:0-2835 GCA_964595095.1 uncultured bacterium | reverse complement strand
CCTTACGTCGCTTGCTGCATCCACGACCACCAACAGATCGAGCCGGTTCTGCCCGACATGAGCCGGCTTAGTGCCCAGCGCTTCTGCCAATCTTCTTGGCGACGTCATGTCTTCAGGCGGCAGGGCGGGAAAATCCATGTATATCCAATCACCGTCCTTCCTGGCCGCTAGCGGCCCGCTGGCGGTGTGGAAGTTGGCCTCCTGGTCGGGTGGCAGGGCACCGGTCTCCCATAATATATGCGCACTGGCCAGGGTGGCGTGGCCGCACAGGTCCACCTCCACGGCGGGAGTAAACCATCGCAGGTGATAGCCGCCGATCTCAGGGTTGAGAAAGGCCGTCTCCGACAGGTTCATCTCCCTGGCGACCTGCTGCATCCAGGCCTCATCACCGTGAACCGGCATGAGACATACCCCGGCGGGATTGCCCGAGAAAGGCTCAGCGGTGAAGGCGTCGACCTGGTAGATGGTAGTAGACATCGGTGATTTCCTATCTACTACTTTATTAGCCACGAATTATCACGAATGAACACGAATAAAATAGAAGAGAAAAATGTATTATCTGATTTGTGAAAATTCGTGTTAATTCGTGGCAAAATCTTCATTCGTGCCAATTTGTAACTGGTATTTTGACTCACCGGCTTGTCAGAGCAGCGAGGAGCATTGGCAGTGGCTTAAGTTCCCGCTTCAACGGGTCGAGGACCAGGCCAAGCGCTTCAAGGGTAAATGCCCCCAGGAGCTGCCGATCACCCTTTTGGCCAAAAATAACATCCGCCCTCTCTTACCGCCAGTCAGCCATGTGCACTTCCTCCAGGGTCCTGGGGACGGGCACGTGGTCCTCAATCTTGCCGATAATCAGGCCGTCCTCCAGGTAGTACAGGGTCGGCCAGGTGCGGAAGGCCTGGCCGAAAAGCTCCGGGTTGTATGAATAAACCTTGAAGTTGATGTCGAACTCATTGGCAAACCATCCGATCTCGTGGGGATCGCTGTCAGTGAGGCCGAAGACGACATAGGTGGTATCTGCGGCCAGGGCCTTCACGTTGGCAACCGCATCCCAGCATTCGGGGCTGTCTACGGTAAAGACATAGACCAGCTGCCGCCCGGTCAGCTCCGGGGCCAGCCTTCCGAAACCCTCGTCGGGGAAGAACTCCCCGACTTTTGCCAGACTGGGATCGAGTCTGGGGGCGTGGATGGTATAGCCGGTGACCGTGCCCAGGACCAGCAGGAGGGCTGCTCCCAGCCCTACCTGCCAGGACCGCCAGATGATTTTGGAGCCGCGGTGGTAGTACCAGATGATTCCGGCGAGAAGCATAAGTATGAGATTTCGCAGCAGTGCTGATTGGGGGCTCTGTTCTAACGCCGGCCCGAAACAGCCGCAGGTGTTCAGCTCGCCACCGGCTATGCCCACCACCAGCATCACGCAGAAGGCGGCCAGCAGCCCCAGGGTGGCCAGGGTGGTTATACGGAGCGCCGTACCTGCAATCAGGGCCACCCCTATGGCTACCTCCACCGGCGGCACCAGGGCACCCAGCGGGATGAACCAGGGGGGCAGGTGATACAGTGGCAGGGTATCCATGAAGCTCCGGGCGTCGAGAACCTTCATCATGCCCGATATGATAAATATGGTTCCCAGGACCACTCTCAAAATGATAACCGGCCGCCTCATCCACGATGGAAACGGCGGCAGGCTGCGAATACGATTTCGGATTCCCGTAAGTGGGTTCATAGTACTTTCTCCTTCGTGGGTAACATCTGATGCTGTTTACCAGCCACCAAGCCATAATATTCCGGCCGCCGGTCGCTTAAAAGGTGGTTATGCTCGGTAACAAGCTTATCATCGGCCTCGCCGGGGGCGATATTGACGGTCAAGGTTATCTCCTCACCTTCTGTTGCCCGGCACAGGACCTCTCCCAGAGGGCTCACTACCTGGCTGCGGCCGGTGAAAGTCAGGCTGCAGCCATCGGGCTTGGTATCGCTGCCGATGCGGTTGGCGGTGATGGCGAAGACTCGGTTTTCCAGGCAGCGGGTGATCATGGCGTCCTGGCAGTAGGGCTGCACCAGGTTGGCCGGATGCAGGAGGACCTGAGCCCCCTTAAGCGCCAGGATCCGGGCCACTTCGGGGAAGCGCCAGTCATAGCAGACCATCACCCCCACCCGGGCTATTCCCAAGTCATAGACTTCTAGGGAGCCGTTACCGGGGGTGAACCAGAGCTTTTCTTCATAGAACAGGTGCAGCTTGCGGTAGCAGCCGATAAGTCCCTCAGGTCCCGCTAGCACCGCGGAGTTATAAAGACAGTCGCTGTCCCGTTCCACGAGGCCGCCGCAGATGAAAGCCTCTTTGGCCGCGGCCAGCTCAATCAGAAACCGGGTGGTGGGGCCGCCGGGAACGGGCTCGCTCAGCTGCTGCACCTGTGCCCGGTCGTGAAAGTAGTAGCCGGTGGCGAAGAGTTCCGGCAGCACCAGCAGATCAAAGGCAGCTTCCTTAATGGCCGATTGGACCGCCGCCAGGTTGGTCTCCACCGCCCCCAGCCGCGGATTGCTCTGGATAATTGTCAGACGCACGCCTTAGTTTAGCCTTTCATTCTACCTGCTGCCAGCTGCAATCACCCGTCATGCAGCTCCATAAATTCTTCAATCGACATTCGACATTCAACAATCAACATTTATCATTCACTCCCCCCTCGCGCCAGGCATCAGCCGCATCATGCCCCGGTGGCTGAGGCCGATGACCCCGCACGCTGCGGCTCCCAGCCCGATGGCCAGGAAAATGGTCGCGATAGGAATCACCTCCGCCAGTGGGCCCACCAGGCCTGCCGAGAGGGCGGTCAGGCCGATGAC
>CAZQOY010000199.1:0-4044 GCA_964595095.1 uncultured bacterium | reverse complement strand
GGGGAGACCCCCGGCAGGAAGCGGATCCAGATGGCCGCCGATGAGGCCATGAGCGAGCCCAGCAGGACCACTCCGGCAGCGAAGGCAAAAGGAGTCTGCTTCATCGCGGTAGAGCCAGGGTAAAATGGGTGAGCGGGTACATATTCTTGGGGGATGAATCTAGCCAGCGAAAGGTGTATGTGGGTGATCATCTTTATGAGAGACGCTCCAAATGCTATTAACTGGTACTACTAGTGCAATTAATTTCCGCCCGGTTGGCACACAGCCATTCCTACGCCCCTGCTTTCCCTGATTAACTTCCACCATGCCCGAGCTCCCCGAGGTCGAGACGGTCGTGAGGTATCTGCGCCCCCACCTTGAGGGACGCACCATCGTCAGCTTCACTGCCTACTGGCCCAAGGTAACGGCCCCGGCCCTGCCCGAGGACTTCGCCCGGCAGGTTACGGGTCACATTATCAAAGCCGTCCGGCGGCGGGGGAAGTATATCCTGCTTGACCTGGACCGGGGCTGCGTCCACCTGCACTTGCGCATGACGGGCCGGCTGCTGGTGCTGCCCTCCGGTAATCCCGAAGCATCGGAACTGTCATATCTTACAGCCGAGTTCGACCTTTCGGGCGGGCGCCGCCTCGTGTTTACGGACGTGCGCAAGTTCGGCCGGGTGGGCTACCTGGAGAACCTGGCTCCGCTGGAGACCCGGCTGGGACCGGAACCCCTGTCGTCCCGGTTCACGCCCCGGCTTTTTCACCGCCTGCTGCAGGGTCGCCGGCGCCGGATCAAGCCCCTGTTGCTGGACCAGTCTTTCATCGCCGGCATGGGCAATATCTACGCGGATGAGGCCCTGTTCCTGGCCCGGATTCACCCTGAGACGCCCGCCTCCCGGCTGACCTTTCCCCAGTCCAGGACCCTGCACCGGGCCATCCGGAACGTCCTCACCGAGAGCATCCTGCATGACGGGACGACCATCATCAATTTCCAGTACGGCGAAGGCAGCACCGGCCGGTTTCGGGAAAAGCTGCGGGTGTTCCGGCGGGAGGGGCAGCCCTGTCCCGTCTGCGGCACGCCGCTGGTGAAAATCCGGGTGGCTCAACGCGGTACCTACTTGTGCCCGGCCTGCCAGCTCCAATGAACTGGATGCTGGATGGAATCCCGCCAGCCCTGGGCGTACCCCTCTGGGCGATGCCCAACGGGCAGAGCCGCCACGGGGAGTCCGGCGGGGCTGGATACTTACCCTGAGCTTGACGAAGGACTGGATTACGATGGACAACGGACAACGGACAACGGACCACACTGGATGCTTGCCTTGAGCTTGACGAAGGACTGAATTACAATGGACAACGGACAACGGACGACGGACCACAACTGCCACTGCCACTGCCAACTGCCACTTTCTTCCCTCTTTGTCTTTTCTCTTTGCGACCTTTGCGTCCCAGAGGCCCGTCCGAAGGCGGGCTTTGCGGTTCAATTCTCTTCTCTTTTTTCCTGCTACTGCCACTGTAAAGCTGCCAGGGGGGGTATTTTCGCTTTTTTAAACAAAATTAATATTCTGTCAACCAGGTAATTGCCTCACTTGACTTTTGACCTTCCCCTGCCCTAATCTCACACAGATGTTCCGCCCTCAATATATGATAATAATTGCGCTGGCTTTATCCGCCTGCGCCACGCATCCCACGATCAGTCCGATACCCTTGAAACAGGGCGAGACCTATATGGGCTATACGTTCAGCACCGAGAACGTGCTGCCGATGGTTTTCTTTCGCCGGGGATTGACCGATAGCTGGGATCTGGGCCTGCGGCTGGGGCTGCCCATTTATGGAAGCGGCATCGATATCAGCCGTCTGCTGGTGGAAAAGAATGAACGCTCGGATGTCCTGAATTTGGCCGGTAGTCTTAACCCGAATTACAATCTGGATTTCACCTATTACCGCGTGTCTCACAGGACTAAAGTGAACAAAGAAAAAAACCGTGCGGTAAGGCGGCTCCGGTATTACGGGCTGCGGGGCATGGTTATCCTGAACGGCATCAGTGATGACCACCGGCGCAGCATCCGGTTCGGGGTCCTTATTGGCGGGGCACTGGCGGTCAAGGGGGAAGCCCAGGAGAACCTGCCGCGCTTCCACCGCTTCCAGTGGGAAATCGGCTACTTCCACGATTTTAGTTCGATGCCCATCCGGGCGGTGCTCAGTCCCCTGCCATTCAACGATCAGCACGAACTCTGGGACGAGCGGTTCGCCGACTATCCCCATACAACAAAGAGCGGCCTGCCCAGTGAGCACCATCGGCTCACGGGCCTGTCGGTGCGCATCTCCTTTCCCCTTGGCAAGTCGCGAACCAAGCCAGTGGCAGAGGAGGACGGATCTTGAGGGTCGGTACGCTTTATCCGGTGGCCATGGCGATTCTGTTCATCTTCCTGGCGTGTCCGACAGAGCCACCCGACCTGGAGCATTCCCTCTACCTCTATCGCGAGGGGCACATCAATGAGGCCCGGCGGGACATGGTGGCCTACATGCGGGCTAAGCCCTATAACCCCGAATCGGATGAGGCCCGGCAGCACATTCTCCTGATACGCCGGATCAAGCAATTGGAGAGCATCGCCGTGGAGCAGTGGTGCCGGGGTAATACCCGGGGAGCCACAAAGCTGGTCGGGATCATGCGGATTCTGCACCCCGTGTACGTGGATTCGGCTGAGATTTTCCGGCTGATTGACTTCAGCCAACCCCCGTTATGGGCTGACACCAGCTTGAAGCGCCCCGCTCCGGCCCGCCTGGAGCTGGCCGACTCAACCACACAGGAGCTGGTGCCCTACGCGCTGGCGGTCCTTGATCGCCAGGAGAATGTAATTGTCCACCTGGCTCGGGAGTGGGAATTCGCCAGGTACCGGCAGTCTGATAATCCCATACCGCTCTTCACAGCTTCCATCATGGGGCCCGAAACTCAGGCGCTGGTCCGGACGGTGGACTCGGCCCGTAAGAGACTCAGGGCTGCCGGCAACCGGTCCAGTCCACTCATCCAGAAACTTGACCGTCTGTCCGAGCAGTTCGATCAATTCCTGGTGGATATCAGTTCCGACACCGTGCAACCGCTGCTTTCTTTCGAATTCGGTTTTCAGGATCACAAACGCAAGCTGCTCATTCAGACCCTGATCCTTAAGGCCCGCCTGGTGGCCGCCGACACCACCAAACAAACCGATTCCTGACCGCCACTCACTTTAGCTGAAACTTTTCCCGTTCACCTGCATAGAATGGCATGATTGCACCCCTCATTAGTTCGGGTGCCTTTTTAACAGCATTATGTACAGTTAATAACAGATGAAAAGGATGAGTGATGAATAAACGACAAGTCTGGATGTTCTCTTTATTATTCCTTTTACTGGCGAGCGCGGGTATTCTGGCTGCCGCCGCCCCTGCGGCAGCGGCCGACGATGTCACCGCCCAGCAGATCAATAATATGTTTGTGGCGGCCTCGTCCAAGGCCAACCCCAGCGTGGTTACCATCGCTTCGGAGCGGATTGTTCACCGGCGGAATCGCGACCCTTTCTTTGATTTCCGGGGTTTCGATTTCGGTCCCATGCCCGAGTCGCGGGGCACTGTTCTGGGCTCGGGGGTGATCATCGACGCCGCCAAGGGATATATCGTGACGAACAACCACGTGATCGATAAGGCCGAGGAAATCACGGTCATTCTCATTGACATGCGGGAGCTACCCGCTGAAGTGGTGAGCTCCGATCCTGCCAGCGATGTGGCCGTGATCAGGGTGGAGGCCGATAACCTGCAGCAGGTACAGATAGGTGACTCCGATGAGCTGCGCGTCGGGGAGTGGGTGCTGGCCATCGGCAGCCCTTTCAGTCCGAACCTGGATCACACCGTAACCGCGGGGATTGTCAGCGCCAAGGGACGGAGTAATGTCATGCCCTCCCGGCGCGACCGCCTCGTCCCCTTTGAGGATTTCATACAGACGGATGCGGCTATCAATCCCGGCAACAGTGGCGGGGCCCTGGTAAACCTACAGGGTGAGCTGGTGGGTATCAATACCGCCATCGCCACCGAC
>CAZQOY010000198.1:0-4056 GCA_964595095.1 uncultured bacterium | reverse complement strand
GGTGACTTCAGTGAGGGAAGTGTTTTCCCCAAGCGCTTGTGAGCTCATCGTAATGCTCCTTAATGAGTTGTTCGATTTGTTTTAATTGTTGCCGGGACAGATGATAGTTTCTCGCTAGTTTAATTTCCGGTTCCAGCCAATATTTGGCTTCACCATCGCTGCAATGTACATGAACGTGCATCCGGGGCTCTTCACGAGAGAAGAAGAAAAACCGATAACCCTTTTCAATAAATATGGTAGGACTCATGTGTATCCCAATGGTTGGTGTCAAACCGCATCAATAAATCGCCGGATGGGCAAAAGACCAGAAGGTGTCGAGTGAGAAGGTCTGGTGGATGGCCGCCTCGGTCAGATCATTCCTTGTGAGCTCTGCCAACTGTCTCTGATACGTTGAACGGTCCTTGTATCAGGCGCAAAAAGTGCGAGGTCTTACGATTCAGAATACCGAAAACAGTAACACTGAGTAATGGGTAACTCCAACGAGAATACCAGAACGCGGTTTTTCACCTGATTACGATGGTTGTGCGACGGTGACAGAAACCGAAGCACTACTCGTAGCTAGGCCATCGCTGACAGTGCATGTAATTGAATAGGTGCCCAGAACGTCTGGAGCACGCCAACGTGAAGGGTTTGTAGTTGGGCCGTAATTACCGTACGAAATTATTTCTCCTTCCGAGGCGCTCCAGTAATACGTTATTGGGTCACCGTCCTCATCCGTTGCGATAGCAGTAACGATAACATCTTGGTTGACTGTCACGCTGGGATCGTCAATGATGATTTCCTGAATTACCGGAGCATGATTGCCTGCCGTCTCTGAACTGTCGCACCCCAATAGAGAAAGGAGCAGAAGAAAGGGAAGTAGACGCTTCATAATTGATAGAGTCCCGTTTTATCTTGTAAGAAGACCAGAATTTCTGACTGATCTGAGTATTTCCAAAAGTGGTAGTGCTTCACCTGAACAACCTCGTAGTCTCCGACGGGCAGGTTGGTGCCATGCCCCGGCTCATCAAGGGCAACTACCTCTCCTATGCGAGGCACGGTTTTAACGTCAAGCTGACCAGCCTCTTTCCACTTGCCGTTTTGCTGTACTACGATCTTAATCTTAGCTATGATTTGCCTCTTCGGTAGCGGCTACTTAACACCGCAAATGAGCGGCGGAAGACCTTGAGCGCAAGCGACAGTTTTTTTCGTCAAGCTCAATTTGCTTGTTATGACTCATTTCGGAATACTCTTGACAATTTCCTGTAGCGTGTTCAGAAAGTCAATAACTATTTTGTCTTTTATTTCTCCTTGTTTCTCGTAGTTATGCATTATGCGGTTTGCCAACCTGCGTTTCCCTTGCATATTCAACTTGCGGAATTGTTTAAACTGCCCCTCCGCCTTCGTTATCTTTTTTTCCAGATTTTCCTCATCGATGTGATAGTGCTTCTCAAGAATATGCTCAAGGAAGGCTCTACACATTGAAATAGAAGCGATCTTGTTGCCGAAAACGTATGTTCTAACAGCCTCATTATAGAGTTCAATGATTGGACGTGGGTTGACGCTCAATGCATGGGATGGAATTAAAAGTTCGGGAACCTTCTTCCATCGATTATAGATTTCATGATGCTTTAGCTTGAGAATATTATCAAAGAAATGCCACGCTCCAATTGCTTTATCCGCTGAGTCGTCTGACAGGATTCCCGCATCGACAACGTCCTCGAAGGTTAGAAAAATATTCTCGATGAGTGAAGCGGGATCATCCTCCGTTGGATCAAATGAATCTCCAGGTTGTCTTTTAGCCTCAATCTCCGAAAGAATCCTTTCTGCCAAGGAATCTACATCTTCATCACGCTTTTTCGCTATGTCCTTTAACTCTGAAAGAAAATCATCTGTCCCTGCCTTCCGCTCAGCTTCGACAATTCGTTCAAGTTCAGAGGCAAACCGCTTTTCGTAGTCTTTCCAAGCCGTAATGAATCCTGGTGGGACTACGGTGTGCCTTTCGGCCTTTCCCGCCCGTTTCTTTCGTATTTTCTCTGCCGACTCTCCCACCAGATATGCGAGCCTACGAACATCGGCCGCTTGCTCCGCAAGACAAGCTAAGGTCGTTGGATTGTTCTTTACGCGATTCTTCAGCTGCGTAAAAAGCGCCGTAAATGTTTCCAATTCATTGAGCATGCCGTGGTCTTATTGAGTAGCAATTATTGATTATATGGTTTCCTCATATGAGTCGCTTCCGGCCTTGCTGCGGTATAACATACCTCCCTGCCTTAAATAATAGGCATCACTAAAAAATCGCCGGATGGGCAAAAGACCAGAAGGTGTCGAGTGAGTAGGCTGCGTCAAGCTCGGCCAGTCGCGCCTTCCGGATCGCCAGGTTCTTCTCTTCCATCATCCGCGCCGCCGCCTTGAAGCTCACTACGTACAGTCCCACAGCCCCCAGACCCATGGCGTAGCGGGTCCAGTTTTGGGTCATCACGGCGGCCGCGGCCAGGGTCCCGATACCGATGGCATAGCCCAGAGCCTCCCCCCAATTATGCAAGTAGACTAACCCGCCGCCGGGGACCAGGTTCCACAGGGTCCGCTTCCACCCCCGGTAGTATGGCAGACCCGGCAGAGCCTGGATGTCGGCTATCAGTCTGTCCAGGATTTTTCTTGCGTTGGGAGGATAGAACCGCCGGGCCTGCCGGAACAGCTCCTCGCTGCCGGTCCAGTTATCTTCAGTAAGCGACGCAAAACCCTTCAGCACCAGGATATAGGGATCATGCATCGGCGGCAGGTCCAGGACGGCCTGATAACGGCCCTGCTCATAGTCTATGCGGGCCAGCTGCCGCAGGCAGACTACCTGCACCCTCGAATCGGCGTCGAGGCTGTCGCGCACCAGGGTGTACTGCTGCCGCGCCAGGTCGAATTCCTCCAGCTGCTCGTAAGCCCGCCCGATGCGGTAGTGCACCAGCGGCAGCAGCTCGTCCTCGGGGAAATGATACAGGAAACTGAAGTATTCCATCACCGCCGCCTGGTATTCGCCCCGTCGGTACTTCCGCTCACCCAGGGCCAGGAACTCGTTGCGCAGCCGCTCGGCAAAATACGACCAGTCCTCGTGGATATAGGCGTTGGAATGGGCGTCCTGACCGGACAGGTCGGTAGTATCTATGGCTTCCTGGACCTCCTGGGCGGAGAGCAGCGAGGCAGCCAGCAGCATGATGATGATCAGGGAGCGCATGGGGCGAATTTAACGGTTAACGGCGGTAAGTTCACTGGGCATTCGTATTGTGCAGTGGTCGTGGCTATTTAGCCGCTGATTTACGCGGATGGACACGGATTTTGAAACAAGGGAAAAGTAAAGCAAAGATATCGGCCCTGCCAGCCATGGACAACGGACCACTGACAATGAACGAAAAATTCAGCTCCCGTGTGACGGGGGTCATATTTTCTGGCATTGAAATTGCTTATTATCGGGATAGATATGGAAACAGGCCAGATGGAACACTACCCCAGCCAGTACGAGACCTTTAGGCTCCAGGCCAACGAGCGCCATAATCCCGGGAAAGCAAACACCGCACCGGAGCTGCGCAGCTGGCTGCGGCGCAAGCTTATCGTGAAAGTTACCCTCTTTTTCGTCTGCTTTGTGGGCGTCGGGCTGGTGTTCCTTCTTCTGAATCTGTAGCCCTGCCAGCTGGTCTCCTGGCCGCCACTCTGTTCACCAGCACAGCGCCCCTCATCCTGGGAGCGTTGTTTTTCCACTCCGAAATTGACGGTCCGCAAGTGATCAACCGCCGGTGGCCGGGCGATGGCGCTGAGGTGGGGGGAGGAAAAGGTGGAGTGGCCGAGGCTGATGGTGGAGTGAGATGGTGGAAATATGCCTGGTGCCATCCTGACTAAAAAGCGAATCCATAAATAGATTCGCTTAATCAAAGAGAGACGGTTAAAGCCGCCTGTATTTGAGAGACAGCCCTCTTCAGAGGGGTTTTTTCGATTAAGCGAGGATATTTATATCTTCGCAAAAAGGTCGTTCCGCGGGAGCTGGGCCTGGCGCTGAGGCTGGGGGAGGAGGGGTGCAAACTGCCCATATTAGTT
>CAZQOY010000197.1:0-4202 GCA_964595095.1 uncultured bacterium | reverse complement strand
CCTTAAACCAAGGAGTTCCAGACCAATTCTTATTTTTTACCGGACACTACTGATTCCAAGCGTCTTTGCGGCTTAATTCACCTGAAGGAGTTGGAATGGATATAAGCATTTCCCGGCAGATGGCACGTTTCGCCTTCGATCTACAGTATGACGACCTGCCCGCTGATGTGGTTCACGAGGTCAAGCGGTACCTGTATGATTCCATCGGTTGCGCCTTCGGCGGGTTCTATACCAGGGACGTGCAGATTATGCGCAAGCTTTACCGGCAGATGGAGGGGACCGGCGAGGCCAGCCTGCTGGTGAACGGAGAGCGCCTGCCCGCTGTTAACGCCACCCTGGTCAACTCGCTGGCAATCCGGGCCCTGGACTTCAACGACATCTACTGGAAAGAGGACCCGTCCCACCCCTCGGACCTCATCCCAGCCGCCTTGAACGTGGGTGAGCTGGTAGGGGCCACTATGAAAGATGTCATGGCAGCTATCGTGCTGGCCTACGAGTTCGAGCAGCGCCTGTGTGAGTTCGCCGTGCCCGGCCTCAGGGAGCGCAAGTGGCACCATGCCACCATTACCCAGTTCGTCTCGCCAATAGTGGCGGGCCGGCTGCTGGGCCTGTCCGAAGACCAGCTGGTGAACGCCATCGGCATCTCCGGCAGCCACAGCCACACCATCGGCTGCCCCACCGCCGGTAAGCTCACCATGATGAAGAACACGGTGGACCCCCTGGCGGTGCAGGCGGGGGTCTTCGCCGCCCTCATGGCCAAGGAAGGCTACACCGGCACGGAGGAGATCTTCGAGGGGAAAGAGGGGCTTATAGATGTATACGGCCCCGACTGGGATGTCTCCAGACTGGTGGACGGCCTGGGGGATGCTTTCAAGATCATGGAATGTTCCATGAAGGCCTTCCCCACTGAAGCCCTTACGCACACTCACATCACGGCCACTCTGAAGGCGGTTATCGAAAATGATATCCAGGCCGAGCAGGTTGAGGAGGTGCGGGTAACCACCATCGCCCGGGCCTGTGATATCCTGTTTGATCCCCATAAGTACGAACCGACCAGCCGTGAGACGGCCGACCACAGTTTGCCTTACTGCATTGCGCGGGCCATCCTGGACCGGAGGATCACTACCCAGACCTTCGATGACGAGATGATCCAGGACAGCCGCCTGAAGGAGCTCATCCACAAGATCAAGGGCGAGGCCAGCGTGGAGTTCGAGCAGATGTTCCCGGAAAAGCAGCCGTCACGTGTAACCGTCCGTACTACTGATGGCCGGGAGCACTCAGTATACCTGGAATATCCCAAGGGAGACCCCCGGGAGCCGATGACCGAGGCGGACCTGGACGACAAGTTCACCGCCCTGACCGCTTCCCACCTGACCGACGATGGTCGAGCCCGGATCAAGGAGGCGATCTTCACCTGCGAGACCCTGCCAGGTATCCACCACTTCATGGGCCAAATGGTGGAGGACTGATTATGACCGCAAAGGTGCTAAGAAGTGGCAGTGGCGGTTGGCAGTGGGCAGGGGAAAGAGAAAAGAGAGACTAACCGCCAAGTGCGCCAAGAAATTTTTGCCACGAATTAACACGAATCGACACGAAATAAAAGCTTAATCGCAAAGGCGCAAAGACGCAAAGACTAAGAGGGGAATAACCACAGAGAGCGCGGAGGGCGCGGAGCGAGGAGTTAGCTATTGAGGAAGGGGGAAAGTGGCAGTGGCAGAAGCAATACCGCCGCTGATATACACGGATGAACACAGATAGAATTATAAAAAGAATAAATTTTCATGAAAAACAGGAAAAAATCAGCGTAAATCAGCGTGAATCTGCGGCAAGAAAAGCCCCCTGTTTCGGGGACTTTGAATTGGTGGAGGCGGGGGGAGTCGAACCCCCGTCCGAAAAGGGGACCCAGGCGGTCTCTACGCGCGTAGACCGTTGACAGTTCTCACCGCTGCCTGGTCAACGGACAAACGCAGCAGCGGCCAGCCTGAAATCTCTCATCCCGACCATTCAGGCAAGGGCCGGGACCAGCCTGCTAAAATGACGCCGACACCTGAGGAAACAGACACTCCCCAGGGCGACGGGCTTTAACGCTGTTTAGGCGAAAGCCATGCCGTAGTTATCGGCACTTGTGGTTTTGCCCGGATGGTTAACGAGGTAACCGGACGTCCTCGGCACGCAACTGCCTGTACCCTCCAATCCGTCGAAACCGTTTCGCCCCCATGTCAAAAAGCGGCGGCAACCTCACCAACAGGGGTGATTTTCGCCTGCCGGTAATATAACTTGGCTATGGGCCAATCCCAAGGTTTACCGTCATTATCCGTATCGGCTCGGCAATAAAAATAATAAGGGCTATCAAATGATAAAGATCACCTCTGAAACGCTGCCACAGTTCCAGGAGTTCCTTACCCGGCACGATCTGGATGCCTGGCTGCTGTACGATTTCCACGAGCTTAACCCTTTCGCCCGCCAGTTCCTGCCCCTGGAGGAAGGCCAGTTCACCCGCCGCTGGTTTTACCTCCTGCCGGCAAAAGGCAGGCCCAAGGCCCTGGTACACCGTATCGAGGAGAACTACTTCCAGGGCCTGCCCGGCGAGCTGGTTCTCTACAGCGGCTGGCAGGAGCTGGAGGACGCCCTGGCCGGGCTGCTTGCCGGCCATAAGCGGGTGGCAATGGAATATTCCCCTGGTAACGCCCTGCCATACGTGAGCAAGGTGGATGGCGGGATGGTGGAGCTGGTCCGACGGTCGGGCGTGGAAGTGGTCTCCTCCGGCGACATCATCCAGTATTTCCACTCCCGCTGGACCGAGAGGGGCTACGCCAGCCACAAGGCTACCGTGCCCGACATGCACCGGATCCGCGAGCGGGCCTTCGAGGCCATCGCGCAGGGCATCAAGGAAGGGCGGGCCCTCACCGAGTACGACATCCAGCAGCAGATAGTGGCGGACTTCGCGGAGGCGGGCCTGGAGTTCGACCATCCCCCGATTGTGGCGGTGGACGCCCACGCCGCCCTGCCGCACTACGCCCCCACGGAGCAGACCCACGCACCCATCCGAGAGGGCAACCTGGTGCTGATCGATATGTGGGCCAAGCAGGCCGATGACCCGGAGGCCACCTACGTTGACATCACCTGGACCGGCTACGTGGGCGACAGCGTGCCGGGGAAGATTGCCGAGGTCTTTGATGTGGTAAAGCAGGCCCGTGACGCCGCCGTTTCATTCATCGCCGAGCGCTTGGCCGCGGGTGAGCCGGTGACGGGCATGGAAGTAGACCAGGCCTGCCGGCGGGTGATCGAGCAGGCCGGCTACGGTCCCTACTTCACTCACCGCACCGGCCACAGCATCGACACCGAGGTGCACGGCGCGGGGGTCAATATCGACGCCCTGGAGATGCGGGACGACCGGCGGCTCATCCCCGGCGTGGGCTTCAGCATCGAGCCCGGCATCTACCTGCCCGGCGAGTTCGGCATCCGCAGCGAGATAGACGCCTACATCGGCGAATCGAGCGTGGAAGTAACCACGGCTCCCTCACAGGAGGAGGTGCTGGCGCTGCTGGGGTAGGGTAGGGGCGTAATGCATTACGCCCCTACGGGCTGTCCGCTGAATCCTGACCGCTGACTGCTTCTTAGTACATCCTGCAAATCCTGTTATCCTGTCTAATTCTTCCTTGGCGTTCTTGGCGTCTTGGCGGTTAAAAGTCTCTGCGATCTCTGCGATCTCTGCGGTAAAACTTTTCCAGCTGCCGGACTCAAACAGGAAAAGAATACCCCTTTATCTGATTACGCCTTGAAAGTGCTTTTTCATCTCTGTAATTTCAAAGCGAGAAAAAGCGGATGATCTATCAGTATACATGAAATGACCGAACCGACGCGTGCCCAGTGTTCATGATCATTTGCTGGTGGCAGCTTTTCCTCACAATTACCTGGCTCCCCCCAGGCTCATCCGCTATGATTTACTTACAACTCAAGTCGTCCAATAAAGAGGCCTGAGCTATGCAAAGTTGGCCTATTGAACGCAAAATCCGCTACGAGGGAGACCTCGATCCCGGTTTTGCGAAAGGCATCAGTACCGCTCCCGGCGGCGAGCATCTGGCCCAATTGCCCGGCACTGACCGTGCCTGCGCAACGGGTCATCCGGAAAGGTGAATTGATTATCAGAACCCTTTGACAAACCCGCCATTTCTCCATTTGCATGATTGATTCATCATTTT
>CAZQOY010000196.1:0-4224 GCA_964595095.1 uncultured bacterium | reverse complement strand
GGACCACGCCGCCCAGGGTCTTGTTCTCATCGGCGGCTATTTTTTCGATATCCCTTATCAGCCGACGCACCAGGGACAAGATGTCTTCCTGGCGCACATAGGGGGTAACGGTCTTGCGGTCCACCTGGGAGACGCTGACCTGTAGCTCGGCTTCGAAGGTACGCAGTTCGGTGTGGCCCTCGACAGTTACCTCCTTCTGGAAGGTGAAATGCCACGACAGTTCCAACGTCTCGGTTTCCTCGGAATAATAGCCCGATACCGAGAGGCGCTCAACCGAGCCGGAGGTGAACTCCAGGTTGAAGTCCATGCTCCCCGACAGTGTCTCTACCGATGATGCGTTGAAGTCCAACCCCTCCTCGGAGAGCAGGACGGCCCAGGGCGAAAGGTCGGTCGACACCGCGCCTTCCCGGTCGGCGGCTGGAGCCGATACTTTCTCCCGGGATGGCAGGCGTGGCGGTGCCTCCATTCCCTGGAGGACGGGACCCCAATGCATGTTGTTAACTGGCGTAGTCATGGCTGAAACCATATCTCTCTACTACCGGTATCGGTAGCTTTCGACAAATTATTATACTAAGTCTCGAAAAAAATAATATTTGCGGCAAGCAGCCTTAGAAGCGCATCCCAGACCCGATGCCGCCCCAGGACCCCTGTCCGGGCCTTATATTCAGGGTGCCATGTCAGCCCACTCGCCCGAGTCTGACCTGCCCATCTATCAAGACGCTGCCCGGTACAACGCCGAACACTGGTGGAAGACCGACGATCTGGCATTCTGGGGGCAGCTGGCCGGGGAATACGGTCCCCTGGTGCTGGAGCTGGCCGCCGGCACCGGCCGCCTGGCGCCGTCGGTACTGAAAAGCGGGGCGACCTACTCCGGCTTGGAAATTTCTGAACCGTTTCTCCAACATGCCCGCGAGAAACTGGCCTCTTACGGTAGCAAAGCCCGCCTGGTACGGGGCAATATCCGCGACTTCCACCTGGATGAGACATTCGACCTGATTTTCATCGGCTTCAACGCCTTCCTCCACCTGCTCACCGACGATGATGCCCTCGCCGCCCTGGCCTGCATACGGAAGCACTGCCACGAGGCAACCCGGTTCGTTATCGACATTTTCGTCCCCGATCCCCTGTTTCTGTATCGTCCGGGGGGGCAGCGGGTACCGGCCAAGTTCTACCACGACCCGCAGACCGGCGACGCCGTCAGGGTCGAGGAAACCAACCTCTACGACCCCGATACCGAACTCAACCACCTGTCCTGGTATCATTCCACGGACGAGAAAAAGGACTTCCTGGTGACTAACTTTACCCTGCGCATGTACTTCCCCGACACTATGGACCGCCTGCTGCACGATGCCGGGTTCCGGGTGGTGGATAAATGGGGGGGCTATAATCGGGCACCCCTCAGTGAGGAGAGCGAGCTGCAGATTTACGTGGCGCAGGCCAGCCTGACACAATGACAATCAACCGGACAACCTCAGTTGCCTGACCAGCCTTTGATCACCACCATTTTCTTCGACATCGGCCGTGTCCTGGTGGAATTCAACGAACGAGGGTGGCTGGTCGATATCGTCCGCCTGACCGGCCTGGTTCCCGAATGGTTAGGCAGCAGAATGGCGTGCGAGAATCTCTATGCCCTGGAGCGGGGGGAAATCACTTTGCGCGACTACCACGCGGCCGCCTTCAAGGACGCCGGGGCCAACCCACCCATCACCTACGACCGCTTCGAACAATTCTGGACGGGACTGCTAATGGAGCCAACGCCCGTGGCTGACCTCCTGCCAGCCCTGAGAAAGCAGGCGCGGGTGTGGTTCCTGTCGAACAGCAACCAGGTGCATATGGATTACCTGAGGGAGAACTACTCGTTCATGGCGCTGGCGGAAGGCGTGATCAGCTCCCACGAGGTGGGACATCGCAAGCCGGATAAGGAGATATTCCGGCTGGCCCTGCTGCGGGCGGGAGCGGAGGCGGGGCAGGCCCTGTTCATTGACGACAAGTTCGAGAACGTAGCCGCCGCCAGGGAGCTGGGCATCAACGCCCACCAGTACGCTGGTCTGCCGGGGCTGGTGGGGTTTCTGGGTGAGCACGGGCTGGAGGGGTCGCCAACGGCGGGCGGGGAGTAACCCACCCCCGACACTGTGTGTCGCCCCCTCCCTTTGAAAGGGAGGGGGAAAAGGGAGTGGGCTGGGGCCTGTCTGGATCTCCCCATTGACCGGGGAGCAATGACCAGCGCAAAATTGGACAAAACCCGTACAAAATTCGTTTTTTTCAAGGCTCCCCCCGACGAGAGCACTGTTGGGGTGGTGTAGTGTTTCCCGGCGGGCACTATGGGCGACGGAGCAGAATAAGATCACCACGCTTCGCTCGCGACGACAGATTGCTGTGGTATGTTGCGGGCTTTTTCATGCGGTGGGAATATAGGGCAAGGAAAGGGGGCTGTCGTTCGCCTGGTGCGCGGGGTGCGCGAAGAACCTCACCCCCACACTGCGTGTTTCCCCCTCTCCCTAGGTAGAGGGGGAGTCAGGCGAAGCCGACCGGGGTGAGGTAGCAAGGGCGCTAGAACACTTGCTCAAACGGGGATGTCGTCCTAATTTTACTAATTAGGCAAACCAACTACTGTTTAACCTTACGTAAGGACCGCACATGATGGGGGTGAATCACTTCAGACCGGCTTTCCCCTCCAGGGCTTTCAGGAGACTCCCACTCCTGTTCCTGGCAACCCTCGCCCTGCTGAGCTGCGACTTCTTCGACATCTTCCCGCCGGAGATCGAGATCATCACTCCCAAGGAAGGCACATCCTACTTCGCTACCCTGCCTATTGAACTGAAGGCCACCGATAACCGCCGTGTGGACAAAGTGGAAGTTTTCGTTAACGGCACCTCGGTCCACGAGTTCACCAAAAGCCCCTATAAGACCGACATCAGCCTGGACCAGTATAGCGCGCCGCCTCAGTTAACCTGAAGGCTATAGCCCACGACCAGGCAGGTAACAGCGCCGAAGCGAGCCTGGACGTGAACGTAACCATCGGTCTCAGACTTACCGCCCCCAACGGCGGCGAGACCTGGGCCGAGCAATCCAACCAGACCATCACCTGGGAGTCCAGCGGTAGCGTCGGCAGTACGGTGGGCCTGCACTACTCCACCGATGGCGGGGACACCTGGGACGAGATCAGCGGCTCAACAACTAATAATGGCTCTCACCCCTGGACGCTCCCAAATCTGACCGAAACCCAGGCCACCTGCCAGGTAAAAGTGTCGAGTGGCAGCTATGCAGATGCCTCCGACGCCGACTTCACCATTACAACCGAACCTAACTTCATCTCTTTGACTTCGCCAAATGGCGGTGAAATATGGGCCGAACAGTCTACCCAAACAATTCTCTGGACCTACGGCGGCGATGCAGGGGACTACGTGAGTCTTCACTTATCATTGGATAACGGCAGCTCTTGGAACCAGATTGTGGCTTCGACGCCTAATGACGGTTCTTACGATTGGTCACTCCCGAACCTTTTTGAAACCGCAGCGACCTGCCTGGTGAGGGTCAACAGCACAACCACCAGTTTTGCTGATACATCTGCTGCTGCCTTCACCATCACCGCCGAACCGAATTATATTACCCTGACCTCACCTAACGGCGGCGAGACCTGGCCTGAGCAATCCACGCACGACATCACCTGGGACTATAGCGGTGACGTGGGAGACAACGTGAGTCTACACTACTCGCTGGATGAGGGCAGTACCTGGACAGAGATCACCAATTCCACCGCCAACGACGGCTCCCACTCCTGGACACTCCCCGTCGTCACCCAGGATGAAACCGCCTGCCGGGTGAAGGTGGCCAGCACGAGTACAGGTTACGCCGATATATCCGACGGCAACTTTGTCATTGAGGGCCCTCCTTTTTCGAACATCCAAAAACTCCTGGCCCCCGACGCCCAGGCTGATGACTTGTTCGGCTGCTCCGTGGCCCTCGACGGCGATTACGCCCTCGTGGGGGCGCGCTATGAAGACGCTGGGGGCAGCGATGCCGGGGCGGCGTATGTCTTCCAGCGCACGGGCATAAATTCTTGGGACGGCGGCGCCAAGCTCACCGCCCCCGACGCCCAGGCTGGAGACTACTTCGGCATCTCCGTGGCCCTCGACGGCGATTACGCCCTCGTGGGGGCGTTTTTTGAAGACGCCGGGGGCGATATGGCCGGGGCGGCGTACGTCTTCCAGCGCACGGGCCTAA
>CAZQOY010000195.1:1044-4255 GCA_964595095.1 uncultured bacterium | reverse complement strand
CGATCCGGCGGATGTCCTCCTCCGTGATCTCCAGGTACCGATCCAGCTTCCCTAACTCTGTAAGGGAACGACGCACCTCCGCCGGAATAACTGACAGGCTGTATTGAGGACGGTTTGTCACCAGAAAATTACCATTGCGATCAAGCATCATCCCCCTGGGAGCAGGTAAACGCACTTCTCTAATGCTGTTGTTTTCAGCATACACAACGTATTGATCGTGGTGGAATATCTGCAACTGGAAAAAGCGCAGACCCACAAGGCCAAGCAACAGGATGATGGCAGCAGCAAGCAGGTTGCGCCGCCTGATAAGGACAGCCGACAGCTGCTGGTTCATGCTCTGCTCGGCATTAGTGGAAGCAGGTAACGCATCCCGGTGACAATCACACTGGACATCAAGACTTCCAGCAGGATATGGTTTGCGAGCAGGCCCGGTGAAGCCCGCAGTCCCTGGATCATGCTAGTCTGATCGATGACGGCATGTCCCAGGAGGGTTCCGTAGATATACAGATTTATGATTCGAGGGGTCCAGACCGTCATAGTACCATTAAGCGTGCCTACGGTATAGCCTACTATTGACTTAGTCAACGCATTAGCCCCCAGTACACTGAGGGATCCGGTAAGGTCCTGCAGCAGACCGGCACTGAATCCCAACAGAATACCTGTCATCCGTCCGTAACGGGCCGAGACAAAGATCAGGAATACGAGAATAAAATCAGGACGGATATCACCCAATACCAGCAACTGAGCCAGATACAGCTGTGCGAGCATGACGCCAATGAATATCGCCATGATCTTAAGCACCGGGACCATGGCCAACCATAACAAACACGTGTTCGGCCTCAGACGGCTCAGCCTGGAAACGCACCCTGACACGGCAGAAATTCTCCCCCGGCGTTACCACTACCTCGTCAACTAACGCCACCGTTAGATTCTTGGGATAGATGTCCGAGAAACCGGAGGTCAGGACCTGGTCACCAGGCCTGACACCACTGTTGGGGAGAATGCCCGTCACCTCAGCGAAAGGGCCATACAACGGGATTAATATACCACGGACACCCTCGCTTCCCACTTTCACAGACAGGCGGAAGTTCCGGTCAGTGATGAGCTGCACAACAGAAGCGTTTGGTGTCACGCTCATCGTCTTGCCCAACAGGCCATTCAGGGCTAACACTGGGAAGTTAGGTTCCACTCCGTGCCGCGTACCCACGTTCAGGGTGATGGTGCTGAGGATACTAGACGCTCCGCGGCTGATCACCTCCGCCACCTGGAGTTCATAGGGTGATCCTTCCGTGAACTGAAGCATGTCGCGGAGACGTTCATTCTCTCTGGCGGCGTCGGCTAACTCTGCGTTGAGCAACGCGTACCGCATAAGCCGCTGGCGCAGAACCTGGTTTTCTTCCTTGTAACTGACGATATCCGCTATTCCGAAATTGGGCCGCGGGACAATACCAATTATGCCGGTAAACAGCTCCTGCAGGGCAAATGACTGTCGCAAATTCCCTGAAAGGAGCAGCATGAAAGACACCAACACCGCCAGGAGGAGCAGGAGGAACTCCCGGTAATAGTGAAGGAGCTCGAATAAGTTCCGCACGTATCCTCCAGTGCTGGATTAAAACAGGACAGCTGAGTAGGCCTTGATGTTCTCCAGCACCAGCCCGGTGCCCATGACGACGCTGGTAAGGGGCTCCTCCGCAACGTGAACCGGCAGGTCGGTCTCATTCCGGAAAATCTCGTCCAGTCCCTTGAGCAGCGACCCGCCGCCGGTGAGTACGATACCCCGATCCAGAATATCGGAACTCAGTTCGGGGGGAGTACGTTCCAGTGCCCGTTTCATAGCACTGATAATCTGAAACAGGGTATCGGAAAGGGCCTTCCGGATCTCCTCAGGCGGAACGCTGATAGTCTTGGGAATCCCGGTAACCAGGTCCCGGCCCTTGACCGGGACCCTGGAGTTGCCGTTCGATATGCCGGTGCCAACACTGCATTTGATTTTCTCAGCCGTACGGTAGCCGACTTCCAGCTTGTGTTCGTTGTGGAACCATTCGACAATGGCGGCGTCCATTTCGTCACCGGCCACACGAATGGCCTCCATGGCGACAACCCCGTTGAGGGCGATAATCGCGATCTCCGTGGTGCCACCGCCTATATCCACGATCATGTTCCCAACCGGTTTGGCAATATCCAGGCCTATGCCGATAGCCGCTGCCACCGGCTCTTCGATAAGATGCACTTCCCGGGCATTTGCCCGTTCCGCCGACTCCCGTACGGCACGCTGCTCCACCGGCGTGACCCCCGACGGAATACAGATCACCATCCGGGGACGGGCAATCCGGCTCAAGTGCATCTTGCGGATAAAGCCCTGTATCATTTCATCGGCCATCTGGAAATCGGCGATGACACCGTCCTTCAGCGGCCTGATGGTCTCGAGATTATGGTGGGTCTTGCCGAGCATTTCCTGGGCCTCGTTTCCTACGGCAATGATCTTATCGCCGTTCACCGTCCGGGCTACGATGGAAGGCTCGTTGATCATGATCCCCCGACCCTTTACCCAGATCAGGGTGTTGGCAGTGCCCAGATCAATGGCAATGTCCTTCGAGAACAGGTTGGAATAGCTCATTCTTGATCGAGCGCTCTGTGTCATAGATATGGTACCCCTAATGTCTGAAATGTCGTGTGTGCGTAAAAATCATTGCCATGTCATGCTTATCGGCTGCGGCAACCACTTCCTCATCGCGGATGCTTCCCCCGGGCTGGATTACCGCCGATACCCCCAGCCGCGCTGCCTCTTCAATCCCATCGGGAAAGGGAAAGAAGGCGTCTGAAGCCATAGCAGCACCTTTAAGGGCAAGATTTGCCTTCGCTGCCTTCATACCGGCTAAAATCACCGCATCCACCCGCGACATCTGACCGGCGCCGACACCCAGAAGCTGCTCAAGGCTGGCAAAAACAATGGCATTTGACTTCACGAATCTAACCAATTTCCAGCCCAGACGCATGGCCTGCATTTCATCCGGGGTAGGTTTTCGCCCGGTCACAACTTCCCAGCCCGCTTCACCCTGGAAGCTGTCCACTTCCTGCACTAGATAACCGCCTGCCACTGTCCGTACCTCCCGGCCTGGCACCGCTTGCCGCCCATTGACGATTTCCAGCAGGCGCAGGTTCTTCTTTCTGGTCAGCCGTGCCAGGGCCTCGGGGGTAAAGGCCGGCGCCA
>CAZQOY010000195.1:0-1034 GCA_964595095.1 uncultured bacterium | reverse complement strand
ACCTCAGCCAGGGCCTCTGCCGCGGCCTCATCCACCGGGCGGTTCAGTCCCACAATACCCCCGAAGCTGCTCACCGGGTCAGTGGACAGCGCCCGCCGATAGGCCTGCTCCGGCGTCTCACCCGCACCGAAGCCGCAGGGATTAGCGTGCTTGATGATAGCCGCCGCCGGCTGGTCAAATCCGGACACAATCCGGTTGGCCGTTTCCAGGTCGGCGTAGTTATTAAAGGAAAGTTCCTTCCCGTGCAGCTGCTTCCAGGGCGGCGCCTGTCCCGGCCCCAGGTAAAAGCCGGCCTGTTGGTGGGGATTCTCGCCGTAGCGCAGCGGCTGGTGGAGCTCCGCCTGGACGTTGATGCCCAGGGGGAGGCCTTCCTGGGCGGGTGAGAAATAGTCCCCGATCACCCCATCGTAGGCGGCGGTGTGCCGGAAGACCTCGGCCGCCAGCGCCTGGCGATAGGCCAGGGGTATGTTGTCGCCGTGTTCCTGGTAAAGCTGCTGGAAGTCGGGATACTGCTCCGGCCGGTAAAGGACTACTACGTGGCGAAAGTTCTTGGCCGCCGCTCGCAGCAAACTGGGCCCACCGATGTCGATGTACTCCACCAGCTCGTCCCGGGACAGGTCCTTTTGCAGCATCTCAGTAAAAGGATACAGGTTCACCACCACCAGGTCCATAGGCTGCTGCCCCAGATGTTCCAGGTCCTGCACGTGGGCTGGCCTGTCCCGGTCGGCCAGGATCGGGCCAAATATGCGGAGGTCCAACGTCTTCACCCGCCCGTCCATAATGGCCGGCTGGCCGGTGATTTCCTCCACCCTGGTTACCGGGAGGCCCCAGCCCTCGATCTCCCGGGCAGTGCCTCCAGTTGATGTAATGGAAAAATCGTGCTCATGCAGAAACCGGGCCAGCTCCTCCAGCCCCGACTTATCCCAGACACTGATGAAGGCGCGCTTCAAAACAATCCTATGCTCTTATTATATCCTGCATCACTACTGTCCGGTTAAAATATAGATAGTTGCGGGACAGGGTCTCTAATCCTT
>CAZQOY010000194.1:0-4277 GCA_964595095.1 uncultured bacterium | reverse complement strand
CCCGGATTCCGGGCCTCACCATCTATGGCCACGCGCCCACTAGCAGCTCCGCGATTCCGTTCAACCTCGCGGGCGTCCACGCCCACGACCTGGCCCAACTCCTGGACCAGGAGGGCATCGCCGTGCGGGCGGGACACCACTGCGCCCAACCCCTGATGCGCTGCCTCGGGGTACCCGCCACCACCAGGGCCAGTTTCTACTTCTACAACACCCCCGCTGAGATCGACCGTCTGGCGGAGGGGATCGAGCAGGCGGCGGCGTTCATGGGCGGACAGAGTAGACCATAGTGATTGACGGGGTTACCGACCAACTTGCCGGAACGGGCGACTGCGACGACGGCTACTCGCCGATAGGAGGCGGATGAGGAGGACGACAAGTTGAAGGGACGTATCTCGCTGGGCAACGTATTATTGCGCAATGGCAATCTTTTCGGCACGCTCATCCATTAACCTGAGCGCCTCCTGGATGGCATCCACTTCCGCCGCTTCAAAATAGGGCTCGCCGCATTGGGTGCAGACCCAGGCCGGTACAGATTCAAAAGTTAAGTGGTACCCTTCTCGATCTACTTGAAAGGGCACTTTCTTACGCACCATTTTACCTCGGCAGTGCACGCATTCCATTTATGATTTCCTCTCTTTGAAGCCGCTGGTCCAGAGTTCCCTATCCGGGACATAAGCCGTGATGATGGCCAGGTAATCCTCCTTCGGTGAACACACAATATGGACAGGTCGTCCGCCTTCCCGATATCCAAGCATGAGGCAGCTATGTCCCCGCTCGTCCTCCGGATAATCTTCGATGATCTCACCTTCGGCTATGACCCGCTGAACGTCAGACGTAGTGATCATGCGTTCCGCCTTGGCCATTTGCCGGACGGCATGAGCAGAGAATAGGACTTTCTTCCTGGCGGCTTCATGTACACGTTGAAGGAACCCCGACTCATCGACCATAAGATGAATTTAAGCACACAGAGACCCATCGTCCCCTGCAATTCATATGGCGATGGCCTGGCGGGTTACTGTACAGGTATAGGGGCGGGGGGCAGCCTGAATATCCAGCTGGTGGGCGAAGGCGGGGGAGAATGTGAAAGCTTAGTGGGGATAACATATACCAATCATGAAATTATGTTTTCTCCAGGAGAAAACCTTGCGGTGAAAGTGGGGTAAAGAATTCTTTTAATTGATTATCATCAGTAGCAAGAGCTCCGGCTAAAACACCAGTGATGCAGTATTGGGCATCACAAACATCATGTTCGATATCCACTGATTTTGCCTTAGCTGTAGTATTTCCATATCTGTGCCGGTACTCCAGAGCATAAAGTAGCTGGACTTGCACCCGGCGATATAAAGCCCACTGCTCATCCACTATGTCTGGTTTGGGCATTATTTGGGAGCGGATTTGTCCATATATCTCCCGAACCTTATCCCACTAAAATGTCGTTAACGGCCCTCCCGCTCGCTTCAGTCAAGCCCTCTCCTTTCCAGCAGGGCATCAATCTTGGGCTCGGCCCCCCTGAAGCGCTTGTAAAGCGTCATCGCATCTTCGGTGCCGCCGGCGGCGAGGATGTTCTCCCGGAACGCCCGCGCCGTTTTCTGATCAAAAAGGCCGGCTTCCTTGAAGGCCTGGAAAGCATCGGCATCCAGCACCTCGGCCCAGATATAGCTGTAGTATCCTGAAGAATAGCCGCCCGAAAAGATATGCCTGAAATAGGTGCTCCGGTAGCGCGTGACGATCTCCGGGATCAGGCCGATCCTGCCCAGTGAGGCGGACTCGAACTCGTCCGGGGTCCGCTCCTCGGCATCGGTCAGGGTGTGCCAGTCCATGTCCAGGTACGATGCCGCCAGGTACTCCACCGTCTCAAAGCCCTGGTTGAAATGGCGCGCCTTTATTATCTTTTCGATGAGCTCATCGGGGATAGGCTCACCGGTCTGGTAATGCCAGGCGTATTCCTTGAGCACCTGCGGCTCGGCGGCCCAGTTCTCCATGAACTGCGACGGCAGCTCGACAAAGTCCCGGGGCACGGAGGTTCCCGACAGCCGGTGATAGGTACAGCTGGAAAGCAGCCCGTGAAGCGCGTGGCCGAATTCGTGGAACAGCGTACTCACCTCCTCGAAGCTCAGCAACGCCGGTTTATCGCTGGTTGGCTTGGACAGGTTGCAGACATTGACGATAACCGGCCTTAATTCAATGCCGCCCAGCCTCGACTGCTTCCGGTAGGAGCTCATCCAGGCGCCGCCTTCCTTGCTTGCCCTGGGGTAGTAGTCGGTATATAGCAGCCCTATGTGCGAACCGTCGGCCTCCTTTACCTCAAACACCCTGACTTCTTCGTGATATTTCGGAATATCGGCGATCTCTTCGAACGTGATCCCAAATAGCCTGCCCGCCACGGCGAACGCGCCATCCCTGACGTTCTCCAGCTTGAAATAGGGCCTTAGTATCTCGTCATCCAGCTCATACTTTGCCTTCTTCAGTTTCTCGGCATAGTACCACCAGTCCCAGGCTTCGAGCTTGAAGTCCTGGCCGTCCTTATCAATCATCTTCTGAAGCTCTTCGGCCTCTTTTTGGGCTTTTGCCAGGGCCGGCTTCCACAGCTGATTGAGGAAATCGTATACCTTTTCGGGCTGCTTAGCCATATTCTTCTCAAGCACAAAATCGGCATGGGTTTTATAACCCAGCAAATTTGCCTTTTCCACGCGGAGCGCCGCTATTCTGGATAGTATCTCCTTGTTGTCCAGCTCGTTGTTATTATCACCCTTGTTTATGTAGGCCTTGAATATCTTTTCCCTCAGCTCGCGCCTTTCAGAATATTTCAGGAAAGGAATCATGCTCGGCTTGTGCAGGGTAAATACCCATTTGCCTTCGTGGCCACGTTCCCCGGCAGCTTCGGCCGCCCCGGCAATCGCTGCTTCCGGCAGGCCAGCCAGGTCTACCTCATTTTCGATGACCAGCTCGAAGGCGTTGTTTTCTTTTAAAATATTCTCGCCAAATTCCAGTGTTAGAAGGGAGACCTCTTCATTTATTTCCCTCAGCTTAGCTTTCTTATCCTCGTCCAGGTTGGCACCACCCCTGACAAAATCCTTGTAGTATTTTTCAAGAAGGGTATTCTGCTCAACTGTCAGGTTCAGCCGGTCTTTCTGCTCATATACAGCTATAACCCTCCGGAACAGTTTCTCATTCAGTCTGATATCGTCCCGGTGCCTGGACAGCATTGGGGCAACCTCTTTTGCGATATCCTGCAACTCATCATTCGTATGGGCCGAAGTCAGATTATAGAACGCGTCATTTACCCTGGTCAGCAGTGCACCACTGCCTTCCATCGCCTCGATCGTGTTTTTAAACGTGGGGGCCTCGGAGCTGTTGGCGATAACCTCAATTTGACTCCACTCTTGTTTTATCCCTTCCTTAAAGGCCGGCAGATAGTGCTTTTCCTTTATTTTGTCGAACGGAGGAACCTTAAAAGGTGTATTATACTCGAGAAGAAACGGATTCTGATCTTTTAATGGTTCCTTCTTAATCATTGAACACGACCAGAACAGTACAGCTGCGATGAAGAATAATAGAAAAGATGTTTTCATTTTGAATAGCTCCTGAGTTTGGATTTCGGCCTGCAAATTACTCATATCGGATTATGCATCAAATATACATTTATCGGGCGGCCGCGTGAGCGAAGGCCGCGATGCCTACGTCACCATCCCCGCCAGCCAGATCCCGATAATCACCACCGCCGTGGATTTGAGGGTCTTGCTCACCACGTTGCCGAGAACCGTGCCCAGGGCGGCCCGGACCGAGTCGGCGTCAATCTTGCCGGACAGCTTCTCACCCAGGTAGGCCCCGAGATAAGAACCGGTGAAAAGCCCGACCAGCGCACCGATAGGCACCAATATACTCACGCCGATAATCGTCCCGGCTATGCCGCCCAGAATGGCAAACAGAGCCGAACGCCTACTGGCACCGTAGTACCTGGCAGCCAGGCCGCCCATGAAAAACTCCACCACCTCAAGGACAATTGAAATCGCGAAAATGACTATCACATGGGTTGGAGTAATGGCCGTAAAACCGGTTATCCAGCCGCAGACGAGCACGAAGACGGACATTATGAACGTGCCGGGGACGCCGATCCAGGTGATAAGGGCTACAACAATTGTGAAGAGGATAATTCCAATGATAATCAGGACGTCCATCGGCTTTTCATCCTGGTCTGATTGATACGGGAAAAACCATGGCTGCGGATCGTGAGGGGAATCACCACCTGAAATTTATGTGAAACTGTGACGGTATCC
>CAZQOY010000193.1:0-4312 GCA_964595095.1 uncultured bacterium | reverse complement strand
ATATTGGGGCGCTTGCCTCCGGGTATCCTGTTTGTCCGGCACGCAAATCCCGGCAGGGCCAGCGCCGCAGACCCAAGACCCATGACTTTCAGAAAGGTGCGGCGGTTCAATTGTCGGTACATTTAATTGGTCCCCTTCAGATGACTTTGGCCGCCGCTTTACCTGGAGGGAAGCGTCCGCGGCCCGGGGACTGCTACCAACCCCGCCGGGCGCTGGCCTCTGCCCTCTCGACCGACATCGCCAAGATCCTCGCGGGCCTTATCGGCCAGGCCAAGCAGGCGCTGGACCACTTCGGGGTGGTCGGTTGCAACATTGGTCGTTTCGCCGATATCGGCCTTCAGATCGTAGAGTTGGAGCGGAATGTCCTTTTCGGGCTCTCCCCAGTTACGTTTTTTCACCTTAAGCGGCAGGTGCAGCTTCCACTGGCCGGACCGTACTGCCTGCAACTGGTCAATCTGGTAATAGTAGAACACCTCGTGCGGCGTCTTCGCGCCTGTTTCCCCCGACATAAGCGGCCAGATGTCCCGGCCATCGATGATACGGTCGCCCGGTGGGCTGGTGCCGGCCAGCAGGGCGAATGTGGGCAGCAGGTCCATCGTCGTAGACAGCTCAGCGCAGGTTGCACCCGCGGGTACCTGGCCGGGCCAGCGCACGACGCATGGCACCCGCATGCCACCCTCCCAGGTGCTCCCCTTCCAACCCCTCAGCGGGGCGTTGCCGCCGCCCCAGCTACTGGCGGCACCGTTGTCCGAGGTGAACAGGACCAGCGTGTTCTCGTCCAGGCCAAGCTCCTTGAGCGCCGCAAGAATCTCACTGGTTGACCAGTCGATCTCTTCCACCGCATCGCCGTAGCCCCCGTTGGCGGACTTGCCCCGGAACCGGTCACTGGCGTGCACCGGATTGTGCGGCATCGTGTGCGGCAGATACACAAAGAACGGCTTGTCCTTATTGGCTGTGATGAAACTGATTGCCTCTTCAGTGTAGCGTTTCGTTATGGTGTCCTGATTGACCGGCGCTTCGATGACCCGCTCGTTCCGCAGCAGCGGCAACGGCGGGCGGTTGGTGTCCGGTCTCGCACCCATATCGTTGCTGTAGGGAATCCCGCAGTAATAGTCAAACCCCTGCCTCGTGGGCAAAAACTGTGGCTGGTCACCCAGGTGCCACTTGCCGATGCAGGCCGTGGCATAGCCCTGCGCCTGCAGCACGTCGGCGATGGTGATCTCCTGGGGATTGAGTCCTTTTTCGGCCACGGGGAACAGTACGCACAGCCCTTCGCTGTCCTGGTGCATGTTCACCCGCCGCGGGTAGCAGCCGGTCATCAGGCTGGACCGGGACGGCGTGCACACCCCGCTGGTCACATAGAAGCTTGTCAGGCGCAGGCCCTCGGCGGCCAGGCGGTCGATGTTCGGTGTGCGGTGCTTGGTAGAACCGAAGCAGCCGACGTCGCCGTAGCCCAGGTCGTCGCAGTAAATGATGATGAAGTTCGGTCGAGGACCGCTGCCGGCACTCCTCTGAGCGATGTTCACGCATCCCGGGACCGCCAGCGCCGCCGCCCCCAGGCCCAGGGTCTTCAGAAAGTCGAGTCTGTCCTGTTTCAACACTGCTGTTTTCCTTCTTTTTGCTGCCGGATGAGAGAGCTCTCCTGGCCAATTGCCGGCGGTACAGGCGGCAGGCGGTCGCAGTCAGACCGACGGATCATCACTCTACAGCCTGCCCGGCGGGCGAACGCCTGCACCTTCCTGCCCGGTAGCCGAGTCCCCCAGGTCCTTGCGGGCCTTTTCGGCCAGGGCCTGGAGGCGTTTCACTACCTCAGGGTATTGTTCCGCCACGTTGTGCTGCTCTTCGATATCGTTTTCGAGATCGTAGAGCGCCAGGCCGGTCTCGCGCTGCGCGTACGGTCCGGGCAGGCCGTCGCGGCCAGGTTCCCCCTTGAGACTGCGATATTTATGCGGCAGGTGCAGTTTCCACTTGCCACTGCGGACTCCCTGGAGGTGATGCCCCCAATAGAAATAGTACGCCTCCTGCGGTGAGATCGCACCGGACTGGCCGGAGATCAGCGGCCAGATATCCCTGCCGTCGATCTCGTGTTGAGGCAGCCCGGCGCCGACCAGGCCGGCGATGGTGGGCAGGAGGTCGATGGTCATGGCCGGCTGGCTGCAGACCCTGCCAGCAGGGATTTGACCCGGCCAGCGCATGATAGTCGGCTCCCTCACACCGCCGTCCCAGGTCGTGCCCTTGCCTTCCCGCAGCGGCTTGGCTGAACCGGCGTGGTTGCCGTAGGAAAGCCACGGCCCGTTATCCGACGTGTAGATCACCAAAGTGTTCTCGTCCAGACCGTGCTTTTTCAAGGTCCCGAGGATCTGCCCGACGGACCAGTCAATCTCCATGATCACGTCGCCATACAAGCCCTGCTCCGACTTGCCTTTGAACTTGTCGGACACATACAGCGGCACGTGCGGCATGCTGTGGGGTACGTACAGGAAAAACGGCCGATCCTTGTGCTGCTCTATGAACGCGATCGCACGCTCGGTGTACCAGGTGGTCAGCTGGGACTGGTCCGGGTTGCGGGCGATGGTCTTTTCGCCCTCGATCAGCGGCAGCGGCGGGTAGCGGCCCGCGGGCGCGGTGGGGTGCTTGGGCCACATGTCGTTGGAGTAGGGCAGGCCGAAGTAGTCGTCGAAGCCGTGGCGGGTGGGCAGGAACCGGGGCTGGTGGCCCAGGTGCCACTTGCCGTAGATGGCGGTGGTATAACCACGCTGCTTGACCACCTCGGCGATGGTCATCTCATCGTCGTGGATGCCGTGCTTTGAGCCTGGGCTCAACGCGCCGATTATCCCGATGCGGTTGGGGTAGCAGCCGGTGAGCAGTCCCGCCCGTGACGCGCTGCAGACCGGCTGGGCCACGTAGAAGTCGGTGAACCTGGTGCCTTCAGCCGCCATGCGGTCCAGGTTAGGTGTCTTAAACCCCTCCGCTCCGAAGACCCCGACGTCGGCGTATCCCTGGTCATCGGTGAAGATGATGACGATATTGGGAGGCCGCTTTCCCGGCCCCTTGCAGGCCTGCCCATATCCGGCCAGGGCCAGTCCGGCAGTGCCGAGGCCCAGGGTCTTCAGAAAATCACTACGGGTGTAATCGGGTCTGTTCATATTTACACCTCCCATGAAAGTGCTTTGTACCTACTTTGCGAGTCAGCCTGTATCGCCGTACTGCTGCCGCAGACGCTCCAGCTCCACCTTGAGCTCATGCACAATACCGGCGTAGGTCTGATCGTCATAGACGTTGTTCAGCTCGTGCGGGTCCTCCTGCAAGTCGTACAGCTCCCAGGCGTCAATGTCGTGGTAGAAGTGGATCAGCTTGTATCGCTGGGTCCGTACGCCGTAGTGCCGCTTTACCATGTGCACCGCCGGAAATTCGTAATAGTGGTAGTACATTGAGGTGCGCCAGTCTTTGGGAGTATTACCGAGCAGCACGCGGCGAAAGGGCCGACCCTGCATGTCGGCGGGCGTGGCTACGCCGGCAAGCTCAAGGAACGTCGGGCCGAAGTCCAGGTTCAGGACAATGTCGTCGCTGACCGAGCCGGCCTGGATCTCCTTTGGATATCGCACCAGCAGCGGCATGCGGAGCGACTCCTCGTACATGAAGCGCTTATCGAACCAGCCGTGGTCACCCAGGTAGAAGCCCTGGTCGGAGGTATAGATCACCACCGTGTTTTCGGCCAATCCGGTCTCATCGAGGTAGTCCAGCAGCCGCCCCACGTTGTCGTCCACCGACTGGACGCAGCGCAGGTAATCCTCCATGTAGCGCTGGTATTTCCATTTCTTTAGTTCCCAGCCGGACAACCCCTCAGGCGGTTCCTCCTTTACGTCCCGGGGAGTAAGGTGGTGTTCGATGGTCATCTCCTGCTCGCGGGCGGCGGCGCTGCGGGTACTGTAGTCGTCATCGAAAGTCTCGGGGAGCGGGATGTCGTCGTTGTAGAGGTTCATGTAGCGCTCGGCCGGTTCCCAGCTGCGGTGGGGGGCCTTGTGGTGGTACATCAGGCAGAACGGCTTGTCCCCCTCGCGTTGCCTGAGCCACGCCAGGCAGTGATCGGTGATGATATCGCTCACGTAGCCTTCATGCGTCTTGCGCTCGCCCATCTCAATCATCACCGGGTTATGGTACTGCCCTTGGCCCGGCAGGACGTTCCAGTAGTCAAAGCCGGTGGGCTCGCTCTTGAGGTGCCACTTGCCGATCATGGCGGTTTGGTAGCCTGCCTCTTGCAGCAGCTTGGGGAAGGTCTGCTGGGTGCCGTCGAATTCCAGCCGGTTGTCGG
>CAZQOY010000192.1:0-4354 GCA_964595095.1 uncultured bacterium | reverse complement strand
CGGCAGGCCAACCTGCCCCTGGCTTTGATCTCCGGACGCAACTCGGAAGCCACCATCGCCCGCGCCCGGCAGCTGAAAATCGAGGACGTCTACCAGGGCTGCATGAATAAGCTGGAGCCTTTTGAGATGCTCCTGGACAAGTTCGGTCTTGGTGCCCACGAAGTAGCCTACATCGGCGACGGCTTTATCGACCTGCCGGTTATGGAGCGGGTAGGGGTGCCGGTGAGCGTGCCTAACGCCCATCCGCTGGTTAAAAAGGCGGCGGTCTACATCACCAAGCGATCCGGGGGCCAGGGGGTGCTACGGGAAGTGGTGGAATGGATACTCACGCACCAGGGTCGGTTTGATGAGGTATTGGCCGGCTTGCGGGCCACAATCTACCAGACCAATAAAGATGGGTAACCGGCCAAAGAAAAATCCCCTGGCTATTGCCACGGCCGTGATCCGCGAGGAAGCGGAGGCGGTTTCCGCCCTGGCGGAAAGGATCGGGCCGGAGTTCGAGCAGGCGGTGGATCTGATGTATCGCTGCGACGGGCGCGTGGTGGTGGCCGGCATGGGCAAATCAGGGCAAATCTCCCGAAAAATTGCCGCCACACTCACCAGTACCGGAACCCCGGCCCTCTACATCCACCCCAGTGAGGCCCTCCACGGTGATCTCGGTATACTGGAGAAAACCGACCTTTTGCTGGTGGTTTCCAACAGTGGTGAGACCGAGGATATCCTGCGGATGCTACCTACTATTGAAGTACTGAAAGTACCCATCGTGGCCATTCTGGGCCGGATGGATTCCACCATCGGGCGGGCTGCCGATATCGCCCTGGACGCCAGCGTTGAGCGGGAAGCCTGCCCCATGGACCTGGCTCCCACCACCAGCACCATCGCCGCTCTGGCCCTGGGCGACGCCTTGGCTATGGCCCTGCTGGAGCTGCGGGAATTCAAGCCCGAAGATTTCGCCCTCTACCACCCCGGCGGTTCCCTGGGGAAAAAGCTGCTTACGACCGTATCCTCCCTGATGCACAGCGGCGACGCCCTACCCTTAGTTCACCTGGACGCTGTCATGCGCCAGGCTATTTTCGTTATTACGGGAAAGGGCCTTGGTATCACGGGCGTTGTGGATGACGACGGCCAGCTGGTAGGCTGTATTGCCGACGGTGACCTGCGCCGGGGACTGGAGCGGGGTAACCATATACTGAACCTGAAAGCCAGTGAAGTGATGACCCCCAATCCCAAGTGCATCCTCAGGACCGACCTGGCGGTGCATGCCCTGGCGGTGATGGAGGATCATGCTATTACCTCCCTGTTCGTTGTTGATGAGAATGACCGCCGGCATCCCCTGGGACTTATCCATATCCACGACATTCTCAAATCCGGGATTCGCCGGTGAGGACCCACCAGACACACACCGCATGGCCCATCATCCTGCTGCTGCTACTGGGTGCCTGTCAGGAGTCGGCGGTTGTCAAACAGCGCGGCATATCCAAGGATATGTACCCCGATCATGAAAGTTGGGAAAGCACGATCATTATCTCCCGGGACGGCTTGTTTGTGATAGTGGCCGACTCCCGGCGGATGATCAAGCATAACGATCAGGACTTAGCCCATCTCATAGGCCTGGTGAATGTTGATTTTTATAACGAGCAGGGTCAGCACGTGAGCCACCTGTCCGCCGATAGTGCCGAGGTGAATACTCAAACCAGCTCGATGAGCGCGTTCGGTCAGGTGGTCATTCATTCAGACAGTGGGCTGGTCCTGAAGACGGAGACCTTGAGGTGGGACGACAAATACGACATGGTGGCGACCGACGATACCGTGCTGTTCACTACTCCCGAAGGCGATACCCTCTATGGCATCGGTTTTGAATCGGACGTGGACCTGACCCACTGGAAGATTTACCAACCCTGGGGGGTAACGGAGCGAGGCTTTGGCGTCAATGACTGACGGAAAAGCCGGTAACCGGCATGTTCTTGAAGGTATAGGGTTGTACCGAACCTACGGCCAGCGGGAAGTAGTGCGCAATGTATCCCTGGAAGTCCACCGGGGGGAGATTGTGGGCCTCCTGGGGCCCAACGGTGCCGGGAAAACAACCACTTTCTATATGCTCACCGGCATGATCCGCCCCACAGCCGGGCAAGTGGGACTGGATGGTGAAGACATCACCCCGATGCCCATGTACCTGCGGGCCCGGAAAGGGATCGGGTATCTGTCCCAGGAGCCGTCGGTTTTTACCCGCCTGACGGTAGAGGAAAACCTGCGCCTGGTCCTGCAGGTAAGCGACCGGAACGAGGATGAGCAGCAAGAGCGCCTGGAAAAACTGCTGGCAGAGCTTCACATTGCCCATATCCGCAAGAGCAGGGCTAACACCCTTTCCGGGGGTGAGCGCCGCCGCACGGAAATCGCCCGCAGCCTGATAGCAGATCCCAGTTTCATGCTCCTCGATGAGCCCTTCTCAGGGATCGATCCCATTGCCGTGGAGGAGATCCAGCACATTGTCCTGCAGCTGCGTGAAAAGAACATCGGCGTCCTCATAACCGATCATAACGTGCGGGAAACCCTGAGTATCACTGACCGGGCCTATCTGCTATATGATGGTGTCATGATGAAATCGGGGACCGCTGAAGAGCTGGCGGCGGACGAGGAAACGCGGCGGCTCTATCTGGGCCGCAACTTCAAGATGGAGAAAAAAAGGGCCTGAAAGGTGCCGGCTCCGACACTCCAGCAAACCCAGAAACTGGCCTTGCATCTGTCACCCCAGCAGATCCTCCAGTCCAGTATCCTGCAGCTGAACAGCCTCATGATCGAGGAGCGTATACTTGCGGAGCTGGAACAGAACCCAGCCCTGGAAATTGAGGAGCAGGACCTGACCGCCGGCTCCGATGAGGAATCCGAAACCCGTGAGAGCGAAGAAGAGGAGCTTGATTGGGACGAAATTCTTAACAGTCCTGAAGATTTTAATGTTTCCCGGTTTGAGGATCACTCCAGGGAGAAGATCGAGATGCAGCTGGCAGCTTCTGAGGAGTTTGTGGAGAACCTGTCCCGGCAGCTGGTTGACCTGGGCCTGTCCGAAAAAGAGATCGAGATCGCCGACGAGATATTGGGCAACATCAACAATGAAGGCTACCTCACTGCAGAGCAACTGCTGGTAGCTGACCGATTGCAGGTCCCGGAAGAGGACGTGGAAAAAGTCCGGCACGAGATCATGCACCTGAATCCGCCCGGTGTCGGCGCCCTCGACTTGCAGGAATGCCTCCTGGCACAGCTGGATGTCGTGAACGATAACAGCTTGCCCGGTCTGGACCTGGCCGTCAAGATCATAGAGCGTCATTTCGAGGATTTCGCTAACCGGAGATATGGGCGTGTTATGCGGATCCTGGGCTGTAGTGAAGAAGATCTCCAGAAAGCTGTCAACATCATTACCCGCCTTAATCCCAAGCCGGGGATAGGTGGTGCCACGGTGAGTGGGGAGTATATTGTGCCGGACCTGCTGGTGGAAGAGCAGGACGGCAGGTGGGTGATAACCCTGAACGATACCACCCTCCCCGCACTGAATATCAGCCCCACCTACGTGAATATGCTTTCCAACAGAAAGGGGTTAGACTCCGAGACCCGGCAGTTCGTACGCCATAAGGTGGAGGCGGCCCGCTGGTTTATCCAGGCAGTGCAGCAGCGGAGAGAAACCATGCTGCGGGTCATGAGAGCCATTATTGCCCGGCAGGAAGCCTTCTTCAGCGAAGGGACGGGGCATCTGAAGCCCATGGTTCTGAAGGACATCGCCGAGGATATTGGCATGGATATTTCCACCATCAGCCGCGTGACTAACGGCAAGTACGTGCAGACACCACAAAAGGTCTACGAGCTGAAGTACTTCTTCTCCGAGGGAATGACCACCGACCAGGGGGAAGAGGTTTCCACCCGCATCATCAAGGACGCGCTGCAGAAGATCATTGACGGCGAGGACAAGCACAGGCCCCTGAACGACGAGGCCCTGGCCAAGCGGCTGAACGAGCTGGGCTACCCGGTGGCTCGCCGCACGGTGGCCAAGTACCGCGAGCAGCTGAAGCTGCCGGTGGCGCGGCTGAGGAAGGAGCTGTGAGGGGGCAGCCACGAATGAAGTTTTGGCCACGAATTAGCACGAATGAACACGAACAGAATAAAAGAAAGTTATATAAATATAAGATTTGTGAAAATTCGTGTCAATTCGTGGCTTAATTCAAAGATACTGGATTTTCTTTATATGAAGAGCGAAGGAATGCCATGAACCAAACACCCATCCACTCCACCACCATCCTGGGCGTGCGCCTGGGCCGCAAGGTGGCCATGGGCGGCGACGGCCAGGTGACCATAGGGGAGATGCAGC
>CAZQOY010000191.1:3718-4415 GCA_964595095.1 uncultured bacterium | reverse complement strand
TTACGCCTCTCGTCGGGGGAAGCCTTGAAAAAAACGAATTCTGTATGGGTTTTGTCCAATTTTGCACCGGTCCTTGCTTCCTCTTTTGCTCCCGGCGGCCTCGCCCGTTGGCCTGCCCGGGACTCCCCGCGGGTCCGCCCAGGGCCAGGGCTACGGCCAGAGGGTTACCTCTCTTTTCCTGCCTACTGCCAACTGTTGGAGCGCAGCGGAAATCCCGCCAACGGCGGGGCCACTTCCCCTCCGTGCCTCCTGTCAATCCTGTCATCCTGTCCAATTCTTCAATTTTCATTATTCAATATTCAATTTTCAATCGTCAATCGACAGGAACGCCAGCAGCCGCTCGTTGAAGGCCGCCGGGTTTTCCAGGTTGCTCATGTGAGCGGCATCGGGTATGACGTGCAGCGCGGCCTCCGGCAGGGCCCGGGCCATAGCCTGGGCGTCGGTGGGGGGCGTGAGGGTGTCGTGCTCACCGACCAGGATCAGCGCGGGCAGGTTCATGGCCGGCAGGGCGGGGGTGGTATCGGTGCGCGCGGCCAGGGCCAACAGGGTGCCGCAGACGCCGACCGGGTCGGTGGCCGTGATCATCTCCCTGGTCATCTGAACCACTGCTGGATTGGCCTTGATTGTCCGGGGCGCCAGGACCAGTTTCACAAACTCCTTGGCAAAGGCCGGTACGCCCCGCGACCTGACCGCCGCG
>CAZQOY010000191.1:3038-3708 GCA_964595095.1 uncultured bacterium | reverse complement strand
CCTTGGCCTCGTCCGTGTCGGCCTCGCTGCGCGTGTCACACAGCACCAGCCCCCGGAAGCGCTCGGGGTGGCGCTCCACCGCCCTCAGGGCGATATAGCCTCCCATAGACAGCCCGCATACCACTGCCCGGTCAACCGCCAGGTGGTCGAGCAGCCCGATCAGGTCGTCAACGAACAGCTCGACCGTATACTGCCCGTGGCCCACTTCGCTGTCGCCGTGCCCGCGGACGTCATAGGCGACGGCCCGGTAGCGGTGGGGGAGGGCCTCCAGTTGGGGCTCCCACATGCGGTGGCTGAAGGGAAAGCCGTGGATAAAGACTACCGGCTGCCCGTCATCGGCGCCTTTAACGAAGTAGTTGAGCGAATGACCGTTAACGTTAGCTTTCATCACTATTGCTCCCCTGTATTTACTTAAATAGCAACCTTTACAGAATACGGCTTATCGCGATGTTTATATCAGGTAGCGGACTCCCCGGTTCCCAGGACCTGGTCCAGCACCTCCTCTATAGTGAGGGGCGCTGCCCCCTCCAGCCGGTTGTTGACGAACACGTACCCCGGCTTGTTGGAGCCTATGGCGCGGCTGAGGTGGGTGATGAGTGCCGCCCTTACCTCCGGCAGTGGTTTGAGGATACGCCGGTAGGGGAAATAGGCCTCCACGGCGTCTTGGTAG
>CAZQOY010000191.1:0-3028 GCA_964595095.1 uncultured bacterium | reverse complement strand
GAAAAGCCGGCGGTTACGTATTTCTACGGCATATTGGTATCCGTCAGGCAGGCCGCCAAGAAAGTCGTCCAGCCGCCTCAGGAAGGTGTCGTTACCTACAATGGTCCGGGGGAGGGTACTGAACTGGAAGATTACCGGTCCCAGCTTGGCACCCAGACCGGATACGACCTCCAGAAAGTCGGTGGTGAACAGCTCGCCATCCAGGAAGTTGGTATTGTCCTGCCCTTTGCGGCTGCCGTAGCGGGGGTGGGTGGGGTACTTGTAAACGGTGATTTCCTCGGTTACTTTCAGGCCGAAGCGGAAGTCGGGCGGGGTGAGGGCGTCCAGCTCTTCTACCAGGCGCTGATCCGGGAAACGGTAGAAGGTGGCATCCACCCCCACGGCGGGGAAGTGGCGGGCGTACTCGGCCAGGCAGCGCCGCTTGAACGCTATCTGGCTGGAGTAGTGATCCTGGTAGACCAGCCCCTGCCAACCCTCGTATTTCCAGGACGAGGTCCCCAGGTAGATGCCCGCACGCCTGGCCAGCTGGATGGCCCGGTCGGTGATGGGGGGGGATTGTTCAGGCGACATAAACAATGAAATTTAGCAAAGAACATGGAGCTATAATAGCGCAACCATTACAGATCAAAGGCATACGTAATAATTTCAAGTAATCCTTCAGGTAAACTATGGTATTTGCGCTGAACAAAGCCATAATTGACATCTATATACGCGGCGATACGGCTGCAATGCTCAGGGAGCGTTGGCCATGGCAGCTCCCATTATTCTGACAAGCAGGGGCGCGAACTGTCCATAAATCAGGTAGACAAACAGCAGATAATAGAGAAAAGCAATCGGGATGGATATGAATAAGAAAGCGTACCGCCAGACACCGGGTTCAATCTTGCTGAGGGCATACTTGAATCCCATGACCAGCACGAGCAGTACCCCGATCAGCATGGACGAACCGAGGGCATAGGCCGCAAGCTTGCCCAACCTGATGGTGGAGCCAGCGGCCATTTCCAGGGTGAGCAGGCTGATAGCGGTTACGGCGGCCAGGGAGCCGGCGATGTGCAGCCACTGCGCCCAGTTGGTTTGGGGTAGGTTCACCTTAACCAGCTTTGGCTGTTCTTCCGGTTCTTTTTCCTCTTTTTCGTCCACGTCATCCAGAAATCGTCGCTCTGTCATTAATTGATCACCTTTCTCCTTCAATATTATTCAACCAGCTTCATTGATGTTGGAGGGGACAAGTATATCAGTTCGCAGTGACCCGCTTGAGCTTGCCGGCTTCCATGCCATTTTATTGTAAATATAAACCGTCCAGTCGTAGCGGCACAATGTCATTTCACGTTCCCAGCAGGACCTTTTTCGGTGTGGCCGCCATCACATTGTAGGGTCCGTCGATCCGGTAGCCGTTTTGCGCGGTGGTGTCGGGCTCCAGGCGCCACCAGTAAACTATTACTTCAGCCCCGGGGTACCAGTGATAAATGATTTCGTAAGGCAATTCCCGTGTCAGGCCGGGCTTGATTCCAAGATTATTGCACAACTGGGGGTGATCGCATGGTTTCCACTCGATGAATCGCAAGGCTTTCCGCTCAAAGGCCGCGTATTGGAGGGTGTCGGCGGTGTTGTTAAAAAGGACCAGTTTCGATGGTCTCAACTCGACGGTTAGGGGATCATTGAGGGGCGGGAAGGCGATTATGACAATTATGCACAGCAAAATCAGGGCCAGGAGGTAAGGGGTGATTTTTTTTATCAACTGAGACCTACGATAATGAATATTACTGATTTTAATAGCTAGATCAACCTGCCGATTTTGTGCCTTAGAATATAGAAGCAGATTATAGAAAGTACAAGTAAACGTAAGGGGCCGTTAGAGCAATCTCATTTATCCCGGATTATGACAATGCCTGCTCCTTAAGCGGCTAAACAAGCTAATCATCGACGACTAAATGTAATACTTGGGGATAAGGTTGTTCTTGAAAACTTACCTACTTATCAGTAAGTTTACAACGTATGGATAAAAAAGTTGCCAAACGCAATAATACCAAGGATTTAATCCTGGATGCAGCCGAAGCCCTGCTCCAGGATCGGGGATTTAGCGCTTTCAGTTACCACCATGTTGCGCAGCAGCTTGGGGTAAAAAACGCCGCCATTCATTATCACTTTCCGTCAAAACCGGACCTGGGAACGGCCCTGATCCGCCGCTATCGGGAACGCTTTCGCGATTATACCAGGACGCTGGAGCGGGAGGGCGCCGACCCGGTCAGCAAACTGGAGTGCTATTTCGCCATCCCTGCCAGTTACCTTCAGAACGGCCAGAAAATCTGTCCGCTTGGTATATTAGAGGCGGAATTCAATGCCATCCCGGAGCCTATGCAGCTGGAATCCCGGCTGCTCGATAAGGAGATGCGTGACTGGCTGGCCGAGGTTCTGGATGAGGGACGAAGCCTGGGGGTGTTCGGGTTTGAGGGTCCGGCTTTGGATAAAGTTCTAGTCATCGTGGCGGCGCTTCAGGGGGTCCTCCAGATTGCGAGGGCCGCCGGCCCCCAGGTATTTGCTATAACTATCAAGCAAATTAAGAGGGATCTTGGCATTTTCGAGGAAGTTGTTAAGTAAATATCGCCGATAAATAGGAGGTGTACAATGAAAGAGATAAAAGCTTACATTCGGCCCGACCGGGTGGACGACGTCATTCTGGCCCTTGAAAATGAAGGGGTTCAGGGCATGACGGTTCTTGATGTGTATGCCTTGGCTGGATGGACGGATCCCCGGCGAACATCCTATTCCACAAAGTATGTACAGAAATACGGCAAGGTGGTGAAGCTCGAACTGATCTGCCCAGCGGCTGATGTTGAGACTATGATTGAGGCTATCCGTTCCGCTGCCTGCACCGGCCATCCCGGCGATGGTAAGATTTTCGTCGCCGATATTTACGATGCCGTTTCCATCCGCACCGGGAAACGGGGTTACGAAGCCATCTGACTGCCATCACCCTGAACTGAAGGGACCACTATGCTGAAGGATCCCGTCTGCGGTATGATGGTTA
>CAZQOY010000190.1:0-4437 GCA_964595095.1 uncultured bacterium | reverse complement strand
CGTCGCCGTCGAGGGGATGGATGACGTCTTCATCGGGATCCGGGACATTGGTGGCGCCGCATCCGGCGACCTGGTACGCATTGCGCTGCTTAAGGAAAAATTCGGGCGGGGTCCCCGGGGACGGGTTACGAAAGTCCTCAAGCGGGGACGGTCATCGCTGGTAGGGGCCGTCGAGCTGATTCAGGGAAAGTACGAATTGGCCTTGTCGGCGCCCTTTGCCAACCGGGCCGTGCGCCTGGATCCCGCCGGCATCGGGAAAGAAGATGTCGGTGCGCTGGTCTATGCCCAGGTCACCGATTGGGGCGATGGCTGGGGGCCAATCAAGGCCAGGGTGCAGGAAGTCATCGGCTCCCCGGACGATCCCCTCACCGACTTCAAGTTCGTGCTGCGGCAGTTTGATCTGGAACCGGACTTTCCGCCGGCAGTGGAGCAGGAAGCTGCCAGCCAGGCTAAGCGCATCACCATCGGCCCCGGTCCCGACCGCCTGGACCTCCGCTCCCTTACCGTAGTAACCATCGACCCTGCGTCCGCCCGGGACTTCGACGATGCCGTCTCCCTGGAGCGCCGGAAGGACGGCTGGGAACTGGGGGTCCACATCGCCGACGTGTCCCTGTTTGTGCCTCCCGGCAGCGCCACCGACGCCGAGGCCTTCCTGCGGGGGAACAGCGTTTACTTTACAGAGGGGGTAGTCCCCATGCTCCCCCATATCCTCTCCAGCGACCTCTGCTCCCTCAAACCCGACGAAGACCGTATGGCCGTCTCGGTTTTTATCAACCTCAGCAATGACGCAAAGGTGCGCAATGCCCGGTTCGCCCGCACCCTCATCCGCAGCCGCCGCCGGTTCACCTACACCGAGGTGCATGAGATCCTTGAGCAAGGTACGGGCAAATGGTATTCTCTGCTTGCGTCGCTGAAAAAATTGACCCGGCAGCTCTTTCAGGACCGGGTAGAGCACGGCAGCGTGGACTTCGATATCCCCGAGATCCTGTTCAAGCTGGATGACTACGGCGTGCCCCATATAATCCACCCCTCCCAGCGCCTGGACAGCCACCGGATCGTGGAGGAGTGTATGCTGCTGGCCAACCGGATGGTGGCCGAGCGCATTCCCAAGGGGAAACCGCGACGGGTGTTTATCTACCGCATCCACGACGAGCCGGGTCAGGAGCAGATCGCCAAGCTGTCGTCCTTGCTAAAGCGGCTGAACCTGCCCGGACTGCCAGCTCGTGACGTTACCAGCAAGGAGGTGCGGGACCTCCTGCTGGCCATGGAGGATTCCCCTTACCGCGACCTGATCGAGACCATCACGCTGCGCTCGATGGCCAAGGCGGTCTACTCGGCCTCGAACCGGGGGCACTTCGGCCTGGCCTTTCCGGCCTACACCCATTTCACCTCGCCCATCCGCCGCTACGCCGACCTAGTGGTGCACCGGCTGGTAATCGAGCACCTGACGGCCCCCAGGGCATCCTGGACTATCTCGCAAGAGTCCCTGGAAAAGGCGGCAAACCAGTGCACCCAGCGGGAGTTGGCGGCCCTGGAAGCCGAGCGGGCCTACAGCCGCCTTAAGGAACTGCGCTTCCTGGCGACCCAGGTCGACAAGACTTTCGATGGCATTGTCTCGGGAGTGATCCCCAAGGGCCTCTTCGTCCAGATCAGGGAGTTCCTGGTGGACGGCTTCATCAACGCTGACTGGCTGGAGGGCGATGAGTATACTTTCGACGAAAGCCTTTACGCCCTGCGGGGGCGGCGCTTCAACCAGACGCTCCAGCTGGGGCAGGAAGTGCGCATCAGGGTGCGGGACGTCTCTATCGAGAAGCGGTTCGCCAATTTCCTGCTGGTGGAAGAATAAGGTGCCGGAGTGGCACATGGTTTGCGACGTTACAGCCCACCAGACATCGTCGCTGTCTTCCATTATGTTATGATGGGGAATCCTCAACGACAATATACGTCAACGTCTCACGTCGAGCGACAGAATCTAACAATGCGTATGCAGATGCGACGGTTTACCCGGCTCACTAATGGATTCTCAAAGACTCTGGAGAGTCTAAAGGCAGCGGTGGCATTGCACTTCGCCTACTATAACTTTGTGAGGATTCACAAGTCCTTACGGGTAACGCCCGCGATGGAAGCGGGAATTACAAAAAAACCTTGGTGTATTGAGGACTTGCTAGCTGAGGCTTAGATTAGTCGGGATATAGCAGGTCATTAAGAGTAATGCCCGCAATGGAATCAGGCGTTACGAATAGGCTGTGGTGTATTCAGGACCTTATTTAGACTTCGGATCACGACCTTTTGTTTTATTACTGGGGGGTAACTCTATATAGCCTTCACTGGCGAGAATTGCCTCGTAGTCCCGTCGGTCGAATATACACTCGGAGAATTCGATTAGTTGGGCTTTTGATTCAAAATGCAATTTGTCGGCTATTTTCCCTAAATAGAAGTCATCGAGTTCTTTATATTTCTTCTTGTCGTGCCCTCCCACCTTACTTTTAATCTTGGTGGCAATTCCACTTTCTAGAGTAAGGAACGCATAATAGTGATCACGGTCATTGGTTACATCGAAACCCTTTTGGCGTAGCCCCGCACGCAAGTCTCGACTGGGGTATTGCATCAGGGCCGTTCAGTTATTGCGATGTACTGTTTTTTTTCCCTTCGAGCGAGAAGTTCAAGCCTATCGTCAGGCGTTTCTAAATATCTTTTCAATACTTGTAAGAAAAAAGACTTCACTCCTTCTATCGCATCTATCTCTGTTTCTCCATCACTCCATAGGTCAAACTCATCCTCGATTGCTACATACATTCCTTCTACAGGCTTTACTCGCACCCGCAAGGGCCAATTGAGGGCATAAGAGCTTATCTGACGTATTTTATACTCTGAAATAGTCGTCACCATTGTTCTCGCACGCGCAATGATAATATCGTTCTGTGACATATCATTCTGTTTTATTATAACCCGCGAGTCGGTAAATGATGCTCGTGGATATGCACTCCATGTGTAACTACTCATCAAATGCCCCTCTTTGCTTCAATCCCTCGTATACATCATCAACCTGATCCTTTAGCCTCTTGAATGCTGTAGGAGTGAGTAGAAACCTCGCTAAAGGAACTATTTGAAACTCATCGGGTGGAGTCTTGCCCGATGTAGCAACGGTATCAATCGGGTCGATGTTACCCACAAACATCACGGCATGTTCTTTCTGATAACTGAAAAAGAAAGCATCCGCCGCCAAGACGGGTATATCTGTTCTGGACCATGTTGCCTTAACTTGTCGAGAACCTTCCACCAGTGTCCCGCTAGTATTTTTCTTGGCCATCAGATTCCTCCTGTGCGTCCACAATATAAGCGTACCCACTTAATATACACACTCTAGGGGTGATTATTCCACTATCGATTTGACAAGCGTAAGCACTAGCAGGTAATATTGGCGTAAGTGGAAGAGAGTTGGCCGAGGTCTATGGACTTTCGGCATTCTTTTGTTTCTACCGTCGAAAAATGAGAAATAGCAAATTAGGACACTACCAAACAGACCGGCAAGTTGACATCGCAATATAGATACAGGTAACTTTTTTAGATGAAAAAGAATTATCATCCTGTCAATCCCAAGGTTGATTTCATCCGCCAGGAGCACGAAATCCTCCAATGGTGGGAAAACCATCAGACCTTCCAGAAGCTCCTGGCCAAAAACAAGGGCCGGCCGCGCTGGTCATTCCTGGACGGCCCGATCACCGCCAATAACCCCATGGGCGTACACCACGCCTGGGGCCGCACCTACAAAGATATCTTCCAGCGTTACAAGGCCATGCAGGGCCACGAACTCCGCTATCAGAACGGTTTTGACTGCCAGGGACTGTGGGTCGAGGTGGAGGTGGAGCGCGAGCTGGGCTTTGGCTCCAAGCGGGACATCGAGGCCTTCGGCGTGGAGAAGTTCGTCAACCGCTGCAAGGAGCGGGTGCGCAAGTATGCGCAGATCCAGACGGAGCAGTCCATCCGCCTGGGCTACTGGATGGACTGGGATAATTCTTACTACACTATGTCCGATGAAAATAACTACACTATCTGGGAATTTCTCAAGCGGATCCACGAGCGGGGCTGGCTCAGGAAGGGCGAGGACTGTATGCCCTGGTGTCCCCGGTGCGGAACGGGCATCAGTCAGCACGAGATGACTGAAGGGTACCGGGAAATTGACGACAAATCCATCTATCTTCTTTTCCCGCTGTCCCGACCAGGGACCCCTGCGGGGGAAGACCGTGATAACGAATATCTCGTAGTATGGACTACTACCCCCTGGACCCTTTCCTCCAACGTGGCCGCCGCCGTGGCCGATGACCTGGATTACGTAGCCATCCGGCACGATGAATGCACCTATTACCTGGTTCCCGAGGCTATCCCCCGCATTTTCGGACGCAAGGCCAGCCCGGAGGTTGTCCGCCGCCTGAAAGG
>CAZQOY010000189.1:0-4458 GCA_964595095.1 uncultured bacterium | reverse complement strand
AGGCGGTAGGTCGGCTCGCCGCTGCTCTTGATCAGGACGCGATCCTCCGGGCGGTCCAGGGCGGTGGCTTTCAGCCAGGTGGCGCCGTCCTTGCGGTAGACCAGGTCTTTCTTCTCCAGCGCGGAGACCACCTCGTCCAGGGCACCGGACTCGTAAAGGCTGTGTTCGTTAAAGTAGTTGTCGAATATCACGCCCAGCCGGTTCAGAACACTGTTGATATCCTGGAAGATGGCTTTCTCAGCCGCTGTCGTGAAGGGAGTGGTGTCGGCCTCATCAGCCAGCGCATTGCCGTCCTTTTCCGACAGGGTCCGGGCGATGTCGCGGATGTAGTCACCCTCATAGCCGTCTTCGGGAAAGTCCGCCTCCAGCCCCAGCAGCTCGCGGTACCGCGCCCGCACCGACTCCCCCAGCAGGCGCATCTGCCGCCCGGCATCGTTGTAATAGTATTCCCGGTCCACCTGGTAGCCGTTCCAGGACAGGATATTGCTTACGGTATCGCCCAGGATGGCGCCCCGGCCGTGGCCTACTGTCAGGGGTCCGGTGGGGTTGGCGCTGACAAATTCCACCAGGGCCCGCTTGCCCGCGCCGATGGTGGATTGACCATAATCCTTTCCCTGCTCCAGAATAGTGAGGAGGTGTTGCCGGAGATAATCGTCCGCCAGGAAGAAGTTCAGGAAACCGGGGGCCGCCACTTCGACCCTGGTGATGACCTCACCGTCCAGCGACAGGCGGGTCTGGAGATCTTCGGCTATGGTCAGCGGCGGTTTGCCCGCTTGCTTGGCGCAAACCAGGGGAACGTTGGTCGCCAGATCGCCGTGACTGGCCTGCCGGGGCCGGTCCAGCTGGATGTAGGCCGGCTCGATTCCCATCTCCTTGAGGGCCTCAGCCAGCTGGGCGCGTAATTGAGCTAGCATGTGCCGGAGTCGGTCATTTCTGATACTTTTGCATCAGCCCACAGGCGCTCAAGGCGGTAGTAGTCACGAGCTTCCGGCAGGAAAACGTGGGCCACCACGTCAATGTAGTCAATGAGCACCCATGAGAGCTTATCGTAGCCCTCAACATGGAAGGGTTTCGTGTTCTCGGAGCGGAGTTCTTCGTTCAAGTGATCGACGATAGCCTTTACCTGCATATCCGATTCCCCGGTACCCAGTACAAAGAAGTCGGTAACCGAGGTGAGCCCCCTCAGGTCCATAATGATTACTTCCCGGGCTTTCTTGTCCAGCATCAGATCGGCTGACCGTGAGGCCAGGTTTCGGGGACTAAGCTCCTGGTTGCTGGTGCGCCTGGATTCAGCCGGCATCTGGACTGGAGATTGTGTAGAACCTGAATGCGGTGGGAACAGCTATCGTCCGGATGAGAAAATTTCCCGATAGGAGGGTAAAGTGGTAAAGTCCTGGCCTAACACCACCGTCACATCCAGCTGCAGGGAGGGGTCGGGCATATTTTCGACGGCGGTGTGCTCAACACCGAGCATCTGGGCTACGAGGCGGGCCCGGTTAAAGTCCTTCCCGCGGTTGACTACCAGCGTCCGTGGGTAATCATACCGCTGGGCATTGGTGAACCGTACCACATCGTACCCATGGCGACGAAGGTAGTCGGTGAATTCGCCTGCTAACCCGGGGATACCACAGCCGTTAAGCACTTCCACCTCGATCCGGTTGTCAGCGAAGGTGGCTTCCTGGTCCTCCGGATTCATAGTGCCGGATGGAACGGTAAGTAAGCGTGCCCGGTCAGCCAGATCTTCGCCGGTGATATCCATCTCGATCCCTGAACGGGTAGTGAGGGCGGAGAGGATGAAACCCACCACCAGCAGAACCATTACCACCAGGGTCAGGTTGAACAGCCAATGCTGAAAATTGTGCTTGCGCCCGGGCACCGGCTGTTGGGCACGGATAAAAGGAGAACGTGAGCTGGAAGTGATTCGCCGTCGGCGGTTCGTGGCGGCCAACTCCTATTGTTCCATACTGTCTGAGTTATACGGCGCCTGGTAGCCCTGGGATTGCATATGCATTGGACGGTACCAGGGAGAGTAATACCGCATTGGGGACAAGTTTGAGACTCCCAGATGTACCCTCACGTTGTTAAACGGCTGCCAATCCATGCCCGCCTGATAATAAACCTGGAGATTATTACCGCCGAGCTGAGAGGCGCCCATGATTCCGGGCTGGGCTAAATGGATCTTGCTGATCAATACAAGATTGCTAGCAACCAGATACCGCATCTGGTTGGTGTATACACTCAGGCTGGTAGCTCCCGGGGCCAGTCCGCTGCCTGACATAAACGAGATGGAGAAGCCATGATTCATGCTGAAGCGCTGGGGATCAAACCACGAAGGGCTGGCCTCAGACTTCAATGGCGAATGCGGTGTAATCAGGGGGAGGTCGGACTTGAGTTGGCCGAAGAGGCCGGTGGCGAGAATCAACAGCACCGGGAAAACCAATCGATAACGCTTAGTTAATGACTTTTGCATGGACTTTCCTCACTTCTTCCTTGGTATTAACCCCTGAAATTTCTCAATAATTGTCTGCCTTTTCAATAGCGACGAGCTGGTTTTGTTCCCTTAGAATATACAAAACATTAGGCAGGTAATACTCATTTTGTTTGTTCTGATTCCTGACCGGGGGAAACGCGGCGAACAGGGCCTTTGACTCGAAGACGTACAGATTCTCACCGGTATCTTTTATCACCCGTCCACAGCCGGTGGGATCATCCACTTCCGCTGATAGTAGCTTTGGCTCCGGCACATTCATGGCACCAGTAGAGGGCTCCATACGCTGTTCTCTCAAAGGATGACACCCCCACCCATTAGTATATCGCCATCGTAAAAGACCGCCGACTGGCCAGGCGTAATGGCCAGTTGAGGCTTTTCAAATTCCAGGCGTACCCTTTCTTTGTCAGGCATCAACTGTGCCAGGGCACCGGGGGAGTTGTAGCGTATCCGGGCGTTTACCTGCATCGGAGCCGCCGGGGGGTCCACCAGCCAGTTCAGGCTGCCAACCTCGCAGGTGAAGCCAAGCAGGGCGGATCGGGGAGCCACGGTGATACGGTTGGCGACCGGGTCCAGCGACTTCACATACAAGGGTTCACGGTGCGCGATGCCCAATCCGCGGCGCTGACCGACAGTAAAGTTTACGTAGCCGGGGTGCCGGCCCATTACCTGTCCGGTTTCGCTGACGATCTCGCCTTCGCCTACCTCCGCCAGCTGACCATCGGCATATTCCCTGAGGAACCGGCGGTAGTCATTGTCAGCCACAAAGCAGATCTCCTGGCTTTCGGGCACGTCGGCGGTGACCAGTCCGTGATCCCGGGCCGCCTGGCGCACCTGGTCCTTGGTTATGCCGCCCAGGGGCAGCAGGGTGCGTGCCAGGGTCTCCCGGGGGATGCCCCAGAGGACGTAAGACTGGTCCTTGCGGGCGTCCACTCCTTTGAGCAGGCGCGGCTTCCCATCGGGGCCGGTCTCGATGCGGGCGTAGTGACCGGTGGCGATCATCCCGGCACCGAGCTGGTTTGCCTGGTCGAGCAGCGCGCCCCATTTGACGCGGCTGTTGCACCGGACGCACGGATTGGGTGTCCGGCCCTTAAGGTATTCATCAACAAAGTCGTCCACTACCGTTGCGCGGAAAACGTCCCGGAAGTCCAGGGTATAGTGGGGTACACCCAGACTGACGCATACGCCCCGGGCATTGTTTATGCTCTCCACGGAGCAGCATACACTCTCACTAACAGGACGACCCCCCACAACGCCGTACTCCCAGAGCTTCATGGTCACGCCGACGGCCTCATAGCCCGCCTCCAGGACCTTCAGCAGGGCCACGGAGCTGTCAACACCGCCAGACAGGGCTACTATGACACGCGAGGGCATGCTACGAGTTCCAAGTTCAAAGCTCAAAGTACCAAGGTTCAATTTACAATTTTCAGATTTCCAGCTTTCAGCCACCAGCGGTCAGACATTAACAACCGACGGTAGTGCCCTAATTTAGACTGTTTTATTCTTTCTCTGTAATAAATCCGATCTGCCGGCGCTTGGTTTTGGGTGGCGCCATTAGTTGCCGAATAGCATCAAAGAACTCTTTGAACTGGGCATCATATTTCCTTTCCAGCAAATCGAGCCTACGCCGCAGTTGTGTATGCGAGGAAATCATCTGACGGAGGCGAACGAAGGTACGTATGATCTCAATGTTGACCTGTACTGCCCGTGGACTGTGTAACACACTCGATAACATGGCAACGCCCTGCTCTGTGAATGCATGGGGCGGGTAGCGGCGGCCACCCCACTGACTTGAGGTACCAAAATGGAATCTCAAGTTTCGAAATCAAGCCGGGCCACGGAGCTGTCCACTCCGCCGGACAGGGCTACTATAACGCGCTGGTTCATGAGGTGCGAAGCGGTAAACCACCTCGCTTAATCAAAAAAACCACCCTAAAGATTCTGCGTTATGAAGCAAGTGGTAATTATTC
>CAZQOY010000188.1:2222-4535 GCA_964595095.1 uncultured bacterium | reverse complement strand
TCTTCCAATTTCCTTGATATTTCGATCATCCGGTGATATAAGTTTTACTATCACCAGGCGGGGGAGAGAAGATGCGGACCAGACTATTGATGTTAATCCTGACTCTCGTTTTCGCTGTTCTTACTGCTGATACCGCAACTGCTTCCGATGCAGAACTACTCTTACTGTCAGCGAGAAACGGTGATTATGCTGAGGTAAGAAGATTGATACAGGCCGGAGCGGACGTCAACGTCCAGAATGATGATGGGTACACTGCCCTGATGATAGCATCGCGATATGGGAATACAGAGATTGTGGAACTCCTTATTGAGGAGGAAGCGGATGTCAATGTGCAGGATAACTCCGGGAATTCGACACTGATGTATGCATTGTTAGAGGGACGTGAGGCGGTACATAGGCTCTTACAATGGAAAGGACGGCAGGCTCACGCGAAGGGAGAGTCTTTGTTCCTAACGGATGTGGACGTGAAACAGGGACAAACGGAGATTGCCAGATTACTCGTAGAGGCGGGAGCTGACGTCAACGCCCAGAATGATGATGGATCCACTGCACTAATGAAAGCATCGGAATATGGACATACAGGAGTAGCCAGGCTGTTGCTAGAGAAGGGAGCGAATGTTGACGCCAAGGAGAGAGATGGATCCACTGCACTAATAGGTGCACTGCTCAGAAACCATCCAGAGGTTGCCAAGATGCTTATCACTGCGGGAGCGGATGTCAACGCTCAGCTGAAGAAGGGACACACAGCACTAATGGCAGCATCGATATCCGGAAATTCAGAGGTTACCCGGCTGCTCAGCGAGGCTGGAGCCGATGTAAATGCTCAGAATAATGATAGATACACAGCATTAATATTCGCATCGTTTTCTGGACATGCAGAGGTTGTAGGCTTGCTTATAGAGCATGGAGCGGATGTCAATGCCAAGACGCAACAGGGGTTTACGGCACTCATGTCTGCATCGAGCAAGGGACACAAGGAAATAGCGGAACAGCTCAAGGAAGCTGGGGCCATGGAATAGGTGAAAAGCTTCCCTCACACTTCGAAAAAGCGCTGCTTGAGGGCCGCTCCTGCCCTTCAAGGGACAACCCTACCGACAGGTTGTGTTGTAAAGCAGCTCTGTTGTGGTGAAGACATGATGCTCCGTCACTCACTTGGCGCCTGACCTAAGTCCGGCCCTAGCGCCCGCTTCGATATTAGGAAATCCCAAGGGATCCCACACCTCCAGCACTCCATCGAGCATAGATTTCTCTTCGCGCAGTCTCCTGTTGATGCCCAGTATTCTTCCCAAGCCCAGTTCCATGTAGAACGCTGGAATGCTGTCTTCTTCTGCATCTACATCGTAGTCGATTCTAGTGTTGGCTCCTACCCAGGCATTCAGAGACCAATAGCTTGTTTCGATCCTCCCTTCTCTACGACCAAGCCCAATACAGTGAGATATCCCGAGGTTGGCATATCCGTAGTCAGAAAAGAACTCAGGGTAGTAATTCACTTCAGAGCATAGACAGTATATTCCAGGACCCAGGGTGGCAAACACCTCGACTGCCAAACCGTCTGCAATAGCATACTTGTAGGAACCATGAAACCGAAGGGGCACTTGGTGCTAAATAGCCCGAATCCGACATCCAATAATAGTGAGTCTCTTTCCAAGGAGTATCCATTCGTCGCCAGAAGCAGCGCGAACGCAGCGATTGGTGGGAGTATCCTCGTCCTGACTGCCTTGTTCTTGTCCAGAGGGCACCTTCGCTTTGATCAAGTCGCGATGTGTCTCGGATGCTGACCCCGTTTTGTTGATTATTCTAATCGACGCTGAACAGAACCGCAAATATTGAACTCTCGCTGCACCGTTGCATAGTGACTTCACAGACTGCGCCGATACCGACAGCATCGAGTCGGTGAAGAAGAATGCAACCGAGGCGGAGGTCGTCGAGAGAGAGGAGAAGGGCGTTAGTTGGAGTCGGTCCCTATCGAATCCTATACCTGCTCAGAAAACCGAAGTAGGATATCGACTGCGTCGTCGTGTGCCCGAGGGTTGTTGGGGTATCGCTCAAGATTTTCTCGTACCGTTGCAGCGCATACAGTTTATGGCATTGCACAGCCTGATCGATGAACTCCTGCTCATACGCCGTCGCTTTCTCGAAAAGAACAGCGGATGACCGGAAATACCGTTATTTAGCCCATCGCAGATTACATCCAAAACCTAAGTTTTAATCTCAAAATTCAGCATAATGGGTATGGGCGCTGAACGCGCAAGATTTTGAAAGTAATAGCATATATTAGTTTATTTCTCAGAATGGACGATCCAATAGGTTTCT
>CAZQOY010000188.1:0-2122 GCA_964595095.1 uncultured bacterium | reverse complement strand
AAAGTAATAGCATATATTAGTTTATTTCTCAGAATGGACGATCCAATAGGTTTCTGCTATAATTAAATCACGGGAGGAGCTAATGCAACCGACAACAATAAAGGCCAAAATGGAGCAACTGATCCATAATTTACCCGAAGAAGCAAGCATTGAAGAAGCTATGGAAAAGCTCTACCTTCTCTATAAGATTGAAAAAGGCATTCAACAAGCAGACGCCGGTCGAATTATTTCTCATGAAGAAGCCAAAAAACGATTGAGTAAATGGCTCGATTAATATGGACTCCTCAAGCTCTTGACGATATCGAGGCAATCTGTAAGTTCATAGCCCGCGACTCCAATTATTTTGCACATCTCTTTGCAAACAAGATATTTGAGAAAGCAAAAACTTTGGAATCATTTCCTAAGGCTGGGAGAATCGTTCCAGAATCTGATCAAGAAAGTATTCGGGAAATTTTTCATGGTAATTACCGCATAATTTACCGCATTTTGGAGAATGAAGTTCAAGTACTAACGGTTTATCACAGTTCACGACTACTTGATCTGTCGAAAATCGAGGTTGACCAATAAAATTGCAAAAAAAGTCCCCCTTAGAAGTCCAATGTGGTGAATAATTCCAACCGCTCATTAAACTGAAGGAGGCCTTTTAATTCTATTTTGGTTAGATAAACACCAGATGTCTGCGAATGGGCCGTTCGCCGATATATGATTTCGCCGAATAGCAAATTTCTGGGGTCAAGAAATTTAACCAATGCACACCTCAAGAGTTTGCGAAATCCGGCCTTGTTCTCCTTCACTCAAGGGGCATCTTTTTGACCTTGATGACGATCTCATTCTTCAGTGGATCGAGTTTGTGTGGGCGAAGAGTGCCGGACTGGGCACTCGCAGGATTAACCGATCCTTGGTTCTGGAGAGCAGGTATCCACCGTTTTTGTCGATCCACTCCTCTATACCGTCGGCGGCCACAAAACGATCCGCAACGTGTATCACCGCATCGAGAGTCTAACGTGTTATGCTCGAATCGGTCGAGGTGACCGGCGAGTTCATCGCGATGGTGACGACATCACCACTATAAGCTATTGCGACGGTCCGCAGTACCTCCTGTTGCGCCCGTGTATAGGTTGACGGATCGCATGCGGATATTGGCGTACCAGGTCAGACCGCCTCGATACAGGTTATCCCATTCTCCGTAAGGATCGGTGTTTCCGGCAGGAAACAGCCCCCGCTACGGGATCGGTCTGATTCCCGCGCGACTGTGGTGGGCGACAGAACATCATCCTCGGTTATTTCCTTCGCCACGACATCCTCAAACTGTATTGTTTTGAGACTCTCCAGTATTGCCGCCCTGTGCTGCGTATAGATGACATGATCGCCTGCTGCCTCCGCAACGGCAAAGGATGAAATCCCATAGAAGCTCCTTCAACAGATCATTCGAGTGAGGGCTCGAAGGGAGAACGAAACTCTCTGTGGATCGTCAAGTAACAGGGACAGGGTTAGCCTCCTGAGCAGGTTAAAGACGCGACTGAATTTCAATTCAACGAAGCTGGATCGAATCCCACAGTCGTCCTATCGTGGTAAGGATTAGATTATTCTTCTCTCCTTTTTTATAATTCATCTCACTTGCCTAATGGGGCCGCCTTCTTGATGCTCATGAAGCACAAGAAAGCCCGGGCGCTGGGCTTGGAGCCCATGGCGCGTATAGTGGGGTATGGAAGGTCCGGCGTGGAGAGGACTATCTTACCGCAGGAAACGAATGCAAAAGAGGGATCCGATACGCAGTCAATGAATTGACCCATCTTATCCGAACGCTTACCACCACGGTCAAGACGACTTTTAAGGATTTTCCCAGGCTGCCCGTTAAGACGGATTCTGAAATCCCCCTCCGGGATACCTTCAGGTTTATGGTGGAAATCAACTCTATGGTGGTGAAAAAGCGGCTGAAACCCGGGGAGATTGTCGCCGGAGACCTGCTCCATTCGGGCATCAACCTGGTTGCCGCCGGCAACATGGCGCCTAAATGTTTTGACGGCGATCTCTAATGGGTGTATAAATAGCTATGCTTGGCCGGAACAGAGAAACCATCCTTTCTATTGACTGCGGTACCCAGAGCCTGCGGGCCCTACTT
>CAZQOY010000187.1:3220-4617 GCA_964595095.1 uncultured bacterium | reverse complement strand
TGCCAAGTCCCATGTTCAGAATTATTTTCTCAAGCCGGGGGACCTGCCATACGTTTTTGTAGCCGACTTGTTTCTGGAGCGCCGGCAGGATTTCTTCCCGATAAAGCTGCTTCAGACGCGGCGTATAGCCGTTGACTGTGCTCTTCGTCTTTGCCATGGTTTTCGCCATCACCGGATTTACTCGTTGACGGTTTCGCCGATCTTTTTGGCGAGCCTTACCTTTTTGCCATCTTCCAGTCGCGTATAACCGACGCGTGTGGGAGTATTACTCACCACCAGCATCAGGTTGGAGATATGAATAGACGCTTCCCGCTCGATAATTCCACCCCGGGGGTTGTTTTGCGAGGGGCGGGTATGGCGCTTGATGAAGTTGATACCCTCCACGATAGCACGGTTCCGTTTGGGCATAACCACTAGAACCTTGCCGGTCTTTCCCCGGTAATTGCCGGAAATGACCTTAACAGTATCACCTTTTTTAATCTTCATCCTCAGATCACCTCAGGGGCCAGGGAAATGATTTTCATGTACTTCTTGTCACGGAGCTCTCTGGCTACCGGCCCGAAAACCCGGGTCCCCCGAGGCTCCAGGGACTGGTCGAGCAGTACCGCGGCATTCTCATCAAACCGGATGTAGGAACCATCGGGTCGGCGTACTTCTTTCCGGGTGCGCACCACCACCGCCTTTGATTTCTCTCCCTTCTTCACCATACCACCAGGTATGGCGGACTTAATGGTCACTACGATCAGATCACCCACGCTGGCGTAGCGGCGGTGAGAACCTCCCAGCACCCGAATACATAGGACCTCCTTGGCGCCGGTGTTGTCGGCCACTTTCAATCGGGATTCCTGCTGTATCATACCTCAACCTCAACCTCGGCCTCGACAGCGGAATGGGTTACCTCCAGGATGCGCCAGCGCTTGAGCCGGCTCAAGGGTCTGGTGGCCACAATGATGACTTGATCACCAACCTGGCAGACATTCTGCTCGTCATGGACGTAAAACTTCTTGGTCCTGGTCACGTATTTCCGGTAGAGAGGGTGTGCAAACCGGTGGGTTACCAAGACGACGGCGGTCTTGTCCATTTTATTACCAACCACCTCGCCGGTCAGTCGTCTCCTTCTGGATCGGGTCGTTGCCATCAGCTACTCAGTCCTTACTTGCCGGCGTCCCAGCTTGTATTCCCGCAGCAAGGTCTTGATCTGAGCGATTTCGCGGCGGGTTCGGCTAATTTCATGGGGTTTTTCCAACTGCTGGAGCACCTTCTGGAACCGCAGGTTGACCAGCTGCGCTTCCTGCTCCTGCAAATGCTTCCGCAGGTCATCAGGCTCCATGGCCAGAATCTCCTCCCTGATCATGCCAGCGCCTACCTGCGGGTGACCATTTTGGTCTTGATAGGCA
>CAZQOY010000187.1:0-3210 GCA_964595095.1 uncultured bacterium | reverse complement strand
TACGCCCTCGATCTCAAAAAGAATTCGACCAGGCTTAACCACACATACCCAGTACTCCGGCGAGCCCTTACCCTTGCCCATGCGGGTCTCGGCCGGCTTCTGGGTGACGGCCTTATCCGGAAAAATGCGTATCCACATACGGCCGAACTTCCGGACTTTGCGGGCGATGGCCACCCGACCCGATTCAATCTGCCGACTGGTAATCCATCCGTTTTCCAGCGCCTTCAGCCCATAGGTACCGAAGGCAACGGCATCACCCCTGGAGGCCATCCCCTTCCGATTGCCACGGTGCGGTTTGCGATACTTGACTTTTCGTGGTGCCAGCATGATCTAATTCATAGAAGTTGAGGTTTTGGTAGCCACCTCACCGTTGCAGATCCATACTTTAATCCCGATCTTACCGGCGGTGGTTTTGGCCTCCACCATCGCATAATCAATATCAGCACGGAGAGTATGCAAGGGCACGCGTCCTTCCCTGAAGGTCTCGGTGCGGCTCATCTCCGACCCGCCCAGCCGGCCCGACAGGCAAATCCGGATGCCTTCCGCACCCATGCGCATGGTGGACTGGATGGACTTCTTGGCCGCACGGCGGAAGGAGATCTTCTTGATCAGCTGCTGCGAAATACTCTCACCCACCAGATTGGCATCCAGTTCGGGCCGTTTGACCTCACTGACATTTAGCTGCACTTCCTTATCCACCAGGCGGTGAATCTCCTTCCTGAGACGCTCCACCTCCTCACCACCCCGTCCAATTACAATCCCGGGGCGGCTGGTATGAATGGTGATTGTCACCTTTTTCGGGGTCCGGCTGATCTCCACCCTGGAAACGCCGGCATTGGTAAGGCGGTGCTTAATATACCGGCGCAGAGTAATATCTTCTCCGAGTTTATCGGCAAAGTTCCGCTCGTCAAACCAGGTGGAAAGCCAGGTCTTGTTGATCCCCAGCCGAAACCCGATAGGATTAGTTTTCTGACCCAACGTCTATGCTCCGATTTTTATCTCAGGATCCTTTTTCCGCTACTACCACCGTCAGATGGCTGGTGCGCTTGAGGATGCGATTAGCACGGCCCCTGGCTCGCGCCCGCCAGCGCTTGAAGGTGGGACCGCCGTCAACATAAGCAGTTTTCACGTACAGGCTGTCCACATCCACCTCTTTGGCCTCCGGTGCGTTCATCACGTTGGCAATAGCCGAATGGAGGGCTTTCTCAATGAACTCCGACGCCTTGGTTGGCGAAAAATGGAGCACATTGAGGGCCTGGTTCACGTCCTTGCCACGCACCAGCTGCAATACCCGGTTGATCTTGCGATGCGATTGACGCAGATACCTGGCTCTGGCTACCCCTTCCAACGTTACACCACCTTTTTCTTATCTGGGTGGCCCCGGAAAATGCGCGTCGGGGCGAACTCTCCCAGCTTGTGACCTACCATATTTTCCGATATGAACACCGGAATAAACTTATTACCGTTATGGACAGCAAAGGTGTGACCGACAAATTCAGGCGTTATGGTGGAACGTCGTGACCAGGTTTTAATCACCTTTTTCTTCTTGGACTTACTCAACTCTTCCACCTTCCGGACGAGTTTATCGGATACATACGGACCTTTTCTTACCGAGCGCGCCATCCTGCTAGTCCCTTCGTTTCACGATATAGCGATCCGATGGATTGTTCTTTTTCCTGGTCTTGTATCCCTTCGCCGGCACGCCTTTGGGGGAAACCGGGTGGCGGCCGCCCGAAGATTTCCCTTCGCCACCGCCCATAGGATGATCCACGGGATTCATGGCTACTCCGCGCACCTTAGGCCTCCGCCCGAGCCAGCGGGTACGACCCGCTTTACCCCAGTTAATGCTTTCGTGACTCTTGTTGCCAACCTCTCCGATGGTAGCTGCACAGTTTTCATGAATCATGCGGACTTCTCCCGAGGGGAGTTTCAAGGTCACCATAGACCCTTCCTTGGCCATGATGCGGGCCCCGGCACCAGCGCTGCGAGCCAGCTGGCCGCCTTTGCCGGGCTTCAATTCGATATTATGGATCATGAGCCCGGCCGGAATCCTGGCCAGGGGCATGGAGTTGCCGGGCCTCAAGGGTGCCCTTTCCTGGGAGGCGATCACCTTGTCTCCGACCTTGATCCCTTCCGGTGCCAGGATATACCGCTTCTCTCCATCCACATACTGGACCAGGGCAATCCGGCAGCTGCGGTTGGGATCATACTCAATAGTACGCACAGCGCCTTCAATGTCTACCTTGTCCCGCTTGAAATCAATAATGCGGTAGCGACGCTTGTGTCCGCCGCCTCGACGCCGCATGGTTATCCGCCCCCGGTTGTTGCGCCCACCGGATTTGCGAAGCGGTTCGGTCAGCGATTTCTCTGGGGCATCGGCGGTCAGCTCCTCAAAGGTGGATACCGACATGAACCGCTGGCCGGGAGTTGTAGGCTTGATAGTCCTTATGGGCATGGCTATCCGGTCCCTTCCGTGCCGAACAGATCAATTTTCTGATCTTCTGCCAGGGTAACGATGGCCCGCTTCCAGTGGGAGCGACGTCCCTGGGTCCGAATGGTGCGGCCTTTACTCCGCATGGTCATACTCTTGCTCTTGCCCACCCGATTCTGAGTGGCCACTTTCATCACCTTAACGCCGAATTTTTCCTCAACCGCTGCCTTGATCTCATGCTTATTCGCCTGCGGGTGCACCTCAAAGGCATATTTGCCCTGCTCTTCTTCCAGACGGCTCATTTTCTCGGTGACCAGGGGCCTGGCGATGATATAATTCTTTAATGACATGTCACGGGCCCAGCGCAGTATTTATTTTCTTAACCCCCTCCTTGTCAATAAGGAGGTAATCAGAAGACCATACGTCATAGGTTGACACGTCCCCAGCCGACTTGACCCGGACACCCGGGAGGTTCCTGGCAGCCAGCCACAGCTGGTCAGACGGCCTTCCCGCCAGCACCATAACGCGCTTGCCCCCCAGTCCCAGCGCATCCAGCGCCGAGGCCATGATCCTGGTCTTATGGTTTTCCAAATTAAGGGCCTCAACTACAATAATACGTCCTTCCTGCTGCATGGCCGAAAGCACCGATTTCCGCGCCAGGGTCCGAACTTTGCGGTTGACCTTGAGACGGTAAGAACGCGGTTTGGGCCCGAAGGCTACTCCGCCGCCACGCCTGATCGGGCTACGGTTATCACCGACCCGCGCACGGCCGGTTCCCT
>CAZQOY010000186.1:0-4633 GCA_964595095.1 uncultured bacterium | reverse complement strand
CCCATTTCGATATCAAGTCCTTGGGGAGCAGCGCCTGTACCATGCCCGCCACGATAAATGCGAACACCAGCAGGGGAAGGATCTGCAGGGTCATGGTCCAGGCCAATTTCAGACCGGTGAGGTGTTCCTCCTGGCCGCGTATGTAGCCGACGATGAACAGGGTAAGGGCCAGTGTGCCCATGACGATGGTTGGAATCAGCATCCTTGAATTGCTCCCTTTTCTAGCTGTCATGATATCTCACTACGGTTGCGGATTGAGCTTGCGAGTCCTTCAGCAGGCTAGCCCACTGTTCTCAGTTCCTTTGCCATTACCACCTTCACCGGGTCCCAGCCGCCGCAAGGGAGTCCCTGCTGGAAAGGCAATGCCCAGCCAGTCCGCCAGCTGCTTCCCTCACCCGCTTCCATCCGGACTACTTCAAGCAAAGGACTTCAGCACATCCTCAAGCGTGGGGCTGCCCAGCTCCTCCAGCCGGTAGGTCACCCGCGTGGAGGGCTTCTCTATGCTGATCACCCGCCGCAGGTCAATGGGAGTAGCGATGATGACGGCCTCGGCGTCGGAGCTATTGATGGTGGCCTCCAGGTCCCTCACCTGGGCCTCGCCGTAGCCCATGGCCGGCAGCAGGGGGCCGGTCTCCGGGTAGGCCCGGAAGGTTTCCGCTATGCTGCCCCTGGCGAAGGGCCGGGGATCAATCATTTCTTTTGCACCGTACTTCTCGGCGGCTATTACCCCGGCGCCGTATTTCATCCCGCCGTGGGTCAGAGTGGGCCCGTCCTCCACTACCAGCACCCGGCAGCCGACGATCACCGAGGGGTCTTCCACCACAATGGGCGAGGCCGCCTCCACGATAGCGACCCCTGGATTAACCTCCCTCACATTAGCCCGGACCCGCTCGATGCCCTCGGGTGGGGCGGTGTCCATCTTGTTGATCACCACCACGTCGGCCAGCCGCAGGTTGATCTCCCCGGGGTAGTAGGCCAGCTCGTGGCCGGGGCGGTGGGGGTCCACTACGGTAATCATGATATCGGGCTTGAAAAACGGGGTGTCGTTGTTGCCGCCGTCCCACAGGATAACCTCCGCTTCCTGCTCGGCCTGCTCCAGGATGGCCTGGTAGTCCACTCCGGCGTAAACAACGGTGCCCTCATTGAGGTGGGGTTCGTACTCCTCCATTTCCTCGATGGTGCAGTCGTGGCGGGCCAGGTCTTCCAGGGCGGCGAACCGCTGGACCCGCTGCCGGGCCAGGTCGCCGTAGGGCATGGGGTGCCGCACAACCACCACCTTTTTCCCGAAGTCCCTCAGGATCTGAGCCACGCGGCGGGTGGTCTGACTCTTGCCGCAGCCGGTGCGCACGGCCACCACGGCCACTACCGGCCGGGATGAGGCGAGCATGGTCTCACGTACGCCCGGGAGACGGAAGGCGGCCCCGGCGGCGACTGCCCGGGCGGCCCGGCCCATCACGTACTCGTAGAGCACATCCGAGTAGGAGAAAACCACCTCGTCCACCTGGCTGTCGGCTATGATGCTTTCCAGCTCGCTTTCGGGCATGATGGGAATGCCGTCTGGATAGAGCTTGCCCGCCAGCTCGGCGGGGTAGCTGCGGCCCTCGATGTTGGGTATCTGCGCGGCCGTAAAGGCGACCACCTTGACTTGCACGTTATCCCGGTACAGGGTGTTGAAGTTATGGAAGTCGCGGCCGGCGGCCCCCATGATTACGATGCGTGTCTTACGATTAATCATACAAACCTATTCAATGCACTTTAGCACGGTTGCTGTTAGTGATCTTAAAACCCGGACCCGCGACAGAGGGGTCACCGTCCTACACCTTCCGCGAGACCGACTTGGCCTGGAGAAACAACCCCAGGTAATCCCGCCCTCCGGCTTTGGAATCGGTGCCCGACATGTTGAACCCGCCAAAGGGGTGGACCCCCACCAGGGCGCCGGTGCACTTGCGGTTAAGGAAAAGGTTCCCCACATGGAAGAACTCCCGGGCCTTGTCAAGGTGGTCCTGGTTGCGACTATAGACCGATCCGGTTAGGCCGTAGATGGTGTTGTTGGCCACGGCCAGGGCCTCGTCAAAGTCCCGGACCTTCATCACCGCCAGCACAGGGCCGAAAATCTCCTCCTGGGCCAGCCGGCTGTCAGGCTTGATGTCGGTGAAAATGCTGGGTTCGATGAAGTAGCCGGGAGTATCGATCCGGTTGCCGCCGGTCAAAAAACGCCCCTCGCTGTGTCCGAGTTCCACGTAGGACATAATCTTATCCAGGGCGGCCTGGTTGATCACCGGGCCCATGAAGTTGGCGCGGTCCTCCGGCGACCCTACCTTGAGGGCTTCCGTCGCGGCCACCACCTTTTCCATCAGCGGCTCATAGACCCGCTCGTGGACAATGAGGCGGGAGCAGGCGGAGCACTTCTGCCCCTGGTAGCCGAAGGCGGAAGCGACGATGCCCTCCGTCGCCGCGTCCAGATCGGCGTCATCATCTACTATAGTGGCGTCCTTGCCGCCCATCTCAGCGATAACCCGCTTGACCCAGATCTGTTCCGGAACCATCCTGGCGGCCCGCTCATTGATCCCCAAGCCTACTTCCATGCTGCCGGTAAAGGCGATAAAGCGTACTTTGGGATGTTCCACGATGAAGTCCCCGATTTCACCGCCGCTGCCGGTGAGGTAGGTGAATACTCCCCTCGGCAGGCTGGCCTCCACCATGGCTTCCGCCAGCAGCTGCCCTGTTAATGGCGTATCGCTGGCCGGTTTGAGGACCACCGTGTTGCCCGTCACAACGGCGGCTGAGGTCATGCCCGTCAATATGGCCAGGGGAAAGTTCCAGGGCGGGATGATGACACCAACACCAAGAGGGATGTAGAATAGCTCCGGCTCCTCACCCTTAATGTGAATCACCGGCTGCTTCCGGGCATAGCGGAGGGCCTCGCGGGCATAGAACTCCAGAAAGTCCACCGCCTCGGCCAGTTCGGCGTCGGCTTCGATCCAGCTCTTGCCGGCTTCCAGCGCCATGGTGGCCACGGCCTCGTCCCGCCGCCGACGCAGAATCTCCGCCGTCCGAAGGAGGATGTCCGCCCGCTCCTCGGTAGAAGTAGCCTTCCAGGATTCGAAAGTCTCGCTCGCCAGGTTGATGGCCTCATCGGCCTGCTCCCGGGTCGCTTTCTGGAAAACAGCAAGCATATGGGAAGGGTCGGAGGGGTTGAAAGTGTTGAGCTTGCGATCGTTAGTATACGTTTGACCACCGATAATCAGGGGGTATTCACGGCCGGGGTTGCGCTTTATACCGGCAATGGCGGCCTCCACCCCCCTGATATCTTTATCTCGGTTAAACTGTCGTATCGGAAGGTTCTTAAATGGGGTCATAGGGACATCTCTTGTGATGTTCTTTGGTATGAGGTTATACAAGGTATAAAAAAGCGATAAAATTTAGAGATTGCCGTCAGCTTCAGACAAGGCAAATGGTGAGTGCGGGATAGTAATCACTTTATGCTGCGCTTGATTGCTCCCGGGGCATCTCATCGTTTTTGTTTTCCTGCACAAGGTACCGGTTACTTTTCCGTTGGAACACCTTTAAGGTCCTGGATCTAATCTTCAAAAGAAATTTCTGCAGACGTGGTTTTATTCCAATGGTAAAACCTCATACTTATGGAGAAATTCGGGATAATAATTGTGCGATCCATTTTACTGCAACGCAACCTCCTGTTTCTGTGGGCGGGACATCTCGTTTCCCACGCCGGGGACGCCATTTACCAGCTGGCCCTGCCCTGGCTGGTCCTGGAGCTTACCGGCTCCAAGACCACCACTTCCCTGGTGGCGCTCTGTGCCTATCTGCCGGCGGTACTTTTCAGCCTGATGGCGGGTGTGGCGGCGGACCGGTTTAGCCGCCGGGGCGTCATGATGTTCTCCGACGCGGCCCGGATGGTGGTAATGCTGGCCTTGGTAGGATTCCTGCTGGCCGGGGGGACCTCGCCCGTTGTCATAGGCATTATCGCCTTCGTGGTGGCCAGTTTCGCCACCCTGTTCTACCCCGCCCGTGACGCCCTGATTCCCGACCTGGTGCCCACGGAGGCCCTTACGTCCGCAAATGCATTCATCTCCACTTCCGGCCAGTTCGCCCACCTGGCGGGACCACTGCTGGCCGGCCTGCTGGTGGCCTGGGTGGGCCTGACCCAGCTCTTCACCATCGACGCCCTCTCGTTCGCCGCCAGCCTTATCTGCCTGGCCCTGATCAGCCTCCAGCGGGCTGCCGGGCACCGGCCGGAAATCCATACCCGAAGTCACCGGTCCGACCTGATCGAGGGACTCCGCTACGTGTGGCGGGAACGCTCCCTCGGGCCGTTCATCCTGCTGACAGCCATTAATAACCTCTTTATCATGGGTCCCGCCATTATCGGCACACCCATCTTCGTGCGGGAGGTGCTCGAGATGGACTTCAAAGCCTTTGCCATTATTGAGGCCTGCATGGCGGGCGGTATGCTGATCGGATCGTTCCTGGTGTGGCGGTACGGCCAGTCCTTCAACCCGGCCCTGGTGCTGTTCGCGGGTATGATCATGGACGGCCTTACCTACAGCCTCCTGTTCGTCACCGAGACCTACACCCAGACCAAGGTCCTGCTCCTCATTCACGGTCTCGGTAT
>CAZQOY010000185.1:1549-4798 GCA_964595095.1 uncultured bacterium | reverse complement strand
CCGTTTTTCACCTGCACTTTCACGTCCTGGGCGGTCGTCCCATGCGCTGGCCGCCCGGATAGGCAGGGGCCGGACCGGCCTTGTATAGGCTGCGGCAGCTCCGATGCCCGTTATGAGACAAACTGCTGATATGTTTTCCAATGAGATTAAGACACTCCCGGTATGACCGCAAATTTGCCCGCATCACCCGGAGACTCCGCAACTATCCCCGGGGCCGGTCGTCCCAGCTGGGCAAGTGGGACCTCTTCGAGGACCTGATCAGCGGGAGCAGCAGCAATCTATTCCTGGGGGTGTACGGCGACGTGGCTATCATGGACCTGCTAGAGGAGTTCGGGCTGCTCGATGCCCTGGCCGAGCGGGGCATCGGCCATCCCCTCCTCGACCTGGACCTGAGTGATGCCTATCGCCATGTCCTGCGCCTCTATGATGGGGAAATCGCACCAGGCCGATTGGTGGCAGAACTGGTGTTCCGTCGCACCCTGCTTTCCCGCACCCTCAAGCCGGTGGTTGAGCACCGCCGGCACTCCTGTCTGCACCTGGAATGGATCCTCCTGCAGCACCCCCATCGTCGGTTCGACCGGGAGCATCCGGCCCTGCCGCAGCAGGAGCATCCCGGGCTGGGCCTGGCAGACATGGTCTTGAGCCTGATCGCGCAGATGGGCAGGAACCTGCACCTGGGTGGGATTGTCACTGTGCCCGCCAACCTGCACTCGGCGGTGTTTTTCTTGAGGTGTTATCTGGCCCTGTCGCCCGGAGTCCAGGCCGAGCTTGTGGCCCTGAAGCGGGCGGTGGAAAAGTATGGGCGGGTGTCGGTGGCCTGGGCCGAGCAGTGGGGCGACCTGCTGGAGGACGACACGGAGCGGCCATACAGCTGGCAGCCTACGGAAATGGTTCAGCCCCTGGATGATGAGCTCCATGCCTGGTTCAAGGGAAACGAGCGCTATGCACGAGAGCTGGAGCGACATCAGCCGCGGTTCATTATCCGCAAGGGAGTGCAGGTCAGGCCACTCGCCGACGGACAGGTTATAAGGGACTATCAGGCAAAGGACTTTCTCTGAAAACGGAACCTCGTGATAATAAAAACCGTTGAAACGGTTTGTTATTATTCCGATATACAACTAACCCACGACTTAAGTCGTGGGTTAACACGGTGTTACGAAATATTAATAACCGCTTCAGCGGTTTCGTAATTTTGGGGGTGGATTTAGACCGCCAATCAGAGTATTTTCACACCTATCGGTCTGCATTTGAAACAGGGGATAAATATGGGGATAATATTCAGAATGCCTGATCTGATTCTTTTTATCAAAACATTATCACACGGAAAATCACACCGGGGGCACGGCCCACGACAAAGGGAACGCGAAGGAGGCGATTCCCCGGCTGTCTTGACACGGGCTTCCCGTATTATACCAGTGGGGACTATTTATCGCGGCCTGGCGGTGCTCCTTCTCGTGACGGCCCCGGTTTTCGGCAGGATCACCTATACCCTGAGTTTTGAGGATTGTGCCGAACATTATATCACCGTTGACCTGGAGGTCGACGGCCTGCGTGGCAAGGAATACCAGGATTTCAAAATGGCCGTATGGACCCCGGGGAGCTATCTGATTCGTGAATTCTCACGCAATGTGGTTGATCTCACTGCCAGTATATCAAGGGGCTCCGGCAGAAGTCTACCGGTGGAGAAAGTGGACAAGAATACCTGGCGAGTGGAATTAGGCGGGCAGCGGCGCGTATTCATCCGCTACCGGGTATATGCCTTTGGGCCGGATCATCGCACCAGTTTCGTGGACAATGACGGGGCGATGCTCAACGGCGCCAGCGTGTTTATCTACCCTGTCGGCCTGGAGTCGCAGGAAAGCCTGATGGTGATCGACAAGCCGCGCAGCTGGGGCCAGGTCACCTCCGCTCTGCCTTGGGTCGGGGGGAGAAGTCCCGTATTCCGGGCCGCCAATTATGATGTATTGGTGGATTCCCCGATTATGATAGGCAACCACACGCTGCTTGACTTCGAGGTCAGTGGTGTGTCACATCGGTATGCCATTTCCGGCGAGGGGAACTATGACCCCGACCGGCTGCTGACTGACACGGGCAGGATTATCCGGGAAATCCACGATATTTTTGGTTCCGTCCCCTACGACGATTACACTCTGTTCCTGCAGTTAAGTGATAAGAGGACCGGGGCCCTTGAACACAGCAATTCATCTCACTTAATTGTTTCCAGAAAGGCCTTTCGGACAGAGCAGCACTACCGCCGTCTTCTGGAGACCTTGGCCCATGAGGTATTTCATGCCTATAATGGCAAGCGCATCCGGCCTGAGACCCTCGGCCCCTTCGACTACGACAGGGAAAACTATACCACACTCCTGTGGGTGGTGGAAGGCTTTACCTCGTATTATGACCGGCTCCTGCTGCGGCGGGCTGACCTGCTGACGGCGGAGGACTACCTCGACCAGCTGGCCGGGGATATCCAGGAGATCGAATCGACGCCCGGCCGCCACTACCAGACCCTGCAGCAGGCCTCCTTTGATGCCTGGATCGAATTTTACCGGTCCAATGAGAACGGCCCCAACACTACTGTTTCGTACTACACCAAGGGCAGCCTGGTAGCCCTGGCCCTGGATCTGATTATCAGAGCTGCCACTGATGGCGAGCGGGGGCTGGATGACGTTTTCCGGCTCCTGTGGCAGGATTACCTGACTACCGGGCAGGGCTACAGCCACGAAGGTTTCCGGGCGGCATGCGATTCGGTGGCGGCGCGCCCTCTCGATGACGTGTTTCAGTACGTTAACACCACCGCGGAGATGAACTGGCAACCAATCCTGGAACCCTTCGGTCTGATGCTGATTCGGGGCTACACCACACCGGAAGATTCCGCCCGGGCTTATTATGGTTTCAGAACGCGCAGGGAGAACGGTCGGCTGGTGATCACGCGAATTGACCATGATACCCCGGCGGCCCGCGCGGGTTTGAGCGTACACGATGAGCTCATAGTCATTGACAATTACCGCCTCATTGGTGCCTCAGCCGAACGGATTCTGGCCTCTCGCAGCCTGGACAAGGCCGCCACTCTGGTCGTAAATCGAGATGGTATCATGCGTACCGTCACTATCAGACCCACGCCGCAGCCCTATAACATGGTATCTATTGTGAGGGTGGAGCCTCCCACCGAGCAACAGGAGAGACTCTATACCGGCTGGCTTCAGGCATACTGGGAGTAAGCTCCAATGTACTCTACCACGCCAGTAG
>CAZQOY010000185.1:0-1539 GCA_964595095.1 uncultured bacterium | reverse complement strand
TCCTGGCGGACGGCGCTTTTCCTACGCATGATCGTCCGTTGGAAGTACTGCGCGGGGCCGGTACGCTGATATGCTGTGATGGTGCGGCGAATAAGCTGATCGGGCGGAGTCCGGAGCCGGATGCTGTGGTGGGGGACCTCGATTCAATCAGCGAAGAGGCGCGCTCTGCTTTTCATGATAGGCTGGTGGAGCTGCCCTCCCAACAATCCAGTGACCTGGAAAAAGCTCTTAGGTGGGTGGCTGGCAAGGGCGCAAAAGAGGTGACCATCATCGGTGCTACCGGCCTGCGCGAGGATCACAGCCTGGGCATTCTGCTTATGCTGTGGACCGACTTCGGCCTGGATTTGACCCTGCTCACCGATACCGGCCAGTTCACCGTGGTGCGTGCCGCCCGCTCTTTTCGCTCGTTTGAAGGACAGAATGTATCTCTCTTCTCCGAATCCTCCCGGGTCCGGATCACCACTTCCGGGTTGGCGTACCCCCTCCAGGACGTTCCGCTGTCCGCGCCCCATAAAGGGACTTCCAACCTGAGCCTCGGCCCGGTCTTCTCGGTAGCGGTCACCGGTGGTGCCGTGCTGGTGTACCAGGGCTATCCGCCGGGAACCTGAGGGGGCATTCCGCGATGGAGTTGCCCTGGGATAGCGTCCGGCTGCATCCCCTCGATCTGACTATTATTGCCCTGTATGTGGGTGGTCTGCTTTACCTGGGCCTGCGGACGCGGCTCTCACCGGCGGTCCGCCTGGAGCACTACCTGTTGGGGGGCCGCCGTCTCACGCTGGTGCCTTTCGTAGCAACCCTCGTCTCTACCTGGTATGGGGGCATCCTGGGTGTGGGGGAGTTCACATATATCAACGGCGTGGTAAACCTGGTGGTCTTCGGTCTGCCATATTATATCTTTGCCATTCTGTATGCCTTCTTCTTCGCGGCCCGTATCCGGAGGGGCGATGCCCTCACCATCCCGGAGCGTTTCCGGCAGAATTTCGGGCCCCGCTCCGCCCGCTTCGGCGCCGTCCTGGTGTTCCTGCTTACTACGCCGGCGCCCTACCTGCTTATGCTCGGTGTCATGTTGAACTTTCTGCTGGGACTGGACCTCTGGGTGGCAATTCTCCTGGGAACGATATTCAGCACCATCTACCTGTGGTGGGGAGGTTTTCAGGCGGTGGTTCGGACTGATCTGCTCCAGTTTATCCTTATGTTCGTGGGATTCGCCGTTCTCCTGGGCATGCTGGCGGGGGAAGAGTCCCTGGTGCACATGTGGCAGGGGCTGCCTGCCGGTCACCGCGGCTGGCGGGGCGCTGAGCACCTGAGCTGGCAGGTTATCCTGGTCTGGTTCCTGATCGCCAGCTGGACCTTTGTAGACCCCGGTTTCTACCAGCGCTGTGCAGCGGCCCGCACTGGCAAAACCGCTGCCAGGGGTATTCTTATCAGCGTCGGTTTCTGGCTGGTTTTTGACCTGCTGACCACGGCCACCGGGCTTTATGCCGTCACTAAGCTCCCTGAGCTGGCAGGGGCATCTGCCGGGCCGGTAGCGGCCTATCC
>CAZQOY010000184.1:0-4828 GCA_964595095.1 uncultured bacterium | reverse complement strand
CCGCAGCCAGGACAGCCCCAGCATGACGTACATGCCGACTTTCAGATCCTCCGTTTTCACTTTCTTAATCATCGGGTCATCATCCAGCAGGCGCTCCTGTTACAAAAATCCTTTGGGGGACTACCCCACGCCCTCCAGCCACCAGGAATAGCCATCTAAGATAAGCTATTAGAGACTGAAGATTAGTTTAAAGTTACCAAGAATTCAACCCTTTGGAATAGTTTGTTTATGAGGTGTGATATTCATCACATGGCGGGGGCGGGCAGTGGTGATCGGTACTGCTGGGATGGTGCCGCGTCCCGCGTCCCGGCGTAATCCGGACCTGTTTAAGAAATCGTCACTGAGAAGAGTACTTATCTAAACAGCAGGACAAACTTTTCGAATAGGTCTCTATTAAAGTGGCCGATCATTTCATCCTTCATGATCTTGAGGGCTTCGAAAGTGGTGACCTCCTTCTTGTAGGAACGCATTGAAGTGAGGGCATCATAGACATCAGCCAGGGCGCAGATGTGAGCATAGGTGTGGATACGGTACCCCCTGAGTCCTAGAGGATAGCCGGTGCCGTCCTCCCGTTCATGATGCTGCATTGTAATTATTCTACACTCTTTGGTGAGGTGCCCGGTTTTCCTTAGAATCTTTTCGCCATAGGGGGGATGCATTCGCATTAGATCCCACTCTTTGGCGGTCAACTTGCCGGGCTTATTAATCATGTCGTGTGGTACGTCACACTTGCCCAGGTCATGGAGGAAAAACCCTGCGCCTATCTCCTGCATGTTCTGGTCGCTGTTGCCCTTGAACACCGATTTGGCCAGCAGGACCGACAACATCCCTACATTCACCGAATGGGTGTAGGTGTAATAGTCGTGAGAAGTGATCATGGTCATGCGGTCGGCGGTTTCATCATCGGCCAGAATGTGGTCAACGACGTCGTAGACCATTCTTTTTCCACTGAGAATATTCTCGGCGCTAGGTTTCTCCAGGACATTGGACATCATCTTGATAGAGTGACTATAAACGGCTTTGGCCTTGGTCTGAGGGGGTGTGCGGGTATTTTCAATCGTTTCCCGCAGATCACTGGAAATAAGCTCAATGGGATTGAATTCGCCCGGCTCGGGTATTGGGATCTTTGTTCCCCTCTGGCTGCCAGGCAGTGGAACATCTGCCTGGATTTGACCGGTATCTTCATCCCTGGATTCCGGCACCTCCCGGAACAGATCCTCCTCCTTGATCAAATCACTTTTAGACGTGTCAACCTTGACCTCCCCTATTCCGTCGGAGATGATCTTTTTGATCTGCTTTTCTGAGGTAATCTTGAAATTCGGTCTCAGGAAGGAATGCCGCAGCCAGGACAGCCCCAGCATGACGTACATGCCAACTTTCAAATCCTCGGTTTTCACCTTCTTGATCATAATATCTTACGTCCGGTCGGTGTACATATCATTCAAACAATTGGCGGTTCCTACGCCCTGTCCTCAAGCCACTGTGAATGGCTGTTGAAGACAAGCCGTTGGAAAGAACAACTAGAAGTTACAAAGAATTCCACCCTTTGGTTTGTGAGGTGTGACATTCATCACTTGGCGGGGGCGGGCCGTGGTGGTCAGTACTGTCGGGATGGTGTTGCGTCAAGGGTGCAGATATGTGAGTTGACGCAGCTGCGGTACCTACAGACTGCTCGGGATCAGCAGGTGCCGTTCTCCCTTTTATGACACAGCAGGGCGATGAAATTGTGCTCACTGAGAAGACGACCTGGTTCCTTAAGAATCCTTTGGGAATGCAGCTATTTTCTGTTGAAATTGCCTTTGACTGCCGGAACTCAAAACCATTGCTTAGCTGATACGGACGATCTACTTTATATCATGCTTTTTTCTCTCAGACTGATATTTTTAGCGATAGTGGTCACCACAGCTCCGTTGACCGGGCAGAGTTCACAAGATCTGGAGGCGCTGGACCGGCAGATTGTAGCCAGGCAGGGAGAGCTGGAGCGCCTCCGGGAGGATATTCGCCTGTTTGAGCGGCGGATAGCCAGGCAGGAACAGGAGGAGAAGGACGCTCTAAAGGTCCTTTTTAACCTGGAGGAGCGCATTTCACTCACCAGCCGCCTGATCAAGGCCCTGGAGCAGGAAATTGGTCAACTGGTAAGAGCCGACAATCTGACGATGGAGACGATCCGCCAGGGTGAGGAGGAAATCGCCGCGCTGAAAGAGAGGCTGGCGACCCGGTTTGTCCACATCTATAAGCAGAAGCGATCCTCTATACTGGAATTGATCCTCACATCTGATGAATGGGACCAGGCCGCCTACCGTGTCAGATACCTGAAGAGGATCGCCGACTATGATCGTTACCTCACCGGCAAAGTGAAAGAGGAAATCCGGCGGCTGGAACAGCAGCGCAGGAAGCTGGCCCAGGACCGAGCCCGTAATCAGGAACTGCTGGGGGAAAAGGGGCAGGAGGAAACCCAGCTGCGTGTCAGTAAAGAGGAACGACAGGCCCAGATTGAGGAGATCAAACGGGACCGGCTGAATAACGAGCGGCTGCTCTTGCAGAAAAAACAGGCTGCCGTGGACCTTAAACGGATTATCGCCAGCCTGGAATTTGACCGGGAGAAGCGGGCCGAGGAGCTGGCCGAAATGCGGCGCCAGCGTGATCTGGCCGTCGTGCCCGACATAACCTATTATAAAGGCAAGCTTCCCTGGCCTGTCAGCGGTCGAGTAGTTACCCACTTCGGGCTCCAGCGCAATCCTCAGCTGAACACTATTACCGAGAATCCCGGTATTGATATCCGGACCAGTCCCGAGGCCGCGGTGAGGTCGGTTCTAGACGGGCTGGTTACTACCATCACCTACCTCCCGGGGTACGGCACCACGATGATCATTGATCATGGCAAAGACCTGTATACGGTATACGCCCTGGTGGAAGAGGTAGAGGTGGCCGAGGGGCAATATATTGACCAGGGCCAGGTTATCGCCCGGGTGGGGGGCAAGGGCAGCCTCAATGACTCCCGGCTGCACTTCGAATTGTGGGCCCACCAGCAGAAGATGGATCCCACGGCGTGGCTGGTGCAGCTCCCCTAGCATTGGGAAGGCCGGGCCGTCTTTCATGATCTATTCCGACCTGATCCTGCACAGCGACCAATGGTGTCGGCTGGTGGAGTCTTTTAACCAGGGGCGTCTGGCTCACGCTTATTTATTTTACGGCCCTGCCGGCAGTGGAAAGGAAGCTCACGCGGTGGAGCTGGCGGCCCTGGCGAACTGCCTGGAACCCGATAAGAACGGTGCCTGTGGCCAGTGCCCATCCTGCCGGAAAATGCAGGGGTTGCAGCATCCCAATATCCAGCTGGTGGTACCCCTGCCGCGACAGAACGATATCACAAAGAATGATCCCCCACTCAAAGCCCTGAAGCCAGCCAGTTTGGATGATCTTATTGACCAGATCGCGTCCAAGGCGCGGGACCCCTACTTCCAGATTCGTGTGAAAGGAGCAAAGTCTATCCTGATCAACAGCATCCGGGAGCTGCGCCGCACAGCCTACCTCAAGCCGGGAGAGCGTGGCTGGCGGGCGATCCTTATCTTCGAGGCGGAGAAACTCTGCACCGGGGAAGGGGCCGCCGCCAACGCTCTGCTCAAGCTGCTGGAGGAGCCCCCCGAGTGGACGGTCTTCATCCTGGTGACCGACCGGTCCCACCTGCTGCTGCCCACCATCCGGTCGCGGTGCCTGGGGCTTTACTTCCCACAGCTGACGAACGACCAGGTGGCGGGCTACCTGATCGGGCAGCATGGACTGGACGAAGAGCAGGCCCATATCCTGGCCCAGGTAACCGGCGGCAACCTGCCCCAGGCCCGTCTGGCCGCCGGACAGGCCCGGCAGCTGGCAGAAGCCGGAGAACAGCCGCTGAAGCACCTGGAGGAGCTGGTGGGGAGCCTCCTGGCAGCTGAACCAACGCATCCGTCTGGCCGCCGGACAAGCTGGCAGCAGCTGGTAAATGACCTGGCCCTCCTACATCGCAGCCGCCTGTTGGAATTCACCTACCGGCTGCAGCTGCTCCAGACCTGGCTGAGGGACCTGATGGTGCTGCAGAAGACGGGGGATGAGGGGCAGATCGTATTCACCCGGCGGTTGACCGGCCTCCAGCGCAGCCTGGAGGCCTGGCCCGACGCCGACTGGGGCGCCGCCACCGCGGCCATCGAACAGGTCCTGGGCCACCTGGAGCGCAACATCAACCCCACCCTGGCGCTGACGAACATGATCCTGGATGTGCGGGAGGCGATTAGCGGTCAGCGGTCAGCAATCAGCGGTTAGATTTAACCGCCAAGCCCGCCTTCGGACGGGCCTACGGGACGCAAAGGACGCAAAGGACGCGAAGAGGAATACGAAGAGCGTAGAGCGTAGAGCGAGGGCCGATTGGAGCCAGTAGCAGGTGCAGTTGGCAGGGAAAAGAGGGGGAAATGCCCGGAGCAGATGGGGAAGCAAGGAGGGCGCGGAATTGAACAAAATCTATACAGAATTCCGTTTTTTGGGGGGTATTCCCCGACGAGAGGCGAAAATCGCCCTGTTTAAATGTTTCCGCTTCAAAACCAGAGACCCCGCCGTTGGCGGGATTTAAGACGGCAGAGGCAGCGGGGCGATATGGCGGCGGGATCATCATAGGGTGGGAATATAAGGAAACGGAAAGGGGTTGTCGTTCGCGTGGTGCGCGAGGTGCGCCCCGCCTTTGGCCCCGCCCCGCCCCGCTTCCAGCGGGATACGATCACTTTCTGCGGGATTTCACATACTGCCCCGCCTTCGGCGGGATTTATGACGGGACTAGGAGCGGGGTAAACTGGGGAGCCGT
>CAZQOY010000183.1:0-4851 GCA_964595095.1 uncultured bacterium | reverse complement strand
TAGAGCGGTATGGAGAACGGCAGCGTGTATACTACGTCTGGCGCCGACAGATCCGTTATCCACAGAATAAATGGCTGGCCTCGCAACTCGATGGTAGTACGGAAGACGATGAATAACGCAAACAGTACCGGCATCTGGATCAGGATGGGCAGACAGCCGCCGAGGGGGTTAACTCCCTCGGATTTCCACAAGGCCATCATCTCCTTGTTCAGCTTCTGGGGGTTGCCCTTGTACTTTTCCTGGAGCACCTTCACTTTCGGCTGAACGATCTGCATTTTCTGGGTTGAGAGGGCGCTTTTTTTAGTAAGCGGGTTGGTTAGCACCCGGACGATGATGGCGAACAGGATCAGGACTATGCCGTAGTTAGGTATGTAATCGTGGAGGAAAACCAGGGAATAAAGGACGAGCTTGCTGATAGGCCGGATCAGGGAAAGGCCTAAGTTCATGATCCGCTCCAGGTCCACGTCCAGATCCTTTATTATGTTGTATGAAAGCGGTCCCAGGTAGAGGGTCATTTTTACAGGCAGTCGGGCGTCGTAGCCGATGGCCATGAAATAGCGGGTAGTTGTTGCATTATTTTTCCCGGCTTCATCATGGTAAGGTATTGGTGTCGCCGCAAAGGCGCCATATACGCCGGGCTTGTCGGTTTCACTGATATAGGCGGCGGCAAAATATTTATTGCGTAGCGCCACCCATTGAGTATTCCCATTCAGCTGCTGGCGTTTTACCGGTCCTTTGCGAACGGAACCCTGATTGGCTAGTTCGCCCCCCTGGTACACGTACACTTTCCCGTAGGTTTCGTCCTCTTTGACTTTCTTTTCAGCCGGTCTCAATCCGCTGGGCCAGGCGATTTCGTATGTATTAATCCCCAGCTCTGACTCGGGATGTTCCCAGCGGACCTCTACGGGGATCGTGTAGCTGTCGGCGTGAAATGTCAGACGCTTGGTCACTCTCGCTCCGGATGGAAAAGTATATCGATAGGCCAGGGTAATGGAGCCTTCGGTTAAGTAGGCCCTTTCATTGCCGGGTGCTTCCAGCACTTCAAAATGCTGCACAAGGTAGGTGCTGTCGCCGTCAAGGTTGATATAGCCCAGGCGCAGGTTTAGGTCATCTCTGCCCCCGTCAATCAGCTGCACATTCCCCGTGCCGCTGCCGTGGCGATAATTCTTGAGCTCAAAGGCAATCAGGTGCCCGCCGCCTCTGGACGACACAGTGGCCCTGTATATATCTGTTTCTATGGTATTTACCGTTTCCCTATAGTCCCGCACTGGTGTCTTTACCGGCGGCTGAACCGCGGCTGTCTCGGCCTTGATGGCCGCTGTTTCCCTCTCCTCCGGTGATCCAGTTTGCAGCGTTTCAAACGGTTTGGTCAGCACGGTATCAATATCTGTCAGGGTCTTTTCGCTGGCTGGCGCCGCGTCCTTTTTTTCCGGTGAAATCCACCGGATGTACTTGGGGGTAAGGATCAGCACCAGGGCAATCAGCATAAATGCCAGGACGGTTCGCTTGGTATCAGTCATGCTCAGGCCGGATCGTAGCTGCTGTGAGTGGAGAAGGGGTGACAGCGCAAAATGCGCCTGCCGGACAGGTATAGTCCTTTTATAGCCCCGTACTTGTTTAATGCGTCAATGGCATATTGTGAGCAGCTGGGTGTATAGCGGCAAGTGCCGGGCACCACCAGGGAAAAGGTGTTCTGGTAGAACCGGATTATTATGGTCAGGATTTTAACTATCGCTTTTCTGCTCATGGGCTATGTCATGGCTGCTCAGGTATTGAAAGAAAGCGGTGATATCGCTGTAACCGATGTCCCCACTACTGGCCTTACAGGTGATGACCATATCCACTGATGGTAGGCGCTGATAAAGCTGCCTGAAGGCGGCCCGTACCCGACGTTTAAATAGGTTTCGCTGTACGTTGTTTCCGTATTTCCGTGAGATAGCAATTCCCAGGCGTGGATTTCGTGCCGTAGTGACCCAGGCGTGTATGCCGTGATGCGCTATTTTTCTTCCGCTGGTGAAAACGCGGTCAAACTCTTCCTTCCGGGTGAGCCGCCGCGTACGGGGCAGTTGCTGGTTCAAGGGTGTTCAGGCGGAGAGAACTTTACGGCCCTTGCTGCGGCGACGTGAAATAACTGCCCGCCCGGACTTGCTGCTGTTGCGGGCACGAAAGCCATGCTGGTTCTTGCGCTTACGGTTACTTATTCGAATTCGTACTTTCATCTGCCTAACACTGTTTTTTTAGCCACCGAATTTAGGTTTATCTTGAGATAAAAGAAATGCTTATCGCCTACCGCTGTTCCTATGGATAACGTAGTCAAGTAGCCTTCGCGATCCCTTCATTATTATCTCTTCTGTTCACGTCACGTGTTGCTCAATCCCGACCCTGCCCCGTTACTGCGTGTCCCGAAGCTTCGGGACCTGGCAGTCTCGGCCCAGCGCCCCGGAGCTACTTCTTATTCTTCTCAGGGGCGGGCTTAGGTGCTTGCCCGGCCTTTCGCTCTATCTTTTGACCAGCCTTTTGCTCGGTCTTTTTACTGACCTGTTGCCTGGTCTTTGGACTGGCCTTTGGCCCGGTCTTTTGACTAGTCTGTTCCACGGTCTTTTTTCGCTTGCGTCTGCGGGTCTTGCCGTAGGTGCCCCGGTAGAGCTTCCCCCGGCGCGTTCGTTGGTCGCCTTTGCCCATATGGTTCCTTTGTTTGCAATTGTGTGCTGCCTAGTCTCCGAGCACTAGATCATCTCGACAATTTCACCTTTAGAACTTTCTCGGTTGTCTAATTTAGCAACTTCTCCAGCAATCAGGCCCATTTCTTTTTGATGGCCACTCGTCCGCTCATTGGTAGGCTTCATGCTGTCCCGGTCGCAGACGGTGACCATTTGGTCCTCCAGACCCTGCCCTGAGCGCAGCCGAAGGGCCTTGCCCGGCGTTCAGCCGGATCTGGTTAAATGTACCTTCTCCCCCAGGGAGAAGGAGAGGATGAGGGGTAATCAAAAAACCACCCTCTGCGCCCTCCGCGTCCCATCCCCCGCCATCGGCGGGGTTCGGCCTGGCGCAGGGCAGGCCTCTGCGGTTTATTTCTTCCCATGCATTTTCCAATATCTTTTTCAATCAACATTCGACACTCATCAATAATCATTCATTTTCGCGCACCAGGCGAACGACAAACCACCCTGCTGCTATTAGCTTCCGGTACGATGAAGGAATTAACGTCATACTACCCGGTTCACCTTCTGCCAATGGCAGAATTCCACACCATGTATTCGCCCTGTCGACGGTGATAGTCTTAAAAATGGGGAATTTTGTGGGGGTTTTGTCTAATTTTAGAGCATCAGTCCAGCAGCTAACGGCTGAATGTTGGATGCTGGATACTGGATGGAATCCCGCCAGCCCCGCTTCCTGCGGGACCAGTCCCGCCAAGCGGCGGGGCTGGATGCACCGGCGGACTTGTCCGGCGCCTTTAGTCCCGCCAACGGCGGGGTAGCACAGCGTAGACGGACGGCTGATCCGCCAGCTGGCGGACTACCCCATCTTCCCCCGCAGGTAATCCTTAACCCGCTCGATACTCACCCGCTCCTGCTCCATGCTATCCCTATCCCGTACAGTCACTGTCTGGTCATCCAGCGTCTGGCCATCTACGGTGATGCCGAAGGGCGTCCCGGCTTCGTCCTGCCGCCGGTATCTCCGGCCGATGGAGCCCCCCGCGTCGTAGAAGGCGGCGAAGTCGCCCATCAGGTCGCCTGCGATCCGGCGGGCGAGCTCCGGCATGCCGTCCCGGTTCACCAGGGGAAAGACGGCAACGGTGATGGGGGCCAGCTCCGGCGACAGGCGCAGCACCACCCGCTGCTCGGTTTTCCCCGATTCGGCTGTAGGGGCCTCCTCCTCGTGATAGGCGTCGGTGAGGATGGTCAGGACGGTGCGGTCCACCCCGGCGGAGGCCTCCACCACGGCGGGGACAATGTGCTCACCCGAATCGGGATCGAACCATGTGAGCTTCTTGCCGGAGTACTCGGCGTGGCGGTCCAGGTCGTAGGTGCCGCGGTCGGCGATGCCCTCCAGCTCGGACCAGCCGAAGGGGAACTCGTACTCTACATCGTAGCAGGCGATGCAGTAGTGGGCCAGCTCGTCCTCGCTGTGGGGCCGCAGGCGCAGCTTCTCCCGGTCGATGCCCAGGGAGGCGTACCACTCCAGCCGGGCCTGGGACCAGTACTCCAGCCAATTAGCGCTCTCCTCGGGCCGGACGAAGTACTCCAGCTCCATCTGCTCGAACTCGCGGGTGCGGAACAGGAAGTTGCCGGTGGTGATCTCGTTGCGGAAGGCCTTGCCCAGTTGGGCGATGCCGAAGGGCAGCTTGGCCCGGGCCGTTCCCTGGACGTTCAGGAAGTTGACGAACATCCCTTGGGCCGTCTCCGGGCGCAGGTAAATGAGGGACGACGAATCTTCGGTCGGACCGTAGTGGGTCTTCAGCATCAGGTTGAACTGGCGGGGGATGGTCCAGTCGGCCTCTTTGCCATCGGCTGTGATGCCGTAATCGTTTAGGCTGATATCGTCGGGTCTGCTCATAATGGCTTCCACAATCCCGGTTATGACATGGAGGTCCACCTCCCCTTCGATTTGTCGGTTCAAAACATCCTGGGACAGTCTATCCAGAACTTCCCGATCCTGGGCTTCCAGCAGGTGATCCAACCGGTAACGCTTCTGGGTGTTGCGGTCATCCACCAACGGATCGTGGAACTGCTCCACGTGCCCCGAGGCCTCCCACACCCGGGGGTGCATGAGGATGGCGGCGTCCATGCCCACCACGTCTTCCCGGGCGGTGACCACGTCGCGCCACCAGCGGTTCTTCACGTTGCGCTT
>CAZQOY010000182.1:0-4869 GCA_964595095.1 uncultured bacterium | reverse complement strand
ACTTCCCGGCCAGCTATAAGCCGGTCGGCTCGCTCCGCCCAGGGGCCGCCCTCCTGACGCAGCCGGTACTCGATAATGCGCTCATCGGGCTCGAAAGGCCCTGCCGCCGACAGTCCCATAGCCCGGACCGCCACCTCTACCAGCTCCGCTTCAGGGCTATCGGATGGACGACCCTCTTGCTCCAGATAATATCTCCCGGCCATAAGCATGGCTTCCAGGGGGATCATGCCCACCAGCTCGCTGCCGGTCACTTCCAGACCCCGCTGCCGCGCCTGGCGGGTTACCTCCTCCAGGGCCGCGTGGGGCGGCGTCACCCGATAGTCCTCCAGGTTCATGCTGACCTGGGCGCAGCCGTACTCCGGCATAAACCAGCCCATGGCCCGGGTCGCCTTGAGGGTTCCCGGCTGGCGCACTTCCCGGCCCGCGCTATCCCGGACGATCCGGCCGTCAGCGTTTCGCCTGGTCCGACCTTTTTCCCGGACTGCCAGGGCAATCTCAGTGGCTTGGGACTTATCGGTAGTGTTCAAGTTCACGTTAAAGGCGATGAGGATCTCACGGGCACCGATGAGGGTGGCCCCAACTCGTGGTTTGAACCTGGCCGGTCCGAAATCGGGCGCCCACTCCGGGTCGGCCAGCTTCTCCGGCAACCCTTCGTATTCCCCCCGGCGGACCTCAGCCAGGCTGCGGCGCCCGAGGTCCGTGGCTGCGCCATAGAGGTAGACAGGAATAGCCAGCTCTCCGCCGACCCGCTCCCCGACTCTCCGGGCCAGCCGGACACATTCTTCCATGGAAATCCCCGCTAGCGGCACGAAGGGACAGACATCGGTAGCGCCCAGGCGGGGATGCGCGCCCTGACGCCGGCGCATGTCAATCAACTCAGTTGCCCTGGAGATGGCCTGAAAGGCCGCCTCACCCACAGGCTCCGGTTCCCCCACGAAGGTCATTACGGTGCGGTTGGCGTCGGCGCTGGAATCCACGTGCAGCAGCCGTACTCCCTCGACGCGGGAGATGGCCTCAGAAAGGGCCTGGATTACTTGCTGATCCCGCCCCTCGGAGAAGTTGGGTACGCACTCAACCAGCTGCATCATTGACCTGAGGCCAGGGAGTACAAGAATTTAAGGAGTAGAATAACCAGGATAAGGAGAATAAGGTAGCGCCAGATTGTGAGCTTTTTCCACCGCTGAACACGGAGCCGGCGGAACTCCACGCGGCGCCGGCCTGTCCGGCGGTTAGACGGATCCGAGGCGAACCTCATACCCCGGCAAAAAGCAAAGAGAAGAAATGGACGAAGGGACCGATGAAGGCCCAGAGAATAGAGAACCCGGTGATCATGCCTAAAAGGATCAGACCGAACAGGATGCCGGGGCCGTAGCGCTCTAGGTTGTAGGCCATGTGCTCATACTGGGGTGGCAGCAGGCCGTAGAGTACCTTGGAACCGTCCAGCGGGGGAACCGGCAGCATGTTGAACACCGCCAATGCCAGGTTGATCTGGAGGCTCAGGTACATCATGGCGATGAAGGCCTCGCCGATAAAGCTGCCTATGAACGGATCGGGATTAACTTTGATGAGGCGGATAACCATCCCGCTGAGAAATGCCAGTATCATATTGGAAGCGGGGCCGGCCAGGGCTACCCGGAGCATGTCCCGCTTGGGATCGGCAAAGTAACGCGGGTCCACCGGCACCGGCTTGGCCCAGCCGAAGTGCACCAGGAACAGCATGAGGGTGCCGATAGGGTCCAGGTGGGAGATGGGATTGAGGGTCAGCCGCCCGGCGTTCTTGGCGGTGGGATCGCCCAGCCGGTAGGCCATCCACCCATGGGAGAACTCGTGCACCGTCAAGGCCAGCAGGATGACGGGAACGAGGAGGATTAGCGATTGCAGATTAAGCACGGCAGACCTCAAAGCATATGACATTCTGATAAGCTATAATATCCATCACTTCCCTGGCATATCCCCGACAAGGCCATAGGTTCCCGCCACTTTTTCCACCACTGATACCTCACCCCCTGGGATGATACGTTCGGTGTATCTCTTTCAGGTAGTCCCGATCCAGGTGGGTGTAGACCTGGGTGGTGGCAATGTCGGCGTGGCCCAGCATTTCCTGGATGGCGCGCAGGTCGGCGCCTCCTTCCAGCAGGTGGGTGGCGAAGCTGTGCCGCAGGGTGTGGGGCGAGATTTCTTTCTGGATGCCGGCGCTTGTCGACCAGCGGCTGAGGATATTCCAGACACTCATGCGGGTAAGCGGATTGCCGCGGACGCTCAGGTAGACCTCTCCGGTGTTCTTCCCTTTCCGGGCCAGCGCAGGCCGTACATTATATACATAAGTCTCGAGGTCATCGATGGCTTTCCGGCCGATGGGCACTACCCGTTCCCTGGAGCCCTTGCCCAGCACTCGTACCAGCTCCTCCTCCAGCATCAGGTTGGTAAGCCGCAGCCCGATAAGTTCGGATACCCGCAGGCCGCAGGCGTACAGGAGGGAGATAACGGACCGGTCGCGGACGCCGAGGGACTTGCTGGTATCCACCGCTTCCAGAACGGCGTCGATCTCGTGTACTTCCAGCACTTTGGGCAGGCGCTGGGGCAGCTTAGGGGGATCCAGATTAGCGGAGGGGTCCCTGGCAATGCGTTTTTCCGCCAGCAGGAAATGATGAAACCCCCTGACGGCTGAAAAAGAGCGGTGAATGGTAGCCGCCGAGAGACAGAGGGAGTTAAGCCAGCGGGTATATCCCCGCAGCTGGCCCTGGCGCACATCGTTGAGGTCTCTAACGCCGCTGTCTTTCAGATAGTTCAGGTAACGCATCAAATCGCTGTGATAGGCCTGGAGGGTGTCCGGTGACAGGTTGCGTTCGATCCTGGCGTACAGGAGATATTCCTGAAGGTGCTCTTGACCCGGCAGGACTTCGGCGGCCATCAGCCTTCGTGGACCGCTGCGGCAAAGGCCCGCATGGTATCCAGACTGCGGGCGGGTAGGGTGCTCTCCTGCTCAAGGACGGTGCTGGTGACTACGAACCGGGCACCCGCCCTGATCTTCCCGGCCGCCTCCTCGGGTTTGCGAATGCCCCCGCCTACTACCAGAGGGATGTCCAGCTCCCCGGCCACGCAGCGGATCATCTCTTCGGGAACGGACCGCCGGGCGCCGCTGCCGGCCTCCAGGTAAACCAGGGACATACCCAGATACTGAGCCGCCAGCGCGTGGGCCAGGACGATGTCGGTCTTGTCCATGGGCAGCGGCTGGCTGTTGCTCATGAACTCCACGGCCGTGGGACTGCCCCCCGCCATGAGGAGGTAACCGGTCGGGATGACCTCCAGCCCAAGGTATTTCACCACCGGTGCGGCCAGTACCTGCTCACCGATCAGGTACTGGGGATTGCGCCCGCTGAGCAGGGACATGAACAGCACGGCATCCACCTGCCTGGTAAGCTGGTTGGAGGCACCGGGGAAAAGGATCACCGGCACCCGGGAGGCCGCTTTGATGGCGCCCACCCGCTCCTCAAAGCCGTCGTCCATGATCAGGCTGCCGCCAACCAGGATAGCGTCAGCGCCCGATTCGTTCACTTCGGCCACCAGGTCATCCAGGCGGCCGTCGTTCTTGCGGTCGGGGTCGATAAGCACCAGGTAGTTGCCCTTCTGGACCGAAAGCCGCTCCAGCAGTGACTGGAGGACGCTCATGAAGCCGCCCTTCCCAGGAAATCCACCAGACGGTCCATTTCCGCCCTGGTCCGCTTTTCGGTTACGGCCAGCTGCAGCAGCTCTTCCCCCTGCCAGGTAACAGCGCCCATGAAAAAGCCCTCTTCCTCAGCTTTAGCGCACAGGTTCTGTGCCGGTATGGTGGGACGAACAACAAATTCTTTCACATAGCCAAAGCCGAAAGGCAGCTCAAAGCCCGGGAGTCCGGCAATGGCCCGGCCCAGGTACTGGCTCTTATCAAAACACAGCCTAGCCAGCTGCTGCAGGCCTTCCCTGCCCAGCAGGGACAGATAGACCGTCGCCCAGAGGGCCATGAGTCCCTGGTTGGTACAGATATTGGAAGTAGCCTTCTCACGGCGAATGTCCTGCTCCCTGGTTCGCAGCACCATGACGAACCCCGGCCGGCCTTCCCGGTCAACGGTACGGCCTGCGATGCGTCCCGGAAGCCGCCGGATATGCTTCTCCCTCGTCGCCATCAGCCCCAGGTATGGGCCGCCATAGGAGAGGGGAATCCCCAGGGTCTGTCCTTCACCCACATACACATCGGCGCCAGCGGTACCGGGGCTTTCCTGGAGGCCCAGGGTGAGCGGATCGGCGGCGGCGATGAGGAGCGCGTCATCATTTGCCAGAGCCCGGCGGGCAGCGGACCAGTCCTCCAACAGGCCCAGCACATTAGGCGACTGGATCACCACCCCGGCAGCCTCCACTGATCTGGCCGCCAGGTCATCCAGGTCGATCCGGCCATCCCGGCTGGCCACGGATATAACCTCAGCGGATCGGTTCTGGAGGTAGGTCTCGATTACGGCGCGGGTGCGGGGGCAGAGGGTCTCCGGCAGAAGAATCTTTTCGCGACCCGTAGCATTGAGGGCCAGGCAGCACGCCTCCGCCGCCGCTGACGCCCCGTCGTACAGGCTGGCATTGGCCACATCCAGGCCGCTGAGCTCGCATACCAGGCTCTGAAACTCGTACATCACCTGTAAAGTCCCCTGGCTTACCTCGGCCTGGTAGGGTGTATAGGCGGTATAAAATTCCGAGCGCCCGGCGATGGCCTTCACCGCTTCGGGCGTATAGTGGTCGTAAGCGCCGCCGCCCAGGAAACAGATCCCGGCAGCGGCAGGGCGGTTCATCCCTGCCAGGCGGTTGAGTTCGGCTGACACTTCCATTTCTGAATGGCCGGGACCC
>CAZQOY010000181.1:0-4877 GCA_964595095.1 uncultured bacterium | reverse complement strand
TTATATTGACAATTACGAAGTAATGGCGTTCCAGAGCAAAGTGTACAGCTAGCCACTAATTTCTCGCTCCCCTCTCCTCGTCGAGAGGGCGGCATAATGGCAAGCCCCGGGGAGCTCACCATCCGGTTCCGAGCACGAGCTGTACGACCTTAAGAAAGACCCGGACGAGGTGGTGAACCTGGCTGACAGCCGCAAGTACGCCGGGATACTCAAGAAACTACAGGCGGACCTGAAGGCGTGGCGGGAAAAGACAAAAGATCCCTGGGTGGTGAAGTACGAGCACGAGTAGGGGGCCGGGAAAAGGGCTGCCGGCTGCCTGGTGAGTGTACAACCGATGCTTCGGTCTTAGCCGCTTAAACCATACGGCAGGATGCCGGTCGAAAAGGGCAGCGGGCGACGGTTTGGAAGTGAAGACCCAATGCCGTAAGTTTACCCAAGTAGTTGGGGGGACTCAAATGTAAGCTTGGCGTAGTTAGCTCCCTTCTTAACCCTTTCCCCAGGAGAAGAGTGTGCTTCCTGAAGTTATCAGGCGGTAACATTGGGAAAACCGTTTGCTGCGCTTTGAGAACATAATGGGGCAACAATCAGCCTCGGCCCGAATAACTACCAGGGCACCCTCCTGTGGGCTTCCTATAACGATCCGGCGTATGCGGAGGTGGTGAAGGAATTGAAGGGGGAACTTCACCGTCTCAAAAAGAAGGTGGATGACTCGGACGGGAGCTATCCAGAATTGGCGAAGCGGAACGAGAAATACCGGAAAGTAACGCTATGCTGAAAGGATGTATTCATGAGAACACTAAGCCGGCGTGAATTTATGCACAGGGCTGGAATGGTGGCTGCTGCCGCGGCACTGCCCGGATGCATGGGCGGTTTGCCGCGGTCTGCGGGTAAAGCTGGAGAACTTCCGAACATCCTGCTGATCATGGCCGACGACATGGGCTACTCGGACATCGGGTGTTTCGGCGGAGAGGTCGATACGCCCCATCTTGATAGACTTGCTGCCGGTGGTCTACGGTTTACCCAGTTCTACAACACGGCTCGCTGCTGCCCTACCCGTGCCTCGCTGCTTACGGGCCTCTACCCTCACCAGGCCGGCATCGGACACATGACCACTGAAGAGGTCAAACAACAACGCTTCGACTACGGCTATCCCGGTTACCGGGGCTTCTTGAACCGTGATTGCGTAACCACTGCCGAGGTGCTGAAATCAGCCGGCTATCACACGTTTATGGCCGGTAAATGGCATGTGGGCACGTTCGAAGGCATGTGGCCAACCGACCGGGGCTTCGACCAGTACTTCGGTATCATTCGGGGTGCCTGCAACTACTTCCGCCCCAGCCCGGACAAATTACTGGTCCACAACAAAGACCGCATCAAGCCGGAGGACGGCTTCTATACCACCGACGCCTTCACCGACTACATGATCCAATTTATTCGCGACGGGGCCAAGGCCGATGACAAACCGTTCTTCGGCTACCTGGCCTACAATGCGCCCCACTGGCCTTTGCACGCTCCCGAGGAGGACATCGCGAAATATCGCGGCAAATACAAGGTCGGCTGGGATGCTATTCGGGAACAGCGCTATGAGCGCATGATCGGGATGGGACTGGTGGATAAAGAATGGGAACTCTCCGACCGTGATGCTCCAGCTTGGGATACTCTCGATGAGGAACAAAAGGACATTCTGGACTACCGGATGGCCATCTACGCGGCCATGATCGACCACATGGACCAGAATATCGGCCGGCTTATTCGGTCCCTCGAAGAGATGGGCGAGCTGGATAACACGCTAATCATGTTCTTTGTGGACAATGGCGCCTGTGCCGAATTCAGCGTGTTCGGAGACGGCCCCGTGGAGCAACTCGGCACGAAAGAGGGATACATCCTGACCTATGGAAGGGCGTGGGCCAATGCCTCAAATACCCCGTACAGGCGCTACAAGCACTGGGTACACGAGGGCGGTGTCGCTTCGCCGTTGATTGTTCATTGGCCGGATCGCATCAAGGAACGCGGTGTTCTCCGTCAAGAACCCACCCATTTGATCGATCTCATGCCCACGTGTGTCGAGGCGGCGGAGGCGGAGTACCCCACCACCTACAATGGTCATAGGATTACACCCTATGAAGGCGTCTCCCTCGTGCCCGCCTTCAAGGATCGTCCGCTTGACAGAGAAGCAATTTACTTTGAACACGAAGGCAACCGTGCGGTTCGCATGGGCAAGTGGAAACTGGTTGCCGCGCACGAGGAGCCCTGGGGGCTCTATGACATGGAGGCGGACCGTACCGAAACCTGGGATCTGTCGGAACAGGAACCGGCGTTGCGGGAGAAAATGATCGGCATGTACGATGCCTGGGCCGAGCGTTGCGGAGTTCTGCCCTGGAGTGTGAGGCGCAAACCAGGCTTTAGCCCGCCTCCCCGCGAATACCCGAAGACCTGGGAAGACCTGGGCATGTGAGTGTGGTTGGGGGCTGACGGAACAGTAGCGTCTGGTATTTTACCCATTAGGATTTAGTATCCCCGGGGTGCGAAATGCTTGATGTTCAAGACTCGCAAAGCAATATTCAATTATTTGCCCAGGCCATCACACACTAATTTATAAACATATACATAATTGCCTGGTTTTTCTGCCGGTACAGATAATTCAAGCTGTTTATCAGATTGCTTCCAGATTATTCTTTCATCGCTTCCCAGCATTGTTATGTTCTTGATCCTCAGTTGAGGCTGCTTCTCAGACCCCAACGATTTTATTACCGCATTTTCATAAGGCCAGCCTAATAATATTGCAAATAGAGTATCCTCTTTTGTTGTAAATCTAATGTCTTCCAATGTGTAAAGTTCATTATCACGAACCTGACGGTAGTCCTCATTGACTTTCTCCGGCCTCTCGCCATATATAGTAAAAGGTCGCGTGTTGTAGATTGCCTCGCCGTTCACATCGAGCCATTCACCAATTCCCTTTAGGCGGTCAACAGCAGGCTCAGGGAACACTCCCAGATCAGTCGGTCCTACATTGAGCAGATAATTGCCACCTTTACTTACAATATCAACCAGGTACTTTACCATCATGTCCGCACTTCTCCAGTTCTGATCATTTTTGTTATAACCATAACTGGTGTTCATAGTGCCCGGATTTTCCCAGCCAAAATCAATCAGTTCATCAGCTATTACATTGTCACCCGTTGACAGGTAATCGCAGTACGGCGGTGGTAATCTTCGGGGGAAGGTGTAGGTATTTATCCTGCTGTTAACAATACAATTAGGCTGCAAGGATTTAACCATAGAATACAGGCGTGCTATTTCATCATTTGTTTTCATGCCGATGCCGTCAAACCATAATATATCCGGCTGATATTTGGTTAAGAGTTCTCTGATTTGTGGGACAGCATATTCTTCAAGATACGTTGTAAAATTCTTCTCTTCTGGATCTGGATAATCCCAATAATTATCCTGGTGGTGGTCATTGCTGGGGCAAAGCGGATGATGCCAGTCCCTGTCGATTGAATAATAGCAACCAAATTTCAGGCCGTGTGTGCGGCAAGCTTCAACAAGTTCTTTGATAACGTCTATCCCAAAAGGCGTGGCATCCACAATATTATAGTCTGAAACATCCGAGTCGAACATGCTGAAACCATCATGGTGCTTCGAAGTGATCACAATATATTTCATGCCAGCCGCTTTTGCTGTTTTGACCCAGGTTTCAGCATCGAATTGTACTGGATTGAATGATTTCGCCAACTTCTCATATTCACCTACAGGAATCTGCTCGTGGTACATGATCCATTCGGAATAGCCCCTTTCATGTACACTTTCTTTCCAGGTACCGGCGGGTATTGCATACAGGCCCCAATGAATAAACATGCCAAATTTTGCATCATGCCACCAGGATATTTGCCCCTTCTGCGACAACATGGCAGCTTTATTTTTTCCCGAGCCACAACCGCATAAGGAGAAGAATATCCATAATAACGGCAAAATAATATGTCTCAGCTTCATTGTATCACCTCACTTGTACGGCACTACCCAAGATTAAAATATAGTCGGTTTTCGATATAGCGACCAGCTAACCATCAACTGAAATCAACGACAACCCATCCCGGCAATTTTTTAAGTATCCTATATTGTGAAAATAAATTGGTGGGGGCAATAAGAAAAAGTCCTCGCAATTCAATAGTATATGAAGCCTTCAGGTGGTGTCCAGGGACACCGACACCATTTCTGTGTCGGGATCGTCATGGGAATCATTTCATGGCTGTTCCGTCATTAAATCAGATGTGGATACGGGAAGAGGCAGTGGGAGATGATATGGCATAAAGCGCAGGAGTTGCGGCGAAAGTCGCACCTTGGAAATTGATAGTCTCTCGCATAGATTTCAGCCCAACGTGCATACACTGTTTTGAAGGCCTACTTGTATAAAGGGTAAGAAACCATGAGCTCCACCGTGGTTATAAAAAAATTTGCAAAGTGAGCAGAAGACCCGGATAATACAAGTACTTGTCGAGGAGAAATACGGTCATTTCCCCTAAAAACCTCATTTTCCCCGGTTTTTATCAAATTCGTTTCAAGTTTTGCTGCATCGAGGCAAGAGTAAAGCATCAAGACTCTTGGTGGGTTTCCCCTTCCCCTGCTTCCTGCGGGGCAGGCTTTTGAAGGGAGGGACCTTCCCGAAGGGATCCCTTCAGGACACGGAGTGAGAGGGGAGGGTTAGTCTGCGGGGCCCGGCTCGGGACCTCGCTCAGGGCATGGCTCGGGCATGGCTCCAGCCTCCTGCCCCAAGTCTCAAGCCTCTAGCCTCCAGTCCCTAAATCACTTCAGCAGCATGATTGCATGGGGAGTGTTCATTGGCGGTTGTGATTTAGAAAAGCAACCGCAGGAGAGGC
>CAZQOY010000180.1:0-4926 GCA_964595095.1 uncultured bacterium | reverse complement strand
AGCACTATTCCACCCCCGCAATGCGCCTTACCGCCTCGGCCAGTCCCTCCGTCAGCAAACGGCTGATCGACCCCTCAATATCGTAGGATGTTGTTCTCGTGATTCGTCCCGTTGTTACGTCGATAATCCGCATATCAATGGTATAAACAGTGCCGAGTTTCCCGAAAGACCCGGCCAGCATCTGCCCGGCGCCGATTAATTGCTCGATCAAAGGAATAAGATTACGAGGCATCCTTAATATAGCCTACGAACCATGATTTATTTTCCCCAATGATTCTTCTTCATGAAAGTTGAACACCGACATTTACAGCTCACTCAGCATCCGTTCAATCTCCGCCCTCAGCAGCGGGAGCCGGCGCTCCACGACACCCCATAGCCGTTCCAGATCGAGACCCAGGTAATCGTGGACCAGAATATTGCGGAAGCCGGAAATCGCGGTCCAGTCCACCGATGGATTAGATGACTTCAGAGCGTCGGATAACCGCTGGGTGGATTCGGCCATGGTTTGCAGATTGCGGGTGACGGCGTCCTGAACCAGGGTTGACTCCATGAAACGGTTTTTGTCACCCTCGGTGTAATCCTCGATCCGCCGGATACAGTCCAGGATATGTTCCAGGTAAAGGCGGTCATCTTTCACAGGGTTACCGCCTCCTTGAGAACACGGTCGCGGATACGGCGATGCAATGCCTCTTCAGTCACCGTCTCGACCTTCCTCTGTAAGATGCCTTGCAGGTCCATCAGCAATGCGCCAAGGTCGAAGAGATCCCGCCCCTCTTCCAGGTCCACGAGGAAATCAACGTCACTCCCGGGACCGGCGTCTCCCCGCGCCATGGAACCGAATACCCGCACCCTCCTGGCCCCGTGCCTGCTGGCGACCGCCAGGATGTCGTCGCGCTTTTCAACTATCAGTTGATCCAAGGCCATTGTATAATCCCGGTTAAATTTCTGATGATTTCAGCCTTCAGTCCAGCACCTTCTGCAACCTGGGTCTCGCCCGGCGTGGGGGTTCACCTCACCCCCACACTTCGTGTTTCCCCCTCTCCCTGGGGAGAGGGGGTCCGCCAGCTGGCGGGGGGGTGAGGTCATCCCCCCCTCAGGGCAAGCCCGACACATCAAAAATAAGCAGACCTGTTTCCCTATCCGCCACGTAGGCGTAGCTGCCGGCTACGAACACGCCGAAGGCATAGTCCGGTGTATCGTAGGAGCCGGCCAGGGTGGGGCTGGCAGGGTTGGAGACGTCGATGACCTGCAGGCCGCTGCTTCCGTCTGCCACATAGGCGTAGCTGCCGGCCAGGGTGGGGCTCCATTCCTCAATGTGGACCTGGCGCTCAGCCTTGGCATAGTTCCCGGCCTGGTCGTAGGCGGTAGCCTTGAAAGTTTTCGTTCCGGCGCTTTGCCCGGAAATATCCAGGCTGGCCTTATAGGGCGCATTCGTGAACTCATGAATCGAGACGTCATCCAAGAATACTTCGACCTTGACAACACTCCGGTTATCGGTAGCATCTATGTCACAGGAAAGCGTACCGACACAGGAAGCATTATCACTGGGAGAAACGATCTCGATCTCCGGCGGGAAGATGTCGAAGAAGTCGCAGCGATATAGGGCGAGAGTGGCCAGGAGGGCCAGGGCAAGCCTTCCGCGAAGTGGTAAACCACCTCGCTTAATCAAAGAAACCCCTCTAAAGAGGGCTATTTTATGACGATAGGCGGCTTCAGCCCCGCCGTTGGCGGGATAAACCGTCTTTTTTCGATTCAGCGAACTCATTTACCTGTCCGGCCACCGACGGACCTGTCCGGCATCCTGACGGATGGATTCGCACCCTCCAGTTCCGTGATCCTGATATTGCGGTACTCCACCCGCGTGCTGTGATTCTGCAGGCCGATGTATCCCCGGCGGCGCTTCAGGCCGGGGTGGCTTTTCTCCAGGTGCATGTAGTCGATGAGGTTGGCGTCGATGATCAGCTCATCGTTGAGGGTCACCTGCACCTGCGGCCCCCGGCAGACGATGACCATGCGCTGCCACCGGCCGGCCTTACGGCTGGCCCGCCTGGTTGGGGCCTGGACGCCGTAGATGCTGCCGGTGTACTGCCACGGCCTAAGGCGCGCATATCTCTTGGCGTAGTCGTCCAGGACCTGGATTTCCATGCCCGTGTAGGCCGGGTCGCCCTCGTGGGGTGCGCGGAGGAATACGCCGCTGTTGCCGCCGCTCGGCACCCGGAACTCAAGGTCGAGGGTGAAGTCGGCGTACTCCTCGGTCGTGGAGAGCCACCCGCCACCTTCCCCTTCGGTGTAGAGGATGCCGTCGGCCACCTGCCAGGACCCCTCAACCCCGTCGATCTGCTGCCAGCCCGCCAGGTCCCGACCATTGAACAACTGGCCATCGACCAGCGGCCTGGTCCGGGGGATTTCCCGGATGAAGATGTTGCGGAAAGAAGATGTATCGTCCGAATGGATCCCTTCGGGACGAGCGTTCAGCCCGATGGGACCGGCAGCATCAGGAGAGCCGCCCAGCTGCGCCCCGTCCACCACCAGGATGTCATTGAGGTAGACGGTTACGTCCTGACCGATCACGCTGATGCGAAAAGTGTTCCATTCCCCGACGGGATTATCGGCCCGCACCAGGGGCTTGACCGACCCCTTCGCGCCGCTTATGAGGCCGCCGGAACCCCCGGGGTACTCGTCCGCGTCCCGGATTTGCACCTGTGGACCACCACGCAGAAGGATACCGCTCTCGCCGCCCTGCTCGATCTTCCAGTCCACGAGCAGCTCGAAGTCGCCATAGTCCTCTTCGGTCACCAGCCCACCACCGGCGCCGTCGGTAATGAGCTCACCTTCCACCACCTGCCAGTCCCAAAGGGATCTCCCGGAGGGATCCCTTTCCGGGACATTCGGATGGGCGCCTGTCAGCGAATCGGCTGCGCGGCCGTCAGGCGACCCTCTCCACCCGGTCAGGTCGAGGCCGTTGAACAGGGGCTCGAAACCTCTCGGGCGACGTCTGAAGCCCGGCCCGGCAGCTGTTTCGGTGAGGTAGCGCTGAATCTGCGCCCCCATTTCCTGATCAACCAGGGTGCCGATAAGCCCCATGGCCACTTCGGGTCCGCTCAAACCCTGGGCGATATTTACGACAGCAAAAGCCGCCTCGGTCCGCAGGTCTTCATCGCTTAAGTAAGCGCTCATCAGTTTGAGTGACTCATGAGCCGGGACCTTGCCCAGCCCCGAGAATACCAGTTTCTGGTCTTCCGGACGGCGGACAACCGCCAGGGCATCCTTCAGGTAGCGGATTTTTCTGCCGGGGAGCAGGTCGGTTGTTTCGATAATACGTACGTAGCCGCGGAGGGCCAGGACCTGGTGGGTCAAGTCATCAGACCGTCGGATGATATCCAGCAGGTCGTCGGCGGCACTGACGTCGGGCCAGTCGGCCAGGGCGCGGATGGCGGCGTCCTCAAGAGCCGGATCATTACTGCGGGTGGCCTTTTGAATTGTTTCCAGCGCCCGGCTGCCCCCGATACGTCCCAGGACGTGGAGCAGATTCCCCTGCTGCTCCCCCGTGCGCTTGTTCAGTAAAGTCAGGATGTGATCGGCGCGGCGTTCCGGGTCGGGGATGCGGTTTGCAACGGTGACCACCGCCCGCTGAGCCGCCGCCCGCTCGCCGTCGCTGCGGGCCTCAAGCAGGAGGTCCAACAGCCGAGGCATATCGCCTTCCCCGCCAAGCTGCCCCAGGGCGTCGATGGCTGCCAGCCTGACGCCTTCATCACTAGACCGGGTGTGTTTGAAAACGGTCTCCAGCTGGTCTTCGCCGCCACGCTCCGCCAGAATTTTCAGCAGGGTAATCCGGGCGGCAGGAGACGCTTCGGGGAGGGCTTTCGTCACGGCGGTTAAAGTCGTCCTGCCCGGCAGCCGAAGGAGGGCCTCCTTCAGAGCGGCCACCTCGTCGGGTTGGTCGGCGACCTGCAAAGCCTCGATAAAATTGCCGGCGGCATCATCACCCGCAAACCGAACCAGGGCTTCAATGGCCGCGAGCCGGACGCCCGGATCGGCATCCTTCAAGGCCTTCCGCACCGCCCTCAAGGCCGCAGAGTCGTCGCGACGGCCCAGCATGGTCACGATCTTCGCCCGCTCTTCCGGGGGGGCTTCCTCCAGCCTGGCGACCCAGCGGCCGGTAGCCCTCCGGCCGGGGATGCGGTCGGCCAGGACCAGGGCCGCGCCCTGCAGCTGGACATCGCCGGTGTCCATGGCGCTCAGCAGGTCGTCCAGAGCGTCACCACCCAGGACAGTCACCAGCGTGTTCAAAGCGGCAGCACGGGTATCGTACTCCAATGGGCGGGCCAGCAGTTCACGGCATATCGCCACGCACCGGCGCTTGCGGCCCCCTTCGGCCAACCGCTGGGCGAAGAGGACATAGTTGGAGGCCGCCTGCGCTCCCTCAAAAGCAGTGGCGGTCCGGGCTGCTTCAGTCAGTACGTCAGTAGCCGCGGGATCGCCGATATTGGCCAGAGCGTGGAGCGCTACCTGTCGCGTGTCAGGGTCATCGGCGGCCGCATGCTCGAGCAGGGTCTCGACTGCTGCCTTGCTGCGTAGTTGGCCCAGGGTCTGGATCAGGGTTACCCGGCCTGATCCGCCTGCTTCCAGGAGAACCTTCAATAAGGCTTTTTCAGCACCAGGTGTGCCAATCGCCACCAGAGCCTGGGCAGCCGGACCGCACAACCGCTCATCGGAAAGAAAGCGGCTGAGAGGCGCTACCGCTTCGTCCTTGCCGGCCAGCTGCAGCTGCCGGATCAGGAAGGAGGTCACCTCCACATCTTCCGCCGACTTCAAGGCGTTGACAAACACCCCGGAGACCATTTTCCGCTCGGATTCTGCGCCGGGCCGGCTGACGTATTTAGCCAGGCCGCTTAAGGCCAGCCGCTCCCGCGTATCATCACCGGT
>CAZQOY010000179.1:1136-4931 GCA_964595095.1 uncultured bacterium | reverse complement strand
GTCGGGCTGGAGCACCTTCCCCACCGAGTCGGCGCTGGTGGGCGTAAAGCTGGCCGTGATGCTCTGGTAGACCACGTAGTGGGAGAGGTCCTCCTCAGTGTTGGGCGACCAGGTGAGCTCAATTTGCCCGTCGCCGGGGGCGGCGGTGAGGTTTTGGGGGACTTCAATAATATTAAAAGTAGTGCGTACGGCATTGGATATGCGGATTTCGTCGATATAACCATCAAGGAAGAAGTTTGGTATTCCATTATAGACTCTACCACCAACATACAACGTCCTCGAATTGCCTAGCAGAGTTGGATTGAACGTAAACTCTTTATCTAGACCCCCATTAAAATATATTCTCCCAGTGTTTGACCCATCATCGAGAACTAGCGCCACATGCGTCCATTTGTTTCGAGAGAGACTGTCGATTGATGATATTGGTCCTATGTTGTTATTATCGGAAATGTACCAGTCGAAGTGAACGTAACCGTCAGGCTGCAAAGTTAGCTGGAAATCGCCGTTCTGTTCAGTGCCACTGTTTTCGTTTGCTATCAGGTCGCCGCCTGTAATGCGATAAACCCAGAATTCCATCGTTACTTGGCTTGAGAATCCGAGCGTATTGGTGCTCGGTAGCGCAAGATACCCCGATAGGGGCGCAAACTCAACGGCGCTATTGTACTTACCATCCGCCTTCCAAGTCGGATTGGCAAGTGTCCCATCATGGCTGTTGGAGGTGGCGTCGTAGGCTATTGTGCCACTACCCTCGTTTAGATGCCATAGAGCGACCGTATTAGCATCGGGCAGGTATTCCTGCGCCAGCCCCAGCCCCGGCAGGAGCAGGCATGCCGTGAGCAAAGCCCTGAGCGCAGCCGAAGGGAGAAAACCCACCCCATTTACTGCGTGAAGTCGGCTCGCCGTGGCGGCTACGCCGAGTCCCCTCCCTTTCAAGCCTGTCCCGCAGCAAGCGGGGGGAGGGGATTTAGGGGTGGGTTGTGTCAGCCCCAGCAGGGCTGTCTTGCCCTTACAGGCGGCTTCAGCCGTCTTTTTTCGATTCAGCGAATTCATTTATGATTTCGCTCCTTATAAATCCGTGTCCATCTGCGTAGATCAGTGGCAAAATTCTCTTTTCACGGCGACGGCAGGCTGGGCGGGTTGCCTACCCTCAGGCCGTCATCGGGTGGCTTTTCCTCAAACCATCCCTGAGTATACCCATAGTATCCGGCGGCCAACAGGACCAGCACGACCAACGCTCCCCCGCCGCCCACCTGCGCGGGTTGGACCGCTGGCTCCGGCTGCTGCCTTGCGGGTGGCGGTGCCTCAGGAGGCCTGGCAGTCGTCGCTGCTACCGCCGCCGCCGGCTGCAGGGCGATATTCATCCGGTGGTGCTCGCCGGCACGGGCGAAAAAGGTAGTGTCCATGGGTAGATAACCAGTAAGCCTGAGCGAGACCTGGTGTTGCCTATCCGGGGCTACCTCCGGTATATCAAGCGGGGTGGCCCTCAGTTGTCTGTTATCCAGGAATACCATCGCGCCGGAGGGGATGCTCGTGATAGTCAGTAGGCTCGCTAGCCTTACAAGTGGAATGCTCAGGTCATAGGATTGGCCCGCCTCAGTAAAGAGTGTGGTGTCCACGGGCTGATAGCGATCCTGGCGTAGCGATATGGTGTGGGATTGGCCAGGTTCAAGTTCCACACTTTCGAGCGGCGTCGCTCCCGCGTCCTGACCATCAAGCGTGACCTGTACGCCGGGAGGGGTGCTGGTGATGGTCAGCCGGCTGGCCAGGCGTTCCAGAGAGATATCCAGTTCATAAGGTTGGCCCGCTTCAGCAAAGAGCGTGGTGTCCACCGGCTGATAACCCTCAAGGCTGAGGGACATGGTATGCAGCTGGTCGGGTTCGATTGCGACGCTGTCGAGGGGCGTGAACCCCGCTACCTGGCCGTCAAGCGTGACCAGTGCGCCGGGAGGTTGGGTGGCAATTGCAATTGAGGCCGGCGACGGCGCCTCCGGCGGTGCAGTTGTAACAACCATTGGTGCGACCAGTTCCCTGGCTATGTCGGGCATGATGCCGAGCAGGCCGTCAATCTCACCGCGGTAGTCCCGCCACAGGGAATGGGTAATCTGGCCGCTCCGGACCTCAATGGTGCGGATGTCGATAGAAAAAGTCGCTCCCACCTTCCCAATGGATCCGGCCACCATGGTCGTGACACCCAGCAGCTGCCCGACCTCCACGGCGCACTCGTCGGAGGTACATCCGGTAAGTTGGAAGTCCTGTTCAGAGAGGACCTGCTCCATCTGCCCCCGTTCAACCACGGTAACGCCTCCGGTCCTGACCAGGGCGGTGCGCAGGCGGTCTGTCAGGCTGGCGGCCTCAACCTGGGAGACGCCGCGCCCCTCCAAGTCAAGGAGGGCGACAGACCGGGTATCCTGGGGGCAAATCGCGATGGGTAGGATAAGGCAGATCAGGAGCGGAAGGATGAAGGTATCTCGTTTCGTAAAAGATGGCATAGCTAGATCATAACTCGCAGATTGATGGGTGATCCTAACGTTACTCTGAATTAGAAGCGCCCTCTCTTTGGGGATAACAAAGGCAATTCCAGCCTTGACCTGTTAGTAGAAATACTGGGTATTACCTGTTGGTTCCCCTCACATAATACTCCCCATATAGGAGCACCGACACCTCAAATTCCTATAACATCCAAATTTACATTGATCGAAGTATCATGGATAGTTTTTTTGATCAACTTGTGTGAGCCCTGTCATATTCATGCCGTCGCCTGACCTAAAAGTGCTTGTGCCCTGGCAGCAATTCTCGAGCCCCACTTCGATGAACACGGATTCAATAAACCGGGACAGCAGCTATTGCCTTTCTGATAGCTCTCCTTGGTGTGGCAGGGCAAATTCAAAAGGACTGCCGCGCGGGCGGGCAGCGGGATTTCTCTTGAGGAAGCAGTCAGAAATAGATAACCTTTACCCGCGTGGTATCAACAATTGTCTGAAGCCGGTACTCGTGGGGAACTTTGCAACAGGAAACAGGGTCGATTGGGAACCTATATAGCGCGGGCCCTGGCGTCGCTGCATAACGGTCGCTAAGGTTCCCGGTCAGGGTCACCGGCCGGCGCTTTAGTAATATCTGGATTTATCTCGTGCAATGAGGGAGCCCGATGATGGGATTTTCAAAGCGGAGACTGATAACTATATTGTCCATCTCTCTGGTCTGGGTTGGGAGTCTAACCGCCCAGGCCCCGGGCACTATTCTGCCTGAAGGAGAGTACAAGCGAATTCACCAGCAGGCCCTCCGGGAGATACTGGCGGGGCGTCTCGATGAGGCAGTCGACACGCTGCAAGCTCTGCTTGAGATTTTCCCCGCTGACGCCGAATCGCACTTCATGCTCACCGTCACCTATGCCCGGCGGGGGCAGCTGGACCAGGCCGCGGCTAGCATGGAGCGGGCGCTGGCGGCAGGGCTGCCCCCGGGGCGCTTCATTGCCGGCCCCAGAGACCTGCTCCAGCCTCTGGCCCGGCACCCGGCCTACCGGCAGCTCCTGGCCCGACAGGCCGGCACGGTGATCCACGGCCCCATGATCGGCGACGTCACCGATGCAGGCGCCCGGTTCTGGGTCCGCCTGGCCGACGAATCGCGGGTGCGGGTGGTAGTGGAGCCAGCTTCGGGTTCCGGGAAAACGGTCCGGTCCCCACCCCGGCGGGCCGCGGCACCAACCGATTACACAGCTGTCATGACCGTGTCGGGCCTTATACCTGATACTCCTTATCGCTATCGGATTCAGACCCGGTATCTCTTCTGGTGGAAGGA
>CAZQOY010000179.1:0-1126 GCA_964595095.1 uncultured bacterium | reverse complement strand
GGAAGGACGGACCGACCGGTTTATTCCGCACGTCCCCACCGCCGGGAACGCCGGGGGAGTTCACCCTCGCTTTTGGCGGCGGCGCCGGTTATGTCCCGCCCCACGAGCGCATGTGGGATACTATCAGGTCCTTTAAACCGGCCCTTCTGCTGATGCTGGGGGACAACATCTACAGCGACGATCCCGAATCACCCCACATGCAGCGCTACTGCTACTACCGGCGCCAGTCACGGCCAGAGTACCGTCAGCTGCTCGCCGTGACGCCGGTCTATGCTATCTGGGACGATCACGACTTCGGCACCAACGACTGCTGGGGCGGCCCCGACATCGAAGAGCCGGTCTGGAAGCGGGCCGTGTGGAATGTCTTCCGGGAGAATTGGGTCAATCCCGCTTACGGCGGCGGTCCCGCCCGGCCTGGCTGCTGGTACGACTTTACCTTCGGCGATGTCCATTTCATCATGCTGGAATGCCGCTACTACCGCACTGACCCCGACCCGTCTGGCCGCCGGGCAGGTCAGTCGGACCCCTCAATGCTCGGCCCGGTGCAGAAGGCCTGGCTGATGCAGCGGCTCGCCGCCTCGCAGGGGACGTTCAAAGTGCTCTGCTCCTCGGTGCCCTGGGATTTCCGTACCAAAGGCGACAGCAAGGACACCTGGAACGGCTATCGTGACGAACGGGAAGAGATTTTCGGCTTCATTGAAGATAACGGCATCGAAGGGGTGGTCCTCATGTCCGCCGACCGGCACCGCTCCGACGCCTGGCACATTGAGCGTCCCGACGGCTACGACTTCTACGAGTTCAACTCCTCCCGGCTGACGAACCAGCACGTGCATCCCACCATGGACCAGGCCCTGTTCTCCTACAATGAGAAACAGTCCTTCGGGCTGGTGACCTTCGACACCACCGCGGATGACCCTGCCGTCACCTACCGGGTGGTGACCATTGACGGCGATACGGTGCACACCCTGACGGTGAAGCGCAGCCAGCTCCAGGCCCCGTAAGGGAGCGGCAACCTCATCCTCTTGGGTGCTGGCAAACCATTGAAAGCAGATTCCCTCCATGTACTGAATAATAGAATCCTTTGCGAAACCTCAAGGTATAGGGAGCCTTTATAGCTAAACTCAGA
>CAZQOY010000178.1:0-4951 GCA_964595095.1 uncultured bacterium | reverse complement strand
CCCGTTTCAGGTCGATGTCTCCCCGGGCAATCCACGCTTCGTAGTAAGTCGAGTCCTTGCCTAGGAGAGTATCAAATACAGCGAACGCCAGCGAATCCCGGTCAAGGGCGCTCAAGGAACTGCCCAGGTAGAGTTGGGCTTTCAACAGGTCCGGCAGGTGCACAGTGACGGTGCATAACTGCGTCGCGGCCTCCTCGTATTCTGCGATTTCATACAGGGCCAAGCCGTAATTATACCGGGCACCGAGATGGTCTTTATACCGAACTACGTATCCACCAAGGAGTTCAGCCGCGCGCTGAAAATCCCCTAGCTCCAGATGTCCCGTTCCCAGCCAGTAGCGCGTAACCTCTGTCTCTGGTGCGGAAGCCAGTGCCCGCTCCAGCACATCCACAGCTTCCGGCCACCGGCTTTTCTTTATCAGGATATTGGCGGCGAATTCATAAGCCAGGGAATACTTGGGGTACAGCCGATAGGTAGCCTGGAACTCCATCAGGGCTGAATCGGGTTGGACGGTCTTGAAATAGACCATGCCCAGTTGAAAGTGGTAGCTGGCAGCCGTACTGTCCAGTTCCAGGGCCTGGCGGTAGCTCGCTTTGGCCTGCTCTAATACCTCCAGGTCGTACCAGACATTACCGAGGGCGAAGTAGGTTTCCCCGCTGGCGGGGTTCAGTTGCAGGCTGTGTTCCAGGTCATCGATAGCCCGCAGCAGGTCCCCGGCCAGATGCTCGGCAAAACCGAGCCTCTGATAAAGGGTAGCGTTGTCCGGTTCCATTTCCAATGCTTGACGGTACCAGACGGCGGCCAGGCTGTCATTTCCCTGAGAAGTTGCAATGCGGGCCAGCAGGTCGTAACACTCCATGCATTCGGGCTCGCGTTCAAGGATTTTTTGAAGTTGCGCCGCCGCCCGCTCATACCTGCCCAGTTCGAAATATCGCAGGGCATCGGCGTAAGGGTCGCCGATCTGGCCGCCGGTCAGCACCGCTAGCAACAAAATACTGCCCGCTGTCCCTGCTGACTTACTCATTTTGCGTTTTGAAACCAACTCTAAGGTACCACTGCCGGGGAAAATTAACTCTTGGGCTCAACTCAAACTCTTAATTCATAAACTCGAAACCAGCAACTCGAAACTCGAAACTATTTACGGCTCTAATTCTATCCTTGTCAGGATATATGTACGATTCGCTGTAACGTCAGGGTAATGGCTCTCAAGACCGTCAGGCCATCTTACCGATACGTCCGCTGACCAGACAAACCGGGGGAAATAAAAGATGACGGGATTGGGATCGGTCACCAGATAACGACGGGAAACATCTTTAATGGTTATGGTGATCTCAGCACCTATGGGAGTAGCGCCAACCTGGGCGGTTCTCGGCCACAGGCCAATGAACCTGGGTTTCTTTTCCAATATTTGCTCCCAGATGCGGAATAATCCTGCCGGATAGGTGGCAATGATTTCCTCGATACCATCGCCGGTGAGGTCCACTGGGACAAACCGCTCCGCTTCCTGAAAAATCCTGAGGGTGTCCAAATCAATATAACCGGGCAGATCGGCCATGGGGACAGTTTCGGGGGCAGCGGCGGGGGCGGCGGTAGAGATGGCGGTTGTATCTACCAGCGTGGTATCAAAAACGCCCAAAGGGCTTACTTCGAATGCAATCGTGTCTACGTAGCTGCTATCGAGGATAAGTTGGGGTTGACTGAAACTGTCAGGACCGAAGCCGGGCACACTCAGGGCTGTGTCCGCAGGCGGCGGCTCCTCTGGCAAATCAAATGTAAACCGGTTATAGGACTCCTCAACAGGTCCCATGGGGAATAAAAGTAACCCCAGCGTATCCCCGGCCATGAAGTCCAGGCTGGTGTCCTCCTCGGCCAACGGTGTCAGCCGGGGTATCAGCAACATCGTGTCCAGTATCATCGGCGCCTCCGCATCAGCAGCATGGAAGCGGTGCTGGTCATCGCTCAACAGGATCCGCGGGGGCCTGTCCTGAGCAACGTCGAAGGGCCTGTCCCTCTGGGCGTAGCCCAAGCCTCGACGTACCGTCTCCGGCGAGTCCGGGCGAGCCTGAGCGGAGTCGAAGGGGGAGTCGAGGGGGAAGTCAAGGGAGGCATCAAAGGAGGAATCCAAGGGGGATTCGAGGAGGGAGTCGGTGGAAACCCTAAATGAATCGACTATAACCGTGTTAGTGGTCAGCGTATCTGCCGCGTATTTATACCACTGATCGGCGACAATGAGGTCGACAGCGTTGTCGAAGTCCACGTCCAGCGCCACGGCCGCAGTGGCCCGGTAGGGAGAATGTGGTTGAAAGAGACCGGTCTGGTAGTGCCCTTCGAAGAATATACCATGGCCGTTGTTGAGCAGCAGCTGAATCTTCCCATCACGGCCGGTAAACATCAGGTCCGTATGGCCGTTCTGGTCGGCGTCCAGGGTCAGGACCTGGCTCCACTCAGGTTCCGAGCCGTCCGGTGCCAGGGCCACCCCCGATAAGAACCCCGCTTCAACCAGGCCCGAATCGGCGCCGCCCAGATACAGCAGATTGGGTGAGTGGTGGGAGAGAACAAAAAGATCCAGGTGTCCGTCACTGTTAGCGTCCAGCAACTTCACAGCCAGGGACCGACTGGTGGTATCTGACAGGCCCATAATTTTTGTTGCCTCGTGAAACCTGCCGATACTGTCGTTAAGGAAAAATCGGTTGGGTGCCGGCTCAAACAGCAGGGGATCGCAGGTAGTGCGCTGCCGGGTCTTAGTGTCGAAGCAGGCCGGTGTATCACCACGGGGATAATCAAGATAATTGGCCACGTACAGGTCCAGGTAGCCGTCCTGGTTGGCATCGAAGAAGACCGCGTCCGTCGCCCAATAGTCATTCGAAATGCCCGCTGAGTCGGTTATATCGTGCCATCTTCGGCCGTTTTCATTTAAAAGCAACCGGTCGGTCCCGAACAGGCATAGATAGAGATCCGGGAAACCGTCTCCATTCACATCTCCCACGGCTGCATTGCCCGCCGGAGGAAACCGGGCCAGCCCCGTCTCCGCGGTTATATCTACCCAGGCCGTGTCATCGTTGCGGTAGAGGCGGTTCAGCCCCGAATAGAGCGAATCGGCTATGTGCGGGCCGTAGGTCAGGAGCAGGTCAAGGTCCCCGTCCCGGTCAAAGTCAAAGGGCACTGCACGGCCTCTGAAGGTTTCCGTCAGTGGATAACGTCCCGAGGGTGGCAGCCAGTCAGGCGAAGCGATGCCCAGCTCATCGGTGATGTCCCGCCAGTTGAGGTTGGCTTGTCCCAGCAACTGGACCGCGAAGCATCCCAGCCCCAACGCCCAGAATATGGCGTAGATCACACTTCCGGTCTTTATTTTATGATAACTTTCCACTACCGAACTAGGAGCTTTAACTGGAAACCTTCCCATTTGATCCGGCATGCAGGCTGATTCGCCGCAGTGACCAGCCGTTACAAGGTGGCAACCCGTGAATAGCTGTCCACCTTGTATCCAGTACCGGTTGCCGCTCGGTATCCAGCTGCTGGATCTTCATAACAGCGAACCTATATGACACAACTGGTGATAAGCCGGAACGTGCATAAACTTACCTAATAATGTACTGCTGTATAGGGAGAAAGCTATACCCTTGCCAAGAAATCGCTAAAAGTACCGATGACAACACAGCCAGGAATAAAGACTTTACACTCACAAACTAAATTTATTATTTTGATGTGGGCTTATCTCACAGGTAAAATTAGCATTCTGGTTGAGCAACTAATAAAAACATAGTAATTACTCGAAAAGTTGAAAGATAATCCAGTGAAAAAAGGAACACACAGACTTAGGTTCTGGGGTGTTCGAGGATCGATTCCCACGGCAGATTCAGATAAATTCCGCATCGGCGGCGACACCTCTTGTGTGGAAATCACCCCTGCCAACGGTGCTCATATCATCTTTGACGGTGGCACCGGCATCCGCGGCGCTGGCAATTACATCGGTCGCCAGTATGAGTCCCCCTACGATGTTCACTTGTTCCTGTCTCATACCCACTGGGACCACATCATTGGCCTGCCCTATTTCGCTCCTATTCACCAGCCTTACGCCAATATCTTCGTATACGGCCCTAAACGAGCCGGCAACTCTCTGGAGAAAACCATCCGGTGCCTGTTCATGTCACCCTACTTCCCCCTGAAACTTGAGGACATCGAGGCTCGGCTGACCTTCATCGAGCTGGAACCGGGACTGCACAACTTCGGTGAGGGTATGACGATGCATTGCGCCCGCCACCCTCATCCCAACGGCGCCATGAGCTACCGCCTGGAAGTGGGGGGATTTTCCGTTGCCTATGTCACCGACATTGAACATCTCAAGGAAAAACTGGTGCCAGCGGTCCTGGAATTATGCCGGGACGCCGATGTCCTGATCCACGACAGCCATTTCCACCAGGATGATCTGCCCCTCCACCGGTCCTGGGGACACAGTTCGTGGGAGGAATGCATCACGGTCGCTCAAAAAGCGGGCGTTAAAAACCTGTTCCTGTTCCACTTCAGCCCCAACTATTCCGATTATGACGTTTTCGATATGGAGCTGCGGGCTCGCCGGGCCTTCCCCAACACCACCGCCGCCTACCAGGGCCTGACGGTAGATTTCCCCACATCCTGACGCCACCGATCATTGGGGCTCGGGATTTTGATTATTGTCGAATGTCGAATGATGAATGTTGATTGTCCGTTGTCACTGGACCGTTGTCCGTAGTCAGTGGCTGAGTGTCAACTGCCACTGCTACTGGAGGTTTGGGGCTTGGGGCTTATCCTGAGCTTACCGAAGGGGCTGCCGTAAGGGAGAGTGAATCCGTTAATGCGAATCCATAAATGAATTCGCTTAATCAAAAAAAGACGGCTGAAGCCGCCTGTCAGGGGGTTACAGCGCCCTTGTATGTTACTACCCATGGTCAAAATCAGTAGTAATTTTGTTTGA
>CAZQOY010000177.1:4698-4974 GCA_964595095.1 uncultured bacterium | reverse complement strand
CCCCGGCCTGCCCGCGGCCGTATCCTGTTCCGGCGGCCGGCTGCATCACCGGGACGATGACTCCGAGGTGCCCGACCTCCAGATCGTCGCCTTCGACTTCGACGGCTTTGTCATGACCCTGGAGCACTCCAACTACCCACGCTACATGCGCAAGACCACCGGGACGATCCGCCGCAATGACGAGTTCCCCTACTGGACCCAGAACGCCACCCGCGTTGAGCTCTACGGGTCGGAGCTGATGATGACCGTCGGGCGGCACGGCGGCGGCTGGCAGGG
>CAZQOY010000177.1:0-4688 GCA_964595095.1 uncultured bacterium | reverse complement strand
CCCCACGTGCAGGACTTCCTCGAGTGCGTAAAAAGCCGCAAGCGCGCCAACGCCGACGTCGAAATCGTCCACCCCAGCGTCGTCATGCTCCACATGGCCAACATCGCCCATCGTGTGGGCAACGTGAAGCTGCGGGTCGATACCGGGGCTGAGCGCTTTATCGACAGCAGCGAGGCGAATCGGCTGGTGAAGCGCACCTACCGCAAGGGGTACGAAGTGCCCGAGCAGGTGTAGCCGTCAGAGAAATTGATAAGGGCCTTGGGTCGTGATGCCCCGCGAACTGGCTTGATACTGCGAACTCGTTCAAGGGCCATCTTTCTAGTTGCATTTTTTATCAGCGATCCATACATTACATGTACAATTGTACATATTAATGGGGATCGTAATGAACATTGTCATAGATACTTCGGCTATTATTGCCGTTATCACCAATGAACAGCATAAAAAGCAATTGATCACCGTCACGCAAGGGGCTGATCTGATTGCACCTTCTTCGCTTCACTGGGAAGTTGGCAATGCTTTCTCAGCCATGTTTAAACGACAACGTATCAAACTGGATCAGGCCATTGCCGCCCTTGGAGCTTATCATCAAATCCCGATACGTTTCTCTGATGTGGAATTGGGTATTGCACTTGAGCTGGCTAGCAGCTTAAATGTGTCCGCATATGATGCCTATGTTATCGGGTGTGCATTAAAACACAATTCTTCTCTGATATCACTTGATGACGGCTTATTAAAAGCAGCCAGAAAGGCTGGTGTGAAGGTTAAGGAGGTATAGCTCATGACGACTTATACTTTTTCGGAAGCCCGGCAGAAGCTCTCTTCTATCCTCGATAAGGCCCGAATAGAAGGTGAGGTGCTTATTAAGCGGAGAGATGGCTCGGTGTTTGTAATTAGACCGGTATCCAGAACCGGGTCACCTCTTAATATTGAAGGGGTTGATCTGGCTTTGTCTGCAAAAGAGATCGTTGACGTCGTACGAGAGGTTCGCGAGCGATAGTGTTTTATTAAGAGCAACAGTATGAGCATACTGATAAAAAAGGTCCGGTTGAACGACGAAGTAAAGGATATATTCATTGAGGGCAACATCATCAAGGAGATTGATGATGATCTTCGACACGCTGCGGAGATCATTATCGATGGACATGGTAAAGCCGCACTGCCTTCGTTTTTCAACGGCCATACGCACGCGGCCATGGTTCTGCTGCGCGGCTATGCCGATGACCTTTCGCTCACCGAATGGCTCAACGATAAAATATGGCCCACCGAAGCGCGACTGACTGAAGAGGACGCCTACTGGGGGACCAGGCTCGCCTGCCTGGAGATGATCAAATCGGGGACAACGTTTTTCAACGACATGTACTGGCACTTTCATGGCGTTGCCCGGGCGGTTGAGGATTCGGGTATTCGGGCGGCGCTGTCGGCGGTTTTCATTGACTTATGCGATCAGTCCAAAGCGGCCGAGCAGATAGCGTTGAACCGGAGATTATTTGATGAAGCAAAACGCTACAGCAACCGGGTGCTCTTCACGCTGGGTCCCCATGCCATCTACACAGTCTCAAAAGAGAGCCTGCAATGGGCCAGCGACTTTGCCACCGGGAACGATATATTCATCCACATACATTTATCCGAAACAGAAAGAGAGGTCTCAGACTGCATACGGCAGCATGGCAAGCGCCCGGTGGAGTACCTGCACGACATTGGCTTTCTGGGACCTCAGGTTATTGCCGCCCATGCCATCTGGCTGGACGACCGGGAGATTGAATTGCTTGAGGAACACGATGTGAAACTGGTCTATAATCCAACGTCCAACATGAAACTGGCTGCCGGTGTTTTCCCTTATACAAAAATAGCAGACCGTGACCTCACTGTCGTCCTGGGAACAGATGGGTGCGCCTCAAATAACAATCTTGATATGCTGGAAGAGATGAAGTTCGCCGCCCTGCTGCAAAAGATGGATAATGACGATCCTACCGTCTTATCCGCCCATGATGTGTTTCAACTGGCAACGGCGGCACCGGCCAGGGTCTTCAATATTAACAGTGGGAGCATTGAGGAGGGCAAAGTCGCTGATCTTATACTGGTGGATTTAGATGATATCCACCTGGTGCCGAACCACCAGCTTGTTCCAAATATGGTTTATTCAGCCAACGGAAGTTGTGTCGACACCACCATCTGCGACGGCAAGATATTGATGCGAAATAAAAAGGTGGAAGGCGAAGAAGAGGTTCTGGAAAGGGCAAAGGAAGTGGCATTGGCATTAACGGCACCCTAGCCGCCTGACTCACCCCCTTTCGCCCATGCTCCCACTCCCCTTATCTCCCACTCTAAGGCTCAGACTGAATCAAGGGATGTTAATACGCCACATAAAAAACGGGCATGCTATACTGTTGTAACTTTGTTTACGATTATTTCTTAGCTTGTGCCAAGAAATGTATGACCAGGAAGATGGCGAGTGTGGTTTGAGATGTGGCATAAACGAGGTCGCCGCTCTACGCACGAACTGTCATTTAATTAAAAGGAGGCGGGCATGCAGCGTTTGTTAAAATTCTGGATTGCTCTTTTATGGGGTATTGCTATGACAGCATCAGTCGGTTGTAACCAGCAAGGAGGGCCAAGGGTGACTATCGAAAAGGAAGTCTTTGGATATGCTGACGGGGAAATGCCTGTTCACCTGTATACCATGAGAAATGCCAACGGCTGTGAAGCCAGGATCACTGACTATGGCGGCATTATCGTGTCTTTAACCATGCCCGACCGGACGGGAAAGCTGGATGATGTAGTGCTGGGATTTAACACCCTGGATGAGTACTTGAAGGGGCATCCCTACTTTGGCGCGCTCATCGGGCGGTATGCCGACCGCATCGATAAGGGGAAATTCACCCTGGATGGTGTAGTTTATACGCTGCCTACCGGCCGCAGCGGAAACAGCATTCATGGGGGGCGCAAGGGCTTTGATAAGGTGGTCTGGCAGTCTGAGATTGTCGAGAGTAAGGATGGCCACGCTCTGGCTCTCTCCTACTTGAGTAAAGACGGCGAAGAAGGGTATCCCGGGAACCTGTCGGTGAAGGTTGTCTATACGCTGACCAACGACAACGAGCTCAAGATCGACTACGAGGCCACAACCGATAAACCCACACAGGTGAATTTGACCAATCATTCCTACTTCAACCTGGCCGGGGAGGGCTCGGGTGATGTCCTGGGGCATGAAATAATGTTCAACGCCGACCGGTTCCTACCGGTGGTTACCGGACTCATTACTACCGGAGAGCTGCGACCCGTCAAAGGAACACCCTTTGATTTTACCAGGCCGATGGCGATAGGCGCCCGCCTTGATAGCGACGACGAACAGCTTGTCCTTGGCAGAGGCTATGACCACTACATGGTGCTCAACCAGAACAGTGATCCCCTTCCCCTGGGCGCACGCGTATATGAGCCGACAACCGGGCGGGTTATGGAAGTGTACACCGACCTGCCCGGGATAAAGTTCTACCCCGGGAACTACCTGAGAGGCACAAACGTGGGTAAGCGGGGTATTGCGTACGAGCATCACAGCGGCTTAGTCCTCGAAACGCAGTATTACCCCGACTCGCCCAATAAGGCCCATTTCCCCTCAACGGTTCTCAGGCCCGGCCAGACCTACTCATCGCATACTATCTATAAATTTTCGGTCCGTTGAAAGCGAGGTCAACGGGCAGCTGACCTACGACCGGGCGGTGATCAAGATGGACCCTGAGAGAATTGCCGCGGCAAATAGGGAGCTGTATCTGCCATAGACGGGTAGTTCAATTCTGCCTATCACCGGCACGGGAAGGACGGGGGAGGCAGGTTACGGCGAGTCCGACGAGCTGCGCGCCAGGTCACAATCGGCTTTAGGGTACCAATAACATTTGCATCCTTTACCGTGTACCTACTCGATTTTATTCCAGCCAGGAGTATCTCTCAACTCACATCCTTCCGGCAAATCCATATCAACGCAGGCTACTGATTGTCCAGCCACATCTTCTTATGAAGGAATAATACTAGCCACGCGGTAATGCCGTTGAACCAGTTATTCAGATCGTCATGGATCTCCTTCGCTGTTCTTTTAAGAAGTGGGTCGTCCGGCATTATCTTCAAGGCCGCAGATATCTCTGAAGCTGCTTCCATCAGCATTCCCTCATTATGGTAGATATGGGCCATGAAGCCTGAAGTAATGGCATTACACTCAGGGCAGCCTTCACGACTCCTGAATCGGTTTAGCGATTGGATCGCCTCTTCAGTCCAGCCAAGCCTCTCTTGAATGTATCCCAAGTAAAAATAATATTCTGGAACATTCGGATTGCCGTGATCTCTCAAAAGAGCCAGGGCTTCAACAAACAGTCCTTGCCGGTCAAGCTGATCGAAGAAGGCTTCAATCTGTGGGGTAAGGAGTAGGAATTCCTGTGATTCTAGCATGTGTGTATCCATGAGTATTCTCCTTTTTTGAATATAGTGAACATAATGTCAGATAACGTCGTATTGCATGTTAATTTTAGGTTAATCCCAATAGGTGACTATGAAATCTGAATAGCCCTAAATTGTCATGAAAGCAATATAGGAGAAACCTATGGAAAGTGAAAAACTGAAGGTCCTGATCTTGAGGAGCTTCCAAGAGGCCAAGAAAGCTCAGGATTCGGACCTGACACCACAGGACCTACATAGAAAAC
>CAZQOY010000176.1:0-4998 GCA_964595095.1 uncultured bacterium | reverse complement strand
AGACCACGCCGGCGGATGTAATCACGCCGACCAGCTCGCCGATCTGCTGGAGGCGGGGTGTCGCACCCAGGACGAAACCGGTCTTGAGGTCCTGGGAGGTATCGCCAGCGATGGAGGCGGCAATGCAGACCACGGTCCCCACCATCAGCGCGGTGGCCTTTCCCGCCAGGTCCGTCCAGCCCATCAGGAAAAAGATCAGGCTGGTGGCCAGCAGCGTGGCGATGGTCATGCCCGAGGTGGGGTTGGAGGTAACGCCCACCAGCCCGACGATCCGGGAGCTGACGGTGACGAAGAAAAAGGCGAAGATCGCGATCAGTACAGAAGCCACCGCCCGGACTGGTACCGAGTCGAGGTAGCCGAGGATGCCGGGCACCAGGGTGAGGATCACCAGGATGGCGCCGGCGAAGATCAGCACCGTCTTGAACGAAAGGTCGAGGTCGGTCCGCTCTTCTGACAACGCCTCCCGGCGCTGGGTAATCTGCCTCAGACCCAGTTTGAATGACTCGATCATGGTTGGTATCGACCTGATCAGTGTTATGATCCCGCCCGTAGCGACGGCGCCCGCGCCAATGTAGCGCACGTAGCGGTTCCAGATCTCACCGGCGGACATGTCTCGGATCAGCTTCACGGTCTCGGGAAACAGCGGCTCGGTCAGGCCGGCACCCCACCAGTTGATCAGCGGTATGATGACCAGGGCCGAGAGCGCCCCGCCCGCAACCATCACCGTGGCGATACGGATGCCCAGGATATAGCCCACGCCGATCAGGGGGGGCGAGACACCTACCGCGATGTTGGCCTTGAAGCCCAGGGCCAGCCGGAAGGTTCCCTGGACCAGCTTCAGGCCGTTGGTGATAAGCATGAAGAGCATCCCGACGCCGATGCCCCAGAACACGCCCGCCGCCTGTTTGCCGCCCTGCTCCGAAGCGACCAGTACCTCGGCGCAGGCCATCCCCTCGGGGTACGGCAGGCGGCCGTGCTCGCGCTTGATCAGATAGCGGCGCAGCGGGATCATGGCCAGCACGCCGATCAACCCGCCGCACATGGCCAGCAGGGTGATCTGCCGCCAGGCCGGATTCATGCCCCAGATGAACAGGGCCGGGATGGTGAACAGCACACCCGAGGCCACCGAGGAACTGGCCGAGCCGATGGTCTGCGACATGTTGCACTCCAGGATGCTGTGCCGCAGGCCGAGTCCGGTGAATACCCGGAAGGCCACTACGGTTAGCACGGCCACCGGGATGGAGGTGCTGATAGTGAGACCGGCCTTCAGGCCGAGGTAGGTGTTGGCCGCACCGAACACGATACCCAACAGGATACCGGACAGGACCGCCTTAAGGGTGAACTCGGTCAGGCTCTGCCCGTGCGTGAAGGGGACGTACTGTTCACCTGCTTTCGGCTGGTAGGCGGTGGGGGGAAGCTTTTTAGCGGTCATAGGCTGACTCCCTGGATATCGTTTCGGTTTCGGGTTTTTCCGTGATAACCATCCTTTATTCAACCCGCTAACCTAATGGTACTCCAAACGGGAAGGCAAGCGGTGAGAAAACCGGATCCTGAAAGCAAACTAATCCCTGCCTATGAAATCGGTAAGCGTAATATGGCAACAACTAAAAGGTTCATGCTAAGCTTAGCAGAACGGCTGACAAATCATGTCCAGCTTACGACTGATGCCTTTCAACCTTATTATGAGGCTGTAGACATAGCATTTGGTAGAGACGTTGACTATGCCCAATTTCATAAAACCTACAAAACCAACGGAGCGCGACGTTACAGCCCACCAGACATCGTCCCTGTCTTCCATTATGTTATGATGGGAAATCCTCAGCAACAATATACGTCAACGTCTCACGTCGAGCGACAGAATCTAACAATGCGTATGCAGATGCGGAGGTTTACAAGGCTAACTAACGGATCCTCAAAAACTTTAGAAAGAACAAAAGCGGTAGTGGCGCTACATTTTGCCTAATATAACTTTGTGAGGATTAATCGGAGTTTGAGGGTAACGCCTGCAATGGAAGCGGGAATTACAAAAAGACTTTGGGGGATAGAAGATTTGCTAGCTGGGGCTTAGATTAACTGGAGAGAAGCATGAAGGGCCTCATCAATTTTGTCCATAATGTCGGTGCTCAAAGAACCCATTTTAGATGTGATGCGCTTACGATCAATAACTCTTATCTGTTCACCCAAGGCGATACTATTCTTTGCGAGGCCGCCATCTCCCTTTTGAACTAAGACCTGGAAAGGGTACGTCTCTCTATCTTTAGCATCAGTCAATGGGACTATTATTGTAGTCGGTGAATGCTGGTTCCCAATGTCATTTTGAACAACAATGCATGGCCGAGACTGTCCCCGTGATTCACTTCCTTCTGTGGGATCAAGCCTAACACGAACGACATCACCACGTAGCACCGCTATGTCTGGCATTTTTACCAGACTTCCCTATCAACATGTTTAAACTCTTCCATCAACTTGAGATTTTCTTCAGCACATGCGATATAGCCTTCTTCCATTTTCTTAGCCCTTCTTACCTCAAGCCAAAACTGGAGAGCCATGCGTATTGCCCCCACATAGGTTAAGCTTTCTTCCTCAACAACCGCAGTTAACTCGTGATGAAGCGAAACAGGAATGGTTAAGCTTAGACGCCTAAGTTCTTCCTCTTGATGGTGGGTTCTTATCAATGTTTCTTCCTTTTTTTGCTTTTTTTCTACTTTTTTACTCTTTTTTGCCTTTTTATGACCATAAATTATACGTACAAAACGTGTGCCATCAAAATAATATTATCGGCGCAGCACGAATTGTCTTTAGGGCAAATTAGGGGAATCCCCGCTTTGACTTGAAGAAAATCAAATCAGGACACTACCGAAAACCGTGGCTGCAAGCTTGATGCTCCCCCCGCTGGGGGAATACCTTGACTTGAATTTTGACAGTAAGGTAATTTCCCACCCTTAAACCCAAGGGGTAACACAGCCTGTATAGCGACTTTGCACCGATTCCGATTTTTGCCCTCCTTTCCGTAGTTATTATCGTCGGGGCGCTCATCCTTCAGAGACTCGTCGCACCGGCGAAACGAGGCGCCCTGAAGAACTCTACTTATGAATGTGGTGAAGAGGTTGAAGGAAGCGCCTGGGTTCAGTTTAACATCCGCTTTTACGTCATTGCGCTGGTCTTCCTTATTTTCGATGTGGAGGTGGTGATCCTGTTTCCCTGGGCGGTCGTATTCAAGGACATTGGACTGGTGGCCTTCGTGGAGATGCTTATCTTCCTTTTTATTCTCACAGTCGGTCTGGTGGCCGTCTGGCGGCGGCGGGATCTCGATTGGGTGAAGATGGTCCTTCCTTATGCCCGCGGCCGCTACGTGCGCCTGGACAGGGACTCAGATTAAGCACGAAGTGAATCCCTGACCTCCGCAATGAGCTGCCTGGTGGCGCAAAGGAGTAATAAGGTTCAGTAATGGATTTTTCCCTGGTAAACAGATATGACCGGGACAATGTCGTTGTTGGCAAGCTGGACCAGTTGATCAACTGGGCCCGCTCGGGTTCGCCGTGGTTTTTTCAGTTTGGCCTGGCCTGTTGCGCCATCGAGATGATCGCTGCCGCCCAACCCCGCTACGACCTGGAACGGTTCGGTATCATGCCGCGGGCCACGCCCCGCCAGGCCGATGTCATGATCGTATCCGGCACGGTCACCTTGAAAATGGCCAGCCGTCTCAAGCGGCTCTACGAGCAGATGGCCAACCCAAAATACGTGGTTTCCATGGGCAGCTGTGCCAACAGCGGGGGCCCCTACTGGCAGTACGGCTACCATGTAGTAAAGGGCGTGGACCTGATAGTCCCGGTGGACGTCTATATCCCCGGCTGTCCGCCCCGGCCGGAAGCGCTGATGGAGGGGCTGCTGCACCTGAAGAAGAAGATCAGGGAAGAGACGCCCCTGCGAAAAGCAGCCTAGCGCCCAACTCGATACAACCCAATGGAATTCCCGGAGATTGTTAAACAGGTGGAGGCAGCTTTCCCGGAGGCCGCTGTCTCAGTTGATGAGACTGCCCGCTTCGTATTGATCGCGCCTGAGTACTGGCCGGCCGTGGCCGAGTATCTAAAAACCGATCCCGGAACCGCCTTCGATGTCCTGATGTGCCTCACCGGTTATGACCAGGGGCCGGGGGAGCCGTTGGGTGTGGCCTACAACCTGCAGTCCATGGAGCACACCCACAAGCTGGAGGTGCGCATCGAGACGCCCCGGGATGACGGTGTGATCCCGTCGGTGGCTCACCTATGGCGCACCGCCGATTGGCACGAACGGGAGGTCTATGACCTGTTCGGCGTCACCTTCGACGGGCACCCCGATTTGCGGCGTATGCTGCTGCCGGACGATTGGGAAGGTCATCCGTTGAGGAAGGATTACCAGACTCCCGATTTCTACCACGGGATACCCATCCCCAAGGATAAGCGAGGCTGGGAGTGACTACTTCGGAAGCAATCCGTAAAAACTTCGGCGTTGTTGAGGCTGAGGAGATGGTCATTAACATGGGGCCCCAGCACCCCAGCACTCACGGCGTCCTGCGCCTGAAAATCCGCACCGATGGCGAGATTGTCAGTCATATTGAGCCGATCATCGGTTACCTGCATCGCTGCTTCGAGAAGCACTGCGAGAACCTGACCTACCCGCAGGTGATCCCTTACACCGACCGGTGCGATTACCTGGCCTCCATGAACAATAACCACATCTATGCCCTGGCGGTGGAAAAACTCATGGGGATCGAGGTTCCCGAAAGGGTGGAGTTCATCCGGGTGATCATGGCCGAGCTCCAGCGTATCGCCAGCCACCTCATGGCGGTGGGGGCGCACGGATTGGACACCGGCGGCATCACCCCCATTACCTACACCTTCCGTGACCGGGAGCGCATCCTGGACCTGTTCGAGTATACCTGCGGTGCGCGGCTGCTGTACAACTATATCTGGATCGGTGGTGTGTCCCACGACCTGCCACTAAACTTTGTGCAGTACG
>CAZQOY010000175.1:0-5091 GCA_964595095.1 uncultured bacterium | reverse complement strand
TAAACAACTAGAAGGAGTCAACACTTAGTGGCTCTTTTGGGACTTTACCCTTATTTTTTCCCAGTACAGCTGAACCTTCTCTTCCCGAAATACGCGATTTACTGAAGCCAGTACGGGATCTTCCTGGTAAGAGAACAGCGTGCTACCGGATCGTTGTCGAGCGTGGTGCAGTTCCCCGGCCAGCCGCGCCAGCAGGAGAGACCAGGAAGTCCTCGTGTCTTTTGCCAGGACCTGCTGGACCTCCGCCAGCAATGGGTCCTGAAAACAACGTTCTGCCGGGTTCATCCCAGTTTGATTTCATCCAACAACACTCGATCCACTTGAATAACCTTGTTGAAATCAATCAGCGTCACCAGGTTCTCCTCCAGCTTGGCAATCCCAGCGAAGTACTTTTTATCCACATCCAGCCAGCCTTCCGGGGTCGGTTCGATGGAACTCTTCCGCACGGTGATAACCTCCCGCACTGCATCGACAATATAACCGATGAGGCCGTGATCGGTGCGGGCGATCATGATCTGCTGACCTTGGGCTTCGACATCATCCCCTCCCCGCAGTCCCAACCTGGTGCCCAGGTCCAGAGTGGGGACAATGTTGCCCCTCAGATTGGTTACGCCCCGGATATAGGATTTGACGTGGGGCACCCGGGTGATGTGGCTCATCCCCGTTACTTCCTGGATCTGAAGAATATCCCCCCCATACGTCTGGTTGGCGAGCGTGAAAGTTACCATCAACATAGTGTCCTCACCGGCCAGATCACGTACCTCACCAGCCTTTTCCGGTGATGTGATCGGTTCCTGAGCCGCTGACGTCGGGGTACTACCTGTTTGTGCCACTGTTATTCTCTCCCGTCCGGACAAATATCCTGTTTACCCGGTTTACATTTATCCTGCATCATTCAATGCAACGTCTCCCTGACTGGAAGCAATGCTTGCCCATCACCCCAGGCTCTATCAGCTTTCGGCAACTTCTCTAAGTCGAGCCTTTTCTTCGACAGTGAACAGCCGTTCCGGAGACAGGATCAAGATCAGGCGCTCCCCGACCTTGCCTACCCCGGTAACGTAGTCCACGTTGATACCGGTTGTGGTCATATTTGTTGCGGGATCAATCTCCTTCTCGGGGATGCGCAGCACCTCGGATACTTCGTCCACTACCAGTCCCATCGTATGCCCCTCGCTCTCAACCACCACGATCCGGGAATCCTTTGAGTGTTCCGTTCTGGGCAGTTCAAAGCGAAGCCCGAGGTCTACGACGGGAATAATAGTCCCTCTCAGGTTGATGATGCCTTCCACAAAATCAGGGGCCTTGGGCACGGATGTTATGTCAATCAGGCGGTTGATCTCCCGCACAACCTGAATGTCCAGCGCATAGCTGCCATCGCTCAACCGGAAAACGACCAGCTGCCGTACATCGGAAGCGCCGTGTTTGCTCTCTACATCTGAGTTTGCTCCAAAACTCGAAGTTGACATTCAATCCTCCTGGTTTGCGCCTGGGGACTTACGTCCCCCAGTTTGCCGGCCACCCGGCGTAATGGACCTTTCCCCCCGCGTACAAAGCGACAACTGTTGCTTATTCGAAGGGTATAACCGTTTTACTCTATAGCACCCGAGGCCGATCTGATTGATTCCTGCCCTAATTAAATAGCTTCCCTTAAATAATGCCCTGACCCAATTTTATCCAATCCATCTATTGCCAGACTTTCAGCATAAGCTGAGATAAAATAATCGTAGTAAGTTAGAAAAAACCTTCCTGTAAGCCCAGAGATTCCACGATTCGTTTCAAACGGATAGCTCCCCGCCGATCAACCGTAAAAATGCCCAATAAGACTACTTCCATATTAAGCAGCAGACCTGGAAAATATTGTTTGTGGGACCTGGCTGGAAGAAAAGATAATCGTTGCGCTGAATTTGCAGCTAGAACCGACATCCGCCGAAGAGAACCCATCCTTTCCTATTTCATCCATCTCAACAACCACTGCATGGCAACAATCATATCTCACATTCACTTAATGGATTGTTAATAAACCACTCCACTACTCAGGTGGAGTGTATCCGTGTCAGTGAGAATCAGAATGCAGAAGACCGAGGATAAAACGGGAGGGCTCAGGCGGCGCCAATATCCCTGAGGATATTGATGGCTACCCTATCAAGTACCTCGTCAGATTCGTACTGTCCGGAGCGGATCCGCTGGGCAATGTCGCCCATCAGCTCCCTGGTCCGGGGTGTTTCCGGAGTGCCTTCTGTCAGGGCCCGGAATTGAGGCAGGTCGCCAATGGCTTCAGCAACGCTTTCCAGCACGGCGGGTTCGTTAAATTCCCCCTGGGCAATGCGCTGACGCACATTCTGCACCTTATCGCCGTCATCGCTCTTAAGGGCCTGAAGCATCTCTTGATACCGCGCCATCTGTGAGCCGCGGGTTTCTGCGAGTTGTCTCGCGGCAGTGGAGATATTTACCGTATCCCCGTGGGATTCTACCGTAGCGCTCTCGCGAGCCTGGCCCTGCTTTTTTGCTTTACCAGAGCGGGTTGTGGTGACGCGCTCCTGAGCTTTTAAACGCTCAGAAGCTACAACGTCGCTAACGATATTTTTAATTGGTGCCATGGGTCTACCTCGTTATATCCAGTACGCGACTATTGGCATAATGCTTGCCCGCTGCATTCTCTCCAAATTTAATAAACTTGGGAGTGAATGCCATACTATTTGTGAGCTGGAGTTGAGCATCGAAAATCATCTCCTTCAAGCAGCTATCCAGGGCCGCCAGCATATCCAGAGCCTCCTGAATTTCCCCATGAAGAGGTTGCAGGGAGGCATTCAGCTCGTTATCCTCTCCCATCAGCCGGCGACGCTCATCCTCCAGCTGTTCAATCAGTTGTACTTGTCCGGCCCGATGCTCCAGCAGGTCCTCGAGCCGGTCTGGGCTGAATTGCTCCGGCTGGTTCATAAACTCCTGAGAATAACGCAAAATATCCGCAACAGCGTCCCGCTGTTGTAGGAGGATCTGCCGCAAGCGGCTTTCTATCCCCCTGTCGTTGCTAATCTGTTGGTTCACTGCCTACACTTCTTCGCTGAAAATGAGCCCGGAGAGCTGGCGCATTCTTGCTACCAGAGTCAGCAGCTCCTCAGGCGGGACCTGCCGGATAACTTCACCGGTCTCTTTATTCATAACCCGTACCACCGACCGGCCGGTTTCCTCATCCACATCAAAGGACACCTTCGTAGCCGCTACCTGGTGGACCATGGTATTGATATCTCTCACCACTTCGGAGAGCTCCACGCCTTTTCCCTGGGCGGCTCCCCGCTCACTGGTCTGCCCTGAAATATCAGGTGCTTTTTGTGGTGCTTTATCCTTCCCTGGACTCCTGTCCCGATCCACCTGACCGGTCTTTGCGAGGTTAGGGTCATGCTCAACGATGGCTGTGACATTCTGTATTGTATTAACCATTTTGACCCTCAACTAGTTAAAAAGAAAGGCTGGAGGAGAAGCTAGCGAAAAAGGCCGATTGCTGCTGCATTTGCACGTATACCGTCTGCAACCGGAGCAGGTCCTCCCAGAACCGCTCTACTTTCTTTTCCAGACGCTCATCGAAGTTCTCAAGACGAGTGTCCTGGTACCGCAGGGTTGCCTTGACAGCATCTTCGGAGCTCGATATAATCCCTTTGGATTTGGTGTAATTAATGACAAAGCTATTAAGCGTGACGGCGACGCCATCAGTGCCCACGAACAGATCGGAAATCAAGTTGGTATTTATCGCCAGGGTCGTCTCAAACTTCGTCTCGTCCTCAAAATAGAGCGTGCCGTCTCTCTTGATACCGATCCCGATCTCCCTCAACGTATTATAGTCGCTCGACTCGGTATCACTCACTACAGCGGCGATGATGCCCCGCAACTGGAACTTCAGGGTGCTGTACGTCGAATCTCCCCGGAATTCGCCGTCCATAGCCGTCTTGTCATTCAGGAACTCGATCACCTCGTTGTAGGCATCAATGAAGCTCTGAGCCTCCTGCTTGACAGCTTCGGTATCAGCCGTAACGGTAATCGTCTCCGTGGTTGCGGTTGTACTCAGCAGCTGTATGCCGACACCCACGAGCGCATCATCAACGAAATTGCTGTCGCGCGTAAAGGCCAGCCCGTCAATAGTGAACTGGGCGCTCAGTTCATCTGCGGCTGTCATATAGCCACCGCTGGTTCCCGTTGACTGCGATGCGGCGTTCACCTGCAAGGTGGCCAGAAAGCCGTCGGTATCGTTGAACTGCAGGCTGTAGGTCTCTCCCGACTGCCCGCTTCGCAGCACCAGGCGGGATGTGCCCGTCTCCTCTGAAACCACCGTAGCAACCGTCTTCTCGTCCGAATCGATGGTACCGGCGGTGGCGGCGGCACTCATGGCATCGTTGATCGCACGGGCGACGTCCGCCAGCACCTCATCATTGGTCTGGCTGAAAGTCGCCGCGGATACCGTAACGGTGATTTCCTCCCGGTTATTCGGATCGGCATCGGTGGGTTTGGCCACTGAAATCTCGAACGACTGGTCCGTGACGATGGCACCGAAGTCGCTGCTGCTGGCGACGTACTGCTGGGAAACGCGGGTATCAATGGACGCCAGCCGACTGATGGTAATGCTGTGACTCCCAATCTGGGCCGTAGCCCCAGCCGTAACGGTAAACAGCTCGGAGTCACTGGACTCTCCCTGCCGGGTATTGAAAACGTCCAGGATAATGTCCGAAAAGCGCTCTCCCAGCTTGTAAAGCGCCGATAGCTTGGAATCCAGGTCGCTGAGCGCCTGTTTCCGGCTCTCCAGGACGTCCTTCTTGCTTTCCAGGCTGCTGCGGGATCCAATCTCAATAGCCCGGTATTGCGCTACCAGGCCCTCGATGTCGAGACCGCCAAATCCTGTTGTTGAAATTGCTACCATAGCTATTCTTGCTTAATTCACATTCATCGCCGCTACCCAGGCCGACTTGAGACCGCCGATGAGTCCTTTTACCTCATCGAATTTCCTTTTCCGGGCCTGATCCAGGCAATACTGATAAAGCTGATACATAGGAACGGCAATGTCCTTGTAATCAAAATTAAGGGCACTAACCAACTCCATCAGGC